>NZ_LR027880.1:505000-692500 GCF_900537995.1 Roseburia intestinalis L1-82 | reverse complement strand
CACCGCCCTGGCTGACGTCATTTCCATCTGCATCTTTATAGTCAAGGGTATAGTTTCCCATTCTCTACGTTAAATATTGCATCTGTCTGATCTCCGTGAATCCACACCTGCACAATTCTCTGGATGCCGCCAACATCCATTGCATATGCCGCACTTCCAGATCCAGCTGCAAGTACCACTGCTGCTATTGCTGCAGCTGCTTTCGGTGTAAAACGTTTCTTTTTCATTGGAACGACCTGTTCTTTTGCTGTCATTTTCAGCACCTCCGTCAATACGTCCGGAGAAGCATGCAGCTTATCAAATGTCTTTTGAAATTTTTCTTCATCTGTCATATTTTTACTCCTCCTTCAGATAATTTTTTAATTTTGCCTTTGCGCGAAATAGTCTGGTACTGACCGTTTTTTCCGGTATTTTTAATATTGATGCGATTTCTGCCGTGGAATATCTTTCATAATAAAATAACAGAACCGGCACTCTGTATTTCTTATCAAGCTCCATCACTGCCTGAAACAGATCTAAATAACTTTCCTCTTCGAATCCAAGTGTTTCCGCGTATTCCCCGATATCCTCTATCTTACGCCATGGGGGCCGGAACAGCATTTTACATTGATTGACGGTGACTCTGATCAACCAGTTTTCAAATGGGAATCTGATTCAAATTCCTTAAGTTATAATTTCTTTCCCTTGCTCAAGGATATATGGTATCAATTCCAAAGGATATACCTTTGTACCTTTCTTTAAATCTTCTAATGGAACCCAACAGAAATCCAAATCAATTCTTTCATTATCCAGCTCATCCTATCACAATCCTTTACAAATAAAAAAGTTTTGTATAGTCAAAACAAGTCAAACCGTAGTACACATACTACCATTTGACTTGTCTATTATCTTAGGATATCTACTTTACAACGATTATTTCCATTCTATGATCGTTTCTATATCTTTTATTTCTTCCTCTCTGCTATAGATATAGTTCTCCGGAACAGTGGCAAGCAATTCTATTCTGTCCATTTTTATTTAGAAAATTTCATTTTTATTAGTACACCAGATTTCAATGTTTTTGACACAAAGATGGAAGCAATCCCCTAGGATGGATGAACTCTGTCCAGTATAGACTCCATTTTTTAGTTGCATAAAAAACGAGACGGCCGAAGCCGTTTCAATAAAAGTCTAACTTTCTGGGATTTCCTCATGATAAGGAGTTGTGGATTTATGTTAATTATTCAAACTCGATTTCGGCAACTATATATTGTATCTAATCAAATTATAAACATCTATATTTGGTATGATTATTCTTAAAATTCTACATATTCTTTGCCGTTTCGGAACTTTTTGCAAGCATTTTGCAATAACTACAAGTTTCGTTATTTTCAAAATGTCATTGTTTATGGTTTATAGTAATATTTTTTTGCATCTGCCATTGTATTTACCATAAAATCTTCATTATTCAATGCTGATATAATAACGCTCTTAGTGCATGGAATATGCAATGTAGCTACCGAGGACATATTATCACGAAAAGCCGGCAACTTATCCCACAAATCTTTAATTTGCTTCTTAAAATTTCCATTACTATCAACTATATCTGACTTCTTGTCGTAATCTGGATAAATTACAATTACCGGTAAACCTTTTGTACCTATTCCATAATTCATTTCCTCCCTCAATGCATGACTATTGGCAGTAATGGAACTTAAAAATAAAATAATGTTCTTAGAATTGTCAAGTCTTGTATGAAGTCTAGGCTTAAGAGTCTTTTCCCAATCACTACCATCTCGCACATTATATGTCTTATCATGTGCATCATTAAAGGGAAAACTATTATCCTCCCCTTTCCACATTCTTAGCATATTGTAGTAAACAAAATCATGTGTTGAATTTGCCCCTAAATTACTTTCGCTAAATGGTTCCGAAACATAAAACGCACTATAATTTGCATTTTGATATGACATATTAAATTCCTCCTTTACTATATGTCTAATGTTACTTTATCTTTATCTCCTTTATATATAACAACATCAACTTCTCCATGTATTTTATCTCCATACAATTGAAATAACGATGTTATTACTCTCAGTGAATCATTATGTGACAATCCTGCTCTCGAAAGGTTTGTTCCCATCAATGGAATTACCAATCTATGCCCTTGACCATGTTGATCGTAAAAATTAAGAAGTGACTTTATGCACATTTCTAAATCATCGACAGAAGTATGAGCGATATTATCTTTATCGTATTCCGAAATTGCAAGTAACAAAAAGGTACTATTGTTATTTCCCCTAATCATCGCCACTGTACCTAACTCATATACTTCTCTTTTCCCACGTTCCTTATCTTCGTCAGCAATAATACTTTTGGGCACTAAATTTTGCATTTTCAAGCAATTATGTATCTTGTTGTCTATTTCTTCTATAGTAAATCCCTTATTAACCATTGTTTTTATCCATCTTCCATGTAACGAATTAGGTGATACCAATGGCTTTGAACATGTTGATATATCTTCATCTACAATAGTGTCAAAACATGAATTAACTGGAATTACAAATAACTTTTCTTCCTTGTTCCTTTTGTCAAACCCATCTTTCATAATATCAGAATAACATACTTTTATTTTCCCAGATGAACTTTCCCAAATTGTCTTTGTTCTCCTAAAAATACACGTCCATAGGATTGCAAGTATGAGTGCAAGCACACATAATAATATTATTATCACACATTTATATTGCGTTGACGTAATGCGTATATCATCCCAAGTCCAAAACAAAAAGAAAAGCGATAATATACTTGCAAATGTGCCAATACACTTCATCCACGTTTTACCTATGAACTCCAAATTTTGTTTTATCACATTCACTTTGTTCATAATATAACTTTTGTACTCTCCTTATACTACTCTATTTGTTCATTAATCTCCTCAATCCACCCACTGTCATCACTCTCAAACAGCTTTATGAACTTTCCAAAATTACTGCTTCCAGTAACAGAATCATCCGAATCCAGTTTTCTCACTCGTTGACTCATATCCTTGTAATTCTCCGCAGTAACATGTTCCATAACTTTCTGAATCTGGTCTGCTCTACATTTGTAATTCTCTACTCCGGTATATTCCTTTATCAAGGGAGCATTCACTGGTTTTGCCGGAGATTTCAGTTTTTCATCGGTCCAGTGCTTAGATATAATCTGCATCGTACAAGGATTACCAAACATAATCACTTCATTCGCTGCACTATCCACACCATGAAACTCATTAATTTTGCGTTTAATGTCCTCATACTGCTCGTGAGGTTTCTTTTCCGTATCACAGAACACAAGCACAAGTTCATCTGCTCCATTTTGATATCGATCCTGATACCTTGCCGGGATATTACCATTTCCACCGGCATTTACCAATGAAATATCATATTGCCCGTTCCATACTTTTAAATTCTTTAATCGATTTAGATACTCATATTCCTCATTACCTTCACAAATAATACAGATTTTATGGTTATCAAAAAACCTAGTGTACTGACATATTGATATTTAGTTAAATATTTCTGGCTGTTATTGCCGTTTTATGGTACAATAAAAGAAACGGCGGTGATATCCTATGGCAAGACCAAAAAAGTACAAAATCAAACTTACGGATGATGAATTAAAAGAATTTAAATCTGTCATCCGAAAAAATAAAACATCCAAAACAATCCGATGCAGATGCCAGATTATTATTGACCTGGATGAGTCCCACGGAAAAGTATTGACTCATGAGCAGTCTGCAAAATCAAATGGTGTATGTCTGGCAACAGTAACCAATACTGTGAAAAAATATTTTGAGGGTGGTATTGATGCAGTAACTGAGTTTAAGCGTAATGTTAATTCTGATAATGCAAGGCGTGTGCTCGATGGACGTGCTGAAGCCCGTATCATTGAACTTGCCTGTGGTCCGGTGCCGGAAGGACATTCAAGGTGGACCATCCGGCTGCTGGAAGAGAAATCAAAAATTGTTCTTGATACTCCGGTCAGCCGTGAGGCAATCCGAAGAGCCTTAAAAAAAACAAACTTCGACCTCACAAAAACGACTACTGGTGCATCCCCAAAAAAGATGATGCCGAATTTATAGCATGTATGGAAGATGTCCTTGATGTATATGAACTCCCATACAATCCTGAAAGACCAGTTGTATGCATGGACGAAAAGCCTTACCAGTTACTGGGCGATGCAAGGAAACCACTGCCCATGCGTCCGGGTGACAATCAGAAAACAGATTCGGAATATGTCAGGAATGGTACCTGCAGCATATTTGCTTTTGTCGAACCGCTTGGAGGCACTCATCATGTCAGCGTGCGAGAACAACGTACTGCCTTTGACTGGGCAGAAGAGATAAAATATCTCGTTGATGTCATGTATCCTGATGCAGAAAAAGTAATTCTTGTTATGGATAACCTTAACACCCATAAAACGGCGTCCTTGTATAAAAGGTATCCAGCAGATGAGGCAAGACGAATTATCAAGCGTTTGGAAATTCACTATACACCCAAACATGGAAGCTGGCTTGACATTGCAGAAATAGAACTGAATGTAATGACCAGACAGTGTTTGTCACGAAGGATTGAAAACATTGCAAAACTTCGTGGAGAGTTAGCTGCGTGGGAAGTCGAGCGTAATACAGTCGCAGCAAAAGTTAATTGGCAGTTCCGAACTGCCGATGCAAGAGTGAAGTTGAGTTCATTGTATCCTAGGTTTACAACAGCTTCCGAATAGGAAGTTGTTGTAATGCTAAAAATCAATGTGCCAATACACTAGTGTACTGCATCATTGAAATTTAGTATATCTGCCACTTTAATTAAAAAGTGACAGATGATAGTGTCGGATACAGTGATATCAGTTTTTCCCGTGCATCCCCTGTTTGGAAATGCCACTGTATCTTAGCTGTATCCCGATTACGTTCCATTTCCCATGCTGATAACTCACATTTAAGTTTGTCAAGGGTGGATATTCGACGCGAAAGACATTGGCGTGTCATTACATTCAGCTCAATTTCTGCCATGTCAAGCCAACTTCCATGTTTAGGCGTATAGTGGATTTTCAGTCGTTTTATGATCCTTCTTGCTTCTGATGGTGGAAAGGCTTTATAAAGTGAAGCAGCTTTATGGGTGTTTAGATTGTCCATTACCAGTATGATTTTCTTTGCATCTGGAAACATTTCATCTGACAGATATTTGATTTCCATTGCCCAGTCAATTGCAGTACAGTGTTCATGGACACCCACATGGTGTCTGCCGCCAAGTGGTTCAACAAAAGCAAATATGCTGCAGGTGCCATTCCTCTTATATTCGGAATCCGTTTTCTGGTTGTCACCCGGACGAACAGGCAGTGGCTGCCTTACATCATCCAAAAGCTGGTATGGCTTTTCATCCATACAGACAACAGGGTACATCGGGTCATATGGGAGTTCATAAACATCAAGGACATCTTCCATGCAGGCTACAAAATCAGCATCTTCTTTTGACGGAATACACCAGTAATCATTCATGTGAGGTCGAAGTTTATTTTTTTTAAAGCCCTGCCGATGGTATCTTTACTGACTGGAACATCAAGTACAATTTTTGCCTGTTCTTCCAGCAGACGGAGTGTCCAGCGGGAATGTCCTTCCGGTGCAGGACTGCACGCAATTTCAATAATACGAGCCTCAGCACGCCCATCAAATTTTCTGCGTGCATTATCAGAATTGACATTCCGGTTCATTGTACGGATACCCTGAATGCCTTTTTCGGAATAAAGCTTTACAGTATTCATGATAGTAGCCATACATACACAATTTGTTTTGGCAGACTGTGCATGGGTAAGAACTTTACCGTGTGCCTCATCTAGATCAATGATAATCTGGCATCTGTTTCGAACAGTTTTGGTTGTTTGCTTTTTACGCATAACAGATTTTAGTTCCTTGAGTTCGTCATCCGTTAATGAAATATTATATTTTTTTGGTCTTGCCATCTAAAATCACCGCCGTTTCTTTTTAGTATATCATGAAACGGTTTGTCAGACCATAAAATTAATTAAATATCAATGATACAGTATACTAGGGAGCTTATTTGGCATCGGCATCACCCCCCTTTACACCGCTTTTAATGCTAAGCAAAGAGTTAATCAATTCTGGATCAGGTAAAGCTCCAAGTGCACCTTTCCTATATTTTTCCATAACATCTGTCGTATCTCGCACTCCCTGCTGTGCTGTAAAATCTGCAAGTGAATATACATACACACCTTCTTCATCCTTATGAACAAACCAAATCTGCTCCTTTCGGAACATTCTCTTGCAATCCATAAGATTTATATCATGTACTGTAAATATCATCTGTGCACTTGTATTTAATTCATTATTAAACATGGCAACAATTGCCCTGGTAAGCTTAAAATGAATACTGCTATCCAACTCATCCACGACTAAAATTCTGCCCTGTTCAAGTGCTTCGATTACATAGCTGGCCATAGCGGCAATTTTCTTTGTTCCTGTAGAATCAAACATCATACTTGGTACATGGACTCCTTTATATGTGGATACCAATCTGATTTGATCCATAATGTTCTCTGGAATATCAAGCACTTTCTCATCTGGCTTTTCGTCACCTTCACCAGTTTTCAGTTGTATCTTATCCATATCCACATATTCAAAATTATCCATATATAAGTCAGCATTTTTTATGAACTCAACAACCTTTTGCTGTAACTGATTCTTATTCTTCATTAGTTCAATCGTGTGCTGCATAGGTATGTTATTCATATTGATGATATCAATTTTTTCTGCAAATCCGACAAGAATCTGCTTCATCTCGTTGATATGTTCGAATTTACTTGTATCTACCACATAGCATAACAAATTATTCTTCGATACAACAGAAATCATAGTCTGAACAGATTCATCAATACACTCGTATACTTCACTAACAGTATCTTTTTTCAACCAACAAGCTTCCTTTTCATTGTTGTACTGATCTTTAAATATCTCCGAAAATGACTCATATATATATTCTTCTTTTTCTGCGTCGTACTTAAAATCATAAGAAAACTTTCTTCCAGATGCCATAAATGTAACACCTAACTCGCATACATCACTATCCGTAAATATATTTGGCATCAGTCCATTCTTCTTATTTAAAAGTACATTTCTTATTGCCCTAATGCACTTGATCAGACATGTTTTACCGGCATTGTTTGGCCCATATATTCCTACCGTTTTAAGGACATTAAAATTATTCTCTTTGTGAACATTTGCTCCAAATTTTTTATTTCGCATATCTGCTTTCATTGAAAATGTAATATCATCCTCAAATGCATAACAGTTTTTTGCTCTTACCTCTATAATCATGGCTCATTCCTCCAAGTCACTTTTCCTATTTACTTATCATTATTATATCATTAAATATTTTTTATGCAACTTTTTTTCATAAAAAATATTAATATTGAGATCTAATGTTCATTCACAAAAACAAAAAGCAGCCTCTCGGCTGCTCTATCTGTATATCCACTATATTACTTTCGTTTCATTCTCTAATCTCACTCAATGCAATTTGCCTCTATACTTTCTTGATTGGATGTCTAATTACAGTTTTCCATTTTTCAGGAGCAACCTTTCTTGCATCGGACATATAAATCTCATGGTGTAAACGCTGTTCATTTATATTATTCTCATAGCCCTGCTCCTTCAAATAATCCTCCAGCAAAGCTACTGTTGCAGGTTCCGAATCAAATGAACCTTGATGCATAATCTGGACGCAAAGCCCCTCATCAATCGTTAAAAACTCTGCCGGTGAACAATCTATTTTTTTCTTCTTGGTTGCTGTTTGTACCGCCCATGCAAAATCTTTTTCGGTTATAAAATCAGGCAAACGAATAACAGAAATCCAATTAAATGTATCTTTGTTGCTATAATCAATTCCTTTGACATTTTCTCGCCTGTCGGTTCGGTCAGTTCGCATCTCAGCATCCACAGGATGCTGCTCACCCTGCCACCAGAATCCTTCCAGCGGCGGTACTACATATTCAAAAAATCCTTCAATTTTATAATCGTAAGTACGTAATCATTCGTATCTGTCAGCAACTATATTTTTCTGATACACTCTTTTCATAACAAAGAAAGGAAACTGTATCATTATGAAAACAGATGAAAAAATCACGCTGTGGTCTGAACGAATCCATGAATTTCAATTCAGTGGGCAGACTTGCAAAACATGGTGTCAGGAACATCACGTTCCAGTCTCTACAATGAATTACTGGATGCACAAGCTGAAAACATTGGACGGACAATCGGATACAGATATGATTTTTGCAAAAATGCCAACGGAAACGGAAATTTCAAAGAATGGGACTTTGAACATCAGCCCGTCTCCAGTCCGCATTTTTATCACAAACGCTATTCGGATTGAAGTGATGCCTGAATGCCCGCCGGAACTTTTTCGTGTTCTGATCCAGGGGCTGAAAGATCATGCTTGATCTGGCAGGTGGCACAACCGTTTACCTTGCCTGTGGAGCTACCGATCTGAGAAAAAGCTATCACGGACTGGCTGCAATTATCAAGCTAAAATTCAAACTTGATCCCTATTCGCGCTGCATGTTTGCGTTCTGCAACCGCAGGCGGACTTCTATTAAGATTCTGCAATGGGACGGATCCGGTTTCTGGATTCTGATGAAGAGGCTTGACAAGGATTCCTTTCACTGGCCGGATACTCCGGATGAATTACAGAAAGTGACCCTGAAAGAAATGCATTGGCTGTGCGATGGTCTTTCACTTACTCCGAAGGGAGCTTTTGAAGAAAGACATCCAAAGATTGTTGTATAAAGAACGGATTTGTCAATTCGCAAAAAGCACGAAATACTCGTGGATATCGGTATATATTCCTACACAGTAAAACGTTGATTTTTCTCGAACAGCTGGACTTTGTATGCTATACTGGAATTATCATATAAAAGTTTGGAGATTGCCGGATGGATCCGTTTTTTACAGAGGAACAGCTGAATAACATGAGCCGTGAAAACATGATGGAAGTTATGAGAATCATGCAGAATCAGGTTCGAAAAAAAGAGACCGAGGTACAGCTTCTGAAAGACAAGCAGAAAGAACTGGAATTTATGAACGCAATGCTTTCAGACCGTCTTGCGCTTGCACAAAGAAGACGTTTCGGTTCTTCCAGTGAAAAATACGCAGATGGATATGAACAGACGGATCTGTTTAATGAGGCTGAAGTCAATGCAGATACGGATACGGCTGAGATTGAAGAGGAAATCGTGATTCCATCGCACAAACGGAAAAAACGCACCGGCAAAAAAGAAGAAGATCTTTCTAATTTCGAAGTAACAGAAACAATCGAATATAAACTGACCGGCGAAGACCGCTATTGTCCGGACTGTGGAACAAAGTATAAAGTCGTCACAAAAGAAGTCGTAAAACGACTGAAATTCATCCCCTCCACCTTTGAAGTGGCTGAAGAAGTAACCTATGTATACAGTTGTCCAAAATGTGGTGCTATGATCCGGCCGGAAAAAGAGTTTCCGCTGATCAAGGGAAGCATTGCTACACCTTCGCTGGTTGCCGGAATCATGAATGCAAAGTATGTCAATGGCATGCCGCTGGCAAGACAGGAACGGGAATTCGCAAGGTATGACTTAAATCTTTCAACAAAAACAATGGCAAACTGGATCATCAGCTGTGCAGACCGGTATCTGGGACTGCTTTATGGGCAGATGAAGGAAGAATTCCTAAAGAGCAGATACATCCATTGCGATGAAACCAGGATCCAGGTGATTGATGAACCGGATCAGAAAGGATCATCTCAAAACTGGATGTGGGTATATCTGACAGATCATTACAGTGAATCCCCACAGATGGTTCTCTTTGATTATGAGAGAACGCGTGCCGGATATCACCCGGTAAACTTCCTTGGAGATACATTTCATGGATATCTGACGTGTGATGGATACCAGGCGTATCATGGACTGAACGATTCCATTACCGTAACAGGATGCTTTACCCATGCGAGACGCCGTTTTGATGCTGCGCTCACGGCATTAAAAAAGGATTTCACAAAGGAGCAGCTGAAAGAAACAGTTGCATATCAGGCAATGACGAGGATCGGAATCCTGTATAAAGTAGAGGAACTGATCAAAGATAAGACACCGGAAGAACGGTATCAGGAACGCCAGAAGCAGTCGCGTCCAGTAGTGGAAGCCCTGTTTGAATGGCTGCATTCGATGGAAGATTCTGTAGACAGATCTTCCCTTATTGGTGATGCCATTTTATATACGCTGAATCAGGAAAACTATCTTCGCAGGTACTTGGATGACGGGCATCTGAGCATTGATAATAATAGTGCGGAGCGTGCAATCAAAAATTTTGCAGTAGGCCGCCGGAATTGGCTGTTTGCCAAGAGTATCCGTGGTGCAGATGCCAGTGCTGTTGTTTATAGTATCGCAGAAACAGCCCTGCTGAATGGTCTGAAGCCGTATGTATATCTTTCCTATGTATTAGACGAGCTTCGTAAAATGGGACCTTTTCCAAAGCCGGATGATCTAAATCGGCTTTTGCCATGGTCAAATGAATTACCGGAAGGATTTCGAACCAAAAAGAAGAAATAAAATGTGCCGCCCTGATGGGCGGCATGTTTTTTAAAAAGGCAAGGTACAGATGATTACGTACTTACTTATATACGTTATGAAATAAAATTTTTATCTCTTGAATAATCACAAAATGTTGCCATTTTGTTGCCAATCACTAAACAAATTTGTTTGTAACCAGCATGAATACTGGTTTCTCGTGATTGTGTGAATTATTCAAACTCTTAATTGTAAAGTTGTTTTGTGGTGTTCGAGATTGCTTTTTGCAGTAGAACGCCGAGAGTTTTGTCTGAATTCTACCTGTTGCGTGGATTTTATGAAGATTGTATTGTCATTTTATTGTCAGCACAATAATTCAACACCTCAACATATAATCCCTAATATGCTTATACCTATTTTATCTTTTCAAGCACAAATGATATTGCGTTTGATATAATTTTTCAAATTCTTCTAATATCAATCTAGTTGCATTTTTTACATTTTGACTTTTACTTGTTTTGCCAAAATAAATATTTGCCAAACGAGATTCAAATGCATCTCCTTTTACATATTTTCTAAAATAATGTGGAAAACCGTATTCAATAATGCAAAATCCATTCATTTCTCCAAATTCGAATCTATACTGTGCCTGAACTTGCCTAAGTATTAGCACATCATGATATGACGGATCAGAAATGTATTCTACATTCTCTAATGTTTCCCCTTTTTCACTGTTAATTATAATATTTTTTACACTTCCATTCATCCATTTTGCAGAATCGGGCAACGGCTGTTTTGATTCCCTATCTGGTCCTATTTCTATATTTTTCACTGCTTCAAACTCTAAAAATCCATTTGGACTGTTATTAGCTATTGACAGCATAAACATAAATCGTTGATTATTACTGAATTCTTTAGCAGATAGCTCTGTTGCATTATCAGAAGTTGCTACTGCACCTTTGTCCTTTAAAAGTTTCACTACATCCTTAACAACTTTTCGATTAATTGCTTCGGTTTCAGATGATGTGAACTCATTTCTAAATGTAATTTCTCTTGTTTTTTCATCTTTTACAATTTCAACTCTTCCTGAAAATTTACTCTCACAATTTGCCCAATCTTTTGTAATATCCTCTCGCAAAATTTCGTATTCTAGAACAAGATTATTTTCAGAGTTCATTGTAAATTGCATATCAGTATTAACAGTATAATTACTTGAATCATCTACTATTTTTTGAGGCTCAATCAAAGAAAGTGGCACTATATCATTTAAATTTTCAGTTGTTGATGATTCGATTTTAGAGGTTCGAAATTTCACACTGTCTTCTTTGGTCTTTTGAAACTCTTGCAATTTTTCAAACTCTTTAGGACTTATTATTGAAAGTGTCAAAAGAGGAATTGACATTTGTTTAGAATTATCGCCAATAAATACCCCACGTTCTGCTAAAATCCCCTTCAAATCAGCCTCACTTATACATGATTTGCTTAACAATGGTTTTAGTTTTTCACCAACTGGAAGCAATGTTTTTATATTTATTTCTTCCATATATTAAATCACCTCATCTCTGAAATCTGGTTTATATGTTATAACCTCAATACTGTTCACAAAATCTGCATTTTCAAAAGAACTTTTTGCCATCAAAACCGCTTCCCTATGTTCAAATGAATTATAATCTGGAAATGCAATTGTAACCTTTGCAGTCCATGTACTAGTTAATTCCTGTGCCAATCCTATCAAACGTTCTAAATACTCTTTGCAAAAAGATTCCGCAACACCAATAAACAATCTTTTTTCGTCACCATTGCTAATTGCCAATGGGATAACATTTGAGTTAACATACTCATATGGCATTTCTTTTCCTCTATATACGCGTTGTATACTAGAATTATTCAATCCCGTATCAATATAAAAAAACTCAACATTTTCCTTACCATATTTTGAACGAGTGTATGATAACAACTGATATAAGAATTGTGCCCTTTTGTTGTCCACCAATGCTATTGTTTCATACACACATTCTTGATTCATATAAAAATTCCCTATTTTGTCTATCACACTTTCATTTTCGCGACCATCTTCACTTCCTCGATCAATCCAAAATATCAGCCCTGATATAACCTTCTTATCTGTATTAGGTATCTTTTTCTTGGCTAATTCGCATGCTGGATAGCACTCCATTGCATACGCCAAATCCAATACAAATTCCTTAAATTTACTTTTCACTCCGCTATCTGTTGCTGGATACCCATCTCTACATTTAACACTTACCAAAACATCTTGTTTAGTGGCATCCCTTAATTGAGATTTATATGTATAGACATAATCAATTCCATGCTTTTGGGGTTCTTTAGAATTTTCCTTTTTATGTTTTTCTTTATGTACACATGGTACCGTCACCCCACTATTTGCATTGTTCCATCCCATCAGCTCAAGAATGTTCTTTACAATTTGTTCTCCATATTCGCCCGAACTTTTCGCTTTTTCACCACCGGCCATTATATTTGCCCCTCCTAATCTTCATCATTATAATATATTTTATAGTATTTTCTTTTCTTTTCCCTATCGTAACCTTTCTCAATCAGATTATCAATGTCATCTACAGTATCACTAAATTTAATCTCCACATTATCATCTAACTTGATGCATTTCTTTATTGTCTTCTTAATTTTAGTTACAGCATTCGACGATATACTAAATTTGTTATCTACATCATACGAATCTATATAAACTTTAAATTTATCCGATTCTTCCTGATTATCAAATACTTTTTCTGTGAATTTTTCCAAATCAAATTCTTCATTATTTTCAAAATACTCTACAGAATTGTTCATCAGTTCCAATCTTTTTTCAGGTTCTATATTTTCTTTTTTAGCAATATATTTTTTACAAGACTTCAATACCTTTGCTGTATTGGTATATTCATTTTTTTCTTCCTCAATCATCAAAAAATTCTTTTTCCAATACATAGCATCATTAATATTTCTATCCACAATATATACCTTATAATTTGAATCTGACAAATTAAATATAAGACAACCTTTATCCAATTTCTTAGGATTAATACCCTGTTGACATTCAATATCATATCTCTTTCCATTACTATTTACTTGCAAATAATAATCCTTAGATTCCGATTTATAAATTCCTATTGCATCAGTAACATTATCATCTATTATGCAATTTTGTAAATAAACTATATACAATTCTCCTGCTTTTATATTGGGATGCACTGACACTTCATACAAGTGTTTAGCAATATTGACAGATTGTTCATAAAACTCACTTGGGTTTTCAAATATATGTTTAACATAATTATATATTTCATTCATTGCAATATCTGTTTCATGTACAAATCTATATGTTACATCAAATTTAAATGTAGAAAAAAAGAATTGTTTCAAATATTGATTTGTTACTTCATTATTAGCATCACATATTTCCGTTGATATCTCTAACGATTCACCTTTAACTTTATTTCCCACATTATGAATAATCATATTTTTTATATTTACACTTGAAAAATCCTGCACGTTCTCACCACTTCCCTTTCCAGAATCAATTATTGCTTTTTTATGCCATCATCCTTTTCTGCTCTCCTACATTACGAATAACAACATATTCCGCTTCTTCTTTTTCTTTCTCCAACAGTTCCTTTGCAAACACTGCAATCGGTTCAGCAACAGCCAATGCCAATCTTACCGGCACTGCATTCCCGATTTGCTTATAAACCAAATCCAACTTTGCATTATCGTTTCTATTACTTGTTCCCCTGCTAAACTCATACCAATCAGGGAATGTCTGTATTCTAGCAATCTCTTTAACCGACAGCCTTCTATTGTTTTCTTCACCATCACTAAAGATATATTTGTCTTTACCTACATGCACCATAGGCTCTCCTGCCGGATGGATAGGTGCCTGTCTACCAGATGCCTGAATCGTAAAACTTGGTTGTGTCCAAAGTTTCTTTCGGTTACGTGACATAAAAATGGTCGAATACGAACCGGTAAAATAATCTCCCGGATTATCTTCCAAATCACCAATCGCATCACGAAGCGTAACTACTTCTTTTAAGCCTTCAACACCATACCCATGTGTTGGTTCTGGATGTACATATTCAAAGTCTATATCATTTCTGACACCAACCAAAATCACTCGTTCTCTTATCTGTGGCACACCATATTCTGCCGAGTTTAAAAGTTTGTGATATATTGTATATCCCGCTGCTGCAAAATCCTGAACAATCTGTTTAAAAACCTCGCCCTTGCCAAGAGTCATCATTCCTTTTACATTCTCAGCCACAAAAATTTTCGGTTTGCTCTGCATCAAACAACGAATAAAATGCAAATATAAAAAGTTTCTCTTATCATCAACCAGTCTCGGTCCAGCCTCAGAAAAACCCGGACAAGGGAAACCTCCTAATACAATATCCGCCTTAGGAAACTCCTTTATCTTTCTTATATCGCTTTTGTCCATATATATATATTTACCCGCATTCTGTGCATAGGTTTCTCTTGCCTCATCAAATATATCGTTTACATAAATCGTATTAAACACATTATTATTAATGTTTTCATCAAAAACCTTTTTATCAGCAAATGCAGCTTCCATAACTTCTTCACCCATAACGGCTTTTAATCCAGCTAATTCAAATCCTAAATCAAGACCACCACATCCCGAAAACAATGACAGCAAGTTCCATTTATTCGGATCATAGTTGAGTTTATCAAACTCTATTTCTTCACTACAATCAGCAAACGCTTGTCTTTCTTCTTCAATTTTAGCATTCAAAAGTTCCTTGACTTCATCCACTTTATAATCTGGAGCCGGCTTAAATTTGCCACGCCCTCTTTCTTCTAAAATAACAGCCATGGTTTCACCTCTAAATTATTCTATCTGTCCCGGCATTGTCATCATCAATGTCGTCTGTTGTTTTAATGTTTAGCTTTTTCATATAATGCAACAACCTGTTCGCCACTTCATTTCCCTTAACAGTTAATGGCTGATCATACACCAATTCGGGAACAAGTTTATTGTCTTCAGCATTCCAATACACTTGAACCGAAAGTGGTCTGTCTCCATCCCATTTTCCAGCAAATGTACGATAATTCAATGCCTTACATGCAAAGTAAATATCAGGGTGCATCTTCACATACTCTTTAATCGGAACCATTTTATCAATTACGTCTTGTGCCGAATTTACATTTTCATCCATCAATATGTAATTGGCTATGCCGCTATTCTCAATAACCTGTCCTGACACCATAGCATTTCGTTTATCATCTACCAAATTACTACCTGCATACACATCAATAACCTGTTCTTCTGTAAGTAGCATTTTACCTGATAAATCTCCACTATTTTTGTTTAAAAGCTCAAACTTCCATCCCAAAGTGATAGCGCCCTTTTCCGTTCTCTTAAACTTATTCTTATATATGAGCATTCTTTCTTCAAATCTATCACTTATAGCCATTGTCGATTGCTCAATAATATTTACCCAGTCCTCGCCGAATAATTGCTCTGCTCTATCTGCACTCATCTTATTCTCAATAAAATCAGCGTTTTCTTTTTTATATGATATTTTTATTTCCACCTTATCAGATGACGATTCTGCTAAAATATAAATATCTGTTTTAGGCTCACCTTTATGGCATGTTGGTTTTCCTGAAAGAATTATTTTATAATTCTTCTCTTGGAACACGAACTCTGTTCCTTCAGCCATAAATGCTAATATTCTTCTTTCTGCATCACCAAAATCACCCATAACAAGACCTCCTAGTATTGTTTTCTACATATCTCTTCTTTTCCTATGTTTTCAAATGAATTAACTTGTGGCTTTCCAATGTCTGTTGCATTTTTCTTAATAAACTCAAACAATTCAGGATAGTTTTCCAGATAATAATACATTTGAGGACATACAAAATTCGGATTAAACTTCCGAAGTGTTTCCAAGTCTATTTCCTTGGTCATCCGAAAAGATAAGATAGGCATGGCATATGTGTGTCTTGTAAGGAAATCATCTACCCTTTCACACACCTGTGCGTCTTCCTTGTATTCCTCTTTCCAAGTGTTGATGTCTATTTTTCGTCCCAGATGAATCTTTCCCACTATCATTTTCATTGGACTACTCACATACATATATGCCAATATTTCTTCATCTGGAAATGTTCTTCTATATTCAAAAATCTTGCTTCCTTCTTTAATCCTGTTATACCATTCAGGTTTAAAGCTTAACAACATTGTCCGCATACCTTCTCCTATCCACCCAAGTCATAAGATTTAGCCATATAAATTATATCATATTAATAAGTCCAATAATCTGTACTCCGGCATCCAATTTTTCTGTGTAGTCCTTGCAGCTATTAGAAAAAAGTATACAAAAACTCAAGATAATTCTACCACAAATACTAGGTTTTCTCCACTACAAGATCTTAACAATTCTATTAATTTTGTATCACCTCCCCCTCCCCTCTCTAACCTTCTCGCCAATCCACTCCAGAAACTTATCAAGCATTGACTTTCCTTCAATCACAAACTTTTTCATAAATTCATACGCCTTATCCAGTTTCTCCTGCAGCCCCTTGTTTTCTTTTTTCAGATTTTGGTTTTCATACCTCAGCTGAATAACCTCTTCCTTTAGATAATAATCCCCTTCACCCTGCTTTATCAGGTCATCCCTAAGTTTTTTAACCTCTGACAATTCTTCCTCTGCCTGAGCCAGTTTTTCATTTGCATTCTCAAATACTGCACGAGCCTTATTAAGTGCTACCTGCACATCTGCCAACTGTTTCTTTTTATCTGCAATAATATCTTCCAATTCCTGACCATCAGCAGCCAAAGCTTTATTATATTTTTCTTGTGCAACCCCTTCTTCCATGATTCTATCTTTCAGGGATGTTACTATCGCTAAGGTCTTTTCCGCTTCCTCTCGTTCTGTTTTCAAACACATTTGTTGTTTATGAATCTCATCGTTCAACTGAGCTTCTCGTTCTTCTTTTAACTCAATTACAACACCGATATCTTCAAGCTCCTGCTCTAATTCTTTGACTTCCCGGCTACGCTCCTGCTTTTTATAATCCAAAACCGACAAATGTGGATTGTGTGTATCCAGTTTTTTCCAGCCAACACCGTATTTCTGCATTATCATGGCAATATCTTCTTTCTCTGCCTCCGACCACTGCTGCCATTCGGTATTACCCTTGCCCTCACTTTCAAAACCTCTGGAGGCAAGCGCACCCTTAAGGGAATTTTTTATTTCTAATCCTCTCTTGTTATCTGTTGAAAACGGTACAAAATCTATATGCACATGTGGCGTCTCTTCATCCATATGAATATAAGCCCCAAATACATATAGCTGTGGATTTCTGCGAATAAATAACTCCACATAATCTTGTAATGCCTTAACTGCAGTATCAGCCGCAGCACTGCCCACGCCGGTATCATCTCTGTTCCCTATCTGCACAATGACTTCATAAAAAAGCTTCTCCTGCTTGCTTCTTGAAATCTTGTCATAATAATTCTTAATCTGCCTGTCTTTGCGTTTCTGCTTGGCATTGTACTTTTTAAGAGAATCATCAAACAATTTGTGATACACCTTTTTCAAATCTTCATGCACAAGAGTGATATTATCTTTTGTTCTGTCTGCATCCACATTTGCCGCAATAAATGCTCTTGTATTATGACCAAGTGACCCTTCCCCATTCATAAAACTAATCGTTCTTTCCATCTGAAATCTACCTCCTTTTCCTATGTATGCGTACACCTCCTTCTTATCCGTACTCGTGCCGGATACGGCACATATCAGTAAATTTCCCAGGGAAGGTTTTGTTACTTTTGTCAAAAGTAACGCAAAAGCACTTTTGACACCTGCGGCATCAAAAATGCAGACCCGCAAGCGGGTTTTGCGCTCCTCGCCGGAGAGGCTATAGTCGCGGATACGCGACATATTGTTTACCAACTGCGACTCCACTTCATACGAAGTCTACAACTTGCCTCTATCCTGCCAAAGTACAACAAAAATCTCTATGCTCCGGTAGGAATAAATGAGCTATGTATCATGCCATCCTTTGCATCTAGTGAAAACAATTCACCACATCATGTAATACAACTTCCTCTGCTATCAGCCTTGCTTCCGTTCTCAGCTTATACATTTCTGAAAAAGAATTTTTATTCCTCGGCTTATGCTTTTGTAGCCATTCCGTTTCAATATCCTCAAGCAATTCATAAGCCACTTCATTTACCTCTGCTGCCTTTTGGTTCAGTTCCCCGAATCGTAGCAGACTCCGATACCGCTGTGGATATTCTGACTTTAAATATTGCATCCACATATGCCCGTATTTTCCAACATTCACACCATCATCCTTAATATCTAATGTGATTAACGGATAAAACAATCCGTCTCTTTCCTCATACTGAACACCTATTTTTTCAAATAATGTTTGCTGTCCCATGTTAATCGCTTCCTTTCGATATTCAACACATTTTTAGTCTTCATCACTGGCTGTCAGCCTCTCCATACCTGCCAGAGTACGAGGCGTTTCGCGAAACGCCTCCAATATCTCCAGCATAGTTCTGATTGGTGTTAGCAGCTCCGAATCCATGTCATCCGCTTTTTGTAACCGCTCCAGTTCTGCTTCAATGTGCTGCAGATTCTGCCGAAATGATACCAGCATTAGCGGATTGCCTGTAGCCACAACCTTCTGATGCAGAATGCTTTGTATAATATACTCTTGTCTCGTCCTGCACCCGCACATTTTTACGCGGTTAGTAAGTTCCTCATTTTCTTCCGGTGACAAGCGAAATGCCACTGTCACCGTTCTCCATCTGTTTTTTGCATCTCTATTTTTTTCTGACATTGATAAGCTCCTCCCTTTCTGAATCTAGATGCACAGCCATATCTGACTGTACCGTTGGAAATAAATGTGCATAATGATAAGTGATATCAACTGCCTCATGTCCTACTCTTTCAGCAATCGCAAGTGCCGAATAGCCCATATGAATCAGCAGTGAAATGTGTGAATGCCTGAGTCCATGAATCTTGATTCTCTTAACACCTGCCAGCTTTGCGCCTCTGTCCATCTCGTGATGCAAATAACTCTTTGAAATGGTGAAAATCCTATCATCATTTCTAATGCCATCCAATCTACTGATAAAATCTTCAATTTCAAGAGCAAGAAAATCCGGCATAACAATCACTCGATTACTCTTCGGTGTCTTCGGATCTGTAATTACATCCTTCCCCTCCAGCCTTTGATACGATTTATTGATGCGAAGTGTTTTCTTCGTAAAATCAAAATCGTTAGGTGTCAGTGCCAGCAGTTCTCCTTCACGAATTCCTGTCCAATACAGAATTTCAAATGCATAATATGAGATTGGCTTGTCCGCCACCTGCTCAATAAATGCCTGATACTCCTCCTGAGTCCAAAACATAATTTCCTTCGACTCTTCTTTCCCCATAGAACCAGCTTTTCGAGCCACATTATCCTTCAAATCATACATATTAACTGCATGATTTAAGATGGCACTCAACTGATTGTGTATGGTTTTTAAATAAGTCGGAGAATACGCTTCTCCGTTGTCCTTCTTGAGCTTCATAATCTCATTCTGCCATTGAATCACATCCGCCGGACGAATCTCATTCAACTTTCTGTGTCCAAAGTATGGCAAAATCTTTGTTTCAATAATGTGCTTTTTCGTCAGGTAAGAATTGTATTTAATTCTTGGCTGAATATCTGACAGATACAGTTCCACAAAATCTGCAAATTTCATATTGATATTCAATTCATCCTTTAACTTAAAAGCTCTTTCCCATTCAAGGGCATCGCTTTTCTTAGCGAAGCCCCTCTTGGTCTTTTGCCTTCGTGTACCAGTCCAGTCCTTGTAATAAGTCCTGACCTCCCACATTCCGGTCTTTTGGTTCTTAATAACCGCCATCAAACCACCTCTTTCTTATCTGTTGTTCCATAGATTCGTTCATCAAAATACTGTCTGCTGACTCGTCCCTTGATTGTCAAAAATCCATCTGCTGCTCGCTCTGCGTTTAATTCGCGTATGAGCTTATATGCATATGATGTCGAGACTCCAAGCTCTTCCACCACATCCTGCACATTGATAAATCTTTTGTTCTCCATACACTGCTACCTCCTCTCTCGTCATTTATTATTCAGTTCGTTTTCGAACTGTTGTGTTGTGTATTATATTAACAGTTCATTTCTGTACTGTCAATATCATTTATCAAAAAACATTTCATTTTTGCACTGTTAGTGTTATACTGTATATAGTTTGAATGCTGAACAGGCAATCTCCTTCTTCTAACGTGTGAAATATGGAACAAAGCTATTGGAGATGCCTGTGTCAGAAGGGGAATTCTATCCCCTTCTGACCACCACGAAGTGGCAGCATTCATGAACAAGTAGCAACGCGGATTGCGAATATCCGCTTTATAAAGAAGGAGCTTTTGTAATGGGCGATAAATTTACCAGCCGAGTAGGCGTTTTAATCAGAAACTTCCGAATCGCAGCCGAACTTACCCAAAAGGAATTGGCTGAGCGATGCGGACTTAATGAGTCTACAATCCGAAACTACGAATTAGGAAATCGTTATCCCGACGAAGCAACTTTGCTTAATATTGCGAATCATCTTAATGTCAGCTTCTTTGCACTTTCAGATCCGGATGTAGCAAATATCTTCAGTGCACTCCATGTGTTATTTGATATGGAATGGGCATATGGATTGCGACCTACCATAAAGGATGGCAAAGTAGTATTAAAGTTTGAAGAACGGCTTCCAAGTGCCGGGTCTCGTCCGCAGGAGGATTTAGATTCATTCAAAAAAATGGTTGAGTACTGGGCAAGATTAAGAGACAAACTCGATGACGGAGAAATCACCGAAAGTGATTACTACAAGAAAGAAATCCGCTTCCCTGCAAATCCGATAGATAGTGATACATCTTACTCGGTATCTCTTGATTTAGCAGATGACGACCAGATGATGGTTCAGGAGATGATTGAAAATGAAGAAGTTGCAGAAGCATTGAAAGATTTGTTTCCGGATTTCTCATATGTAAAGAGGAAGCGGAAACCGAAGAAAGATTAAAATATGAGGAGATATTTATGGCAACAAATGATACAATATTAATTGACGGAATTCTTGATGACATAATTTCATCAAACGGTATGGATGATACCAATGAAAATCGTGGAAAAGCCTTTGAAGATTTTGCGATATCTGAACTACTAAAAAACTATGATTTAACTCGTGACCAAATCATTGATGGCTTAGTCGACGGTAGCGACGATGGTGGAATTGATGGGCTTTACTTTTTTGTAAATGGTAACTATGTCGCAGACAAGTCAGCTATTCTTCCACGAACAAACGCGCATTTGGAAATATATGTCTTAACCTGTAAACATCACGACACCTACGAATTAAACCCACTAGAAAGCCTTGATTCGTCTCTTTCAGAATTATTTGATATGACAATCAAGGCAGAGTCGCTAAAAAGTAAATACAAGAGTGATATATTAGCTAAGAGGGAGTTGTTAATACACTTATACAGAAAACTTTCGCCTGCACTTACAAAAACCAACATATATATCAGATATATTTCTAGAGGTGTTTCTGAAACTGTTGCGTATAATATCAAATGTAAGGGAAGAAAAATTGAGGCTACATGTAATAAACTTTTTTCTATAACAACATCAGAAATGAAATTCATTGGTTCTAAAGAATTACTTATATTATATCGCACAAAAAGAAACGGCACTGTGGAATTAAAAATAAAAAAAGGATTCCAATGCGGTAAAGATTTTGTTGTTTTAGTTGGACTAACAGACTACTTCAATTTCATAACAGACTCTGAACAAAAGTTAAAACGCTACTTTTTTGAGGAAAATGTTCGTGATTACCTTGGAAACAACAGAACCAATACGGATATTATGAATTCTTTAGAATCTTCAGAAAAGATTGATTTTTGGAATCTTAACAACGGAATAACCATTCTTACTTCAAGCGCCACTCTATATGACGACATTATTGAAACAGACAATATACAAATAGTAAATGGATTACAAACCACAAATACCATTTTCAACTATTTTTCAAATGGAGGAACAGATACTACCAACCGTTCAGTTTTAGTTAAAATAGTTGTATCTACAGATCCTTTAGTACGAAAAAATATTATACAAGCAACCAATAACCAATCTGTAATTCCACTATATTCATTACATGCAACTGATAAAATACAAAAAGATATAGAAGAAATATTATACAAACATGATATATATTATGAACGCAAAGATAAATATTATCAAAATCTTGGAATTCCTACTTGTGACATTGTAACCCCTTTATATCTTGCCGGAGGGTATACAAGTTTAATTTTAAAATTACCACACAGAGCAGTATTATTGAAATCAAAGTTTATGAATAATCCCATCCAATACAACAAAGTGTTCAACGAACAAATTCCTTTATCTGTATGGATTAACATTGCAATAATATTAAAAAAAGTTGATAGCATTACACCTAACTATAAAGGAACGATTAAAGCAAGCCAAGATAAATATTTGAGATCCGTAAGACCCATTGTGTCTCTTGTAGTCACCGCTAAAGTAATTGGTAAACTGAGTTTTGGTACAAACGATATTATAAGATTAAATCCTCAACTTATAACTAAAGAACTTATCGAAGATGTAACGCATAACACTATAAAATTCTTCAATGACAATCATCTTAAGTCAATTAGGAATTTGTCAAGTAGACAGCAAACAAATTTGATTCTCAAAGAATTAGCAACCCATTATCAACTTCCTGATTTTATTTCTATTGAAAAAAGAAAAGATTTTATATATGACGATTATCAAATAGACGAAGAATTTATAGAAACTGTAAAAGAAATGTTACCTGCTCAACCATGGCAAGTAGGAATACATAAGACTATTGCTGCTCAGCTTGGTTGTCCAAATGCGAAAGTATCACGAACCATCGAAACGCTCATAGATACTGGTATTTTCAAGAAACAAATAAACGGACAAATTATTGAGAGTTAATTTTCTTACTATGTATCTCGAATTTTTCCAAAATTATTGTCATTCTATTGTCACGCAACAAAAAACGAGCCAAGAAACGCCGTAAATTCAACGTTTCTTGGCTCTTGTGTATTATTCAAACTCAATCGTTCCCGGTGGCTTACTCGTCAAATCATACATTACCCGATTGACGCCCTTCACCTCATTAATAATTCTGCTCATAACTCTCTGGAGCACCTCAAACGGGATCTCTGCTGACTCAGCGGTCATGAAATCGACCGTATTAACAGCACGCAGTGCCACGGCATAGTCGTAGGTGCGCTCGTCGCCCATGACACCGACGGAACGCATGTTGGTCAGTGCTGCAAAGTACTGGTTCGGCATCCAGGATGGTGCCTTTCCGTTTGCTTTGGTGTATTCCTCCACTGCCTTGTCCACTTCCTCGCGGTAGATGGCATCGGCATCCTGCACGATCTTGACTTTCTCGGCATTTACTTCTCCGATGATACGGATACCGAGTCCCGGTCCCGGGAATGGCTGACGGAAAACAAGTTTTTCCGGGATGCCAAGTTCAAGTCCGGCTTTTCTTACCTCATCCTTGAAAAGGTTGCGAAGCGGCTCAATGATTTCTTTGAAATCAACGAAGTCCGGCAGACCGCCTACGTTGTGGTGGGATTTGATGACGGCTGACTCTCCGCCAAGTCCGCTCTCAACGACATCCGGGTAAATGGTTCCCTGTGCAAGGAAATCAACGGCACCGATCTTCTTTGCCTCTTCCTCAAAGACACGGATGAACTCCTCACCAATGATCTTACGTTTATGCTCCGGCTCTGTCACACCGGCTAATTTTCCATAATAACGGTCCTGTGCGTTGACACGGATAAAGTTCAGATCAAACTGTCCGTTTGGTCCGAATACTTCTTCGACCTCGTCGCCCTCATTTTTGCGGAGAAGACCATGGTCTACGAACACACAGGTAAGCTGTTTTCCGATTGCACGGGATAACAGACCTGCTGCAACGGAAGAATCCACACCGCCGGATAAGGCAAGCAGTACTTTTCCGTTACCGACTTTTTCACGGATCTCTTTTACCGTATTCTCAACAAAAGAATCCATTCTCCAGGTTCCCTCACAACCGCAGATGCCGCGTACAAAGTTGTGAAGCATCTTTGTGCCTTCCTGTGTGTGAAGCACTTCCGGGTGGAACTGGATTGCAAATAATCCTTTCTCCTGGTTCTCTGCTGCGGCAACCGGACAATCCGCCGTATGTGCAACGATGTTAAATCCCGGTGCAGCCTTTGAAATATAATCGAAATGACTCATCCAGCAGATCGTATTTTCTGATACGCCGGTAAATAACGGTGATGACGTATCGACCATAACCTCGGTCTTACCATATTCACGGACAGGTGCCTTTTCCACCTTTCCTCCAAGTACGTGCATCATCAACTGCGCACCATAGCAGAGTCCTAAAACCGGCACGCCGAGTTCAAATAATTCTTTTGAACAGGTCGGTGAATCAGCTTCATAGCAGCTGTTCGGACCGCCGGTAAGAATGATTCCCTTTGGATTCATTGCCTTGATCTGCGCGATATCCGTCTTGTAGGAATATATTTCACAGTAAACATTGCATTCTCTGACACGTCTCGCAACCAGCTGGTTGTACTGACCGCCAAAATCAATGACAATTACTTTCTCATGATCCATTGATCTTCTTCCTCCTGATGTTTTCGTTGCCTGCAATCTGTTCATGACGATGCCTTTTTCAAAAGCATATCCTTCCCTGATACAAGCTTTAATGATACTTATTATAAGATACGTTTTAGGAGTTTACAAGGCGTTTTTCCCTACATTACGGTATTTTGTCATTTTTATTAAAAAAATACATGCTTGTGGCTCAAATATCACTTAATTGTAAAAGACACTTACCTGAGAATTTCTGTTTAAAAACCAATCTGATATATTTTAAAATCTATGAATTATAAAACAAAAATACATATCCCTTTCCATCTCCGGTCATACTATCCACATGAAAAGACATTCCAATCTCCCGGATTTTTCAAAACTCTGCGCACCGGAGCAGAACTCTATACAGGATGCAGTTTCCCTGCTGATCCACTTCTTCTTTCTTGGAAGCTTTTGGGGATTTCTCTGGGAAACCCTTATCTTCATTGCAAAAGATAATACTTTTCGCAACCGCGGATTTTTTTATGGTCCCTGGCTCCCCGTTTATGGCATCGGAGCGGTAGTATTTTACTGTCTGTTTCATTCTTCCAGAGAAACTATATCCATCAGGTCTCTCCACAAATCAAACCGACTTTTTCTTTTTAAAACAAAATACCACCCGCTCACAATATTCATAAAAACTGCCCTTCTCGGAACAGCTTTAGAACTTGTGATCGGATGGTTCCTTGATATCTTTTTCGATTTACGATACTGGGATTACAGCAGTTATCCTTTTAATTTTCACGGATATATCTGCCTTCTGTCAGCAGTCGGATTTGGTGTTGCCGGCATGCTCTGGATCTGCGTGTTTTCTGAAATTTTCCGAAAACTCTGGTTTTCCCTGCCGCCAGGCTTCAGACGTGGCTTCAACAGTGTGCTGATACTCTTATTTCTCGCGGACTGCGCTGCTGCGCTGATTTTTCCCAATACCGGACATGGAATAACTTTTTAATTTCTGACACTTCCGCCCTCTAAAAATTCGCTTTCCTCTTTCATGACCTGTTCTTCTTTTTCTTTAAAGATCATTCCGAAAATAGTTCTCACAAGCGGACCTGCAAAAAAGATCTGCCAGAAAAATGCCATTGGGAAATTCAGTGCTGTTGTCTGAAGCCACACTGCGATCACTTCTTTTCCTGCATGTTTAAATAAAAGTGTTGCTGCCAGGCTCATTGTCGGACACATCAGACAGACTGTGATTGATGAAATGGCAAGGATCAGCATGATCGGTTTGTCCACGCCCGGTGTCACGATACGAAATGCAAGTTTTTTGGACAGTGATCCATAGAGGAAAAAGTCAAGAATAAACGCAAGCGGTCCCATAATGATCAGTTCATGAAATGCATTTAAAAATACAACGTTGCTCATTCCTCCCATGTTCAGTGCAATGTTGTAGCAGATCATTGCGTACACCATGACGAACACCATTAAAATAGTAAATACGACTTCCTGTAACTTTGTTTTTGGCATATTTTTCTCTCCTCATTCTTTTGATAAAATAATTATTTTTGCCGACAAAAAAACAGAGAAAGCAATCTTTGCGATCGCTTTCTCTGCTGCACGTCGTGTGATTATTATAGCGTATTCCAAAAGCTCATATAATAGTTTTAATTTCACAAACTTTTTTTGTAATTCATGGAACTCATTGTGCAATTTTGTAAATTGTATTTTTCCATCTCCTGAAATACATTTTCCCGTTTTATGAAACACGTTTTTGTTTTAATAAACTTTTGTTTTATGAAACACGCCCATTTGTTTTAATAAACACGCTTTTACGTTTTATGCATGCTGATGCAGATATTTCTCCCTTGTTGCAAGTCCACCACGGATATGGCGCTCGGATTTATTGACATCTAACACTTTGCGTGCCTCCGCTGCAAGCGATGGATTGACCTGGACAAGGCGTTCTGTAACATCTTTATGTACCGTACTCTTGCTAATCCCAAAATGTTTCGCCGCCTGACGCACCGTCGTATTATTATCAATAATATATCTGGCTATTTCCATAGCTCTTTCCTCAATATAGGTTTTCACAAAAACTCCCCTGCAATACTTGTTTTTACATTGTATGCAGGGGAGTTATATACTATTCTTTCAAACATTTATTGCAGCAGTTCCTGTTGTGCAGCCTGCTGCTGTTGATGATATGCATTTTTCTGTTCATACATCCGCCAGTCAGCTTCCATGATCTTCTCATTAAATTCTTTTCCGTGCTCTGCCCAGGTAACTCCCACTGAAATGCTAATATTGTTGTTCATCATTTCACAGACAGATCTTACATTATCATAAAATTGCGTTTCTGTCGTACCCGGATCAAATACTGCAATGCCAACCTGAAACTGATCCATACTCTGATATTTTTCTATTTCCTCATTGTATCTGTTACGATTATCTTTCATATTTACATCCGACATGTCGATTTCAGTCTTAGCAACTCCGGTGTATTCGATCCAGAATTTTTTTCTTTTTCTCCCACATGTGCCAATCCGGTACCTTTTGTTTTCGCGGACTTTTCCACATTGTGATAATAACATTCTAGTGTTGCAAGTTCACAGATCGACCGGATCTGTGACAGGGCAGGTTTATTGACAACAATATTTTCCTCTTCCTTTGCCAGCACAAGCATATCCTTCTCTTCTACTGCACGCTCTGTCAGATCCGCTCTGCACATTTCATACGCTTCCTGCGATATCGTTTCTGTTTCATATTTTTATTTTCAAAAATATAATCCATAGAACCAAAACCTACCGCCATGTTCTGTATCTCACTCTCCGGAAGTGTGAGGGTGATTGTTTTTGTTTCCTCCTCAAAGGTTCAATTACACATTCCATTCTACAATAAGGTCTCTTCACCCCCTGTTTTTTAACAAAAGAATATTTTTTCACCCTACAGTTTCTTTATCTTAATATTTTTTCCAGCACCCTTTGACTTAAAAATAGCTTTATAATCAGAAACTTTTTTTGCCGGTACTTTAAAGGTTGCATTTTTCTTAATGTTCTTGAATGCATCCTTTCCAACACCTGATTTTTTCAGTTTTGTTGTCTTTAATGTGATATTTGCAAGTTTTTTATCACCGGAAAACGCTTCCTTTCCAATCTTGTTTAATCCGGTAGAAGATGCCGTAAATGTGGTAAGTTTTGTACATTTATAAAATGATTTATTTCCGATTGCCTTTACATTAGAACCAACCGTAACTTTCGTAAGTTTACTGCATCCGGAAAATGCGCTGTCTGCAATTGCAGTTACCTTAAATGTATATCCGTTGATTTTAACCGTTGCAGGAATAGATGCCTTTGTAATGTTTTTCTTTGCATATTTATTTACAGTTACTGTATTTTTTCCGGTTACTTTATACTTGATCTGTCCAACTGTTTTCACCGTTCCAACTGCCGGTTTTTTCTTTTTGTCTGTAGTTCCGGTATTTTCCGTATCAGCTTTTACCAGCGCCAAAATCGCTGTTTCCAGATCACTTGCTGCCTGATCTACTACAGTCTGTTCTGCTGTTGCATCTGTAAGTTTCTTTGCAGCATCGAGCGCAGTCTGTAAATTTTTCCAGCTCTCTGCTGTGTAATCACTCTGCTTTAATGCCTCCGCTTTCTCGATTACAGCGTTAAGTTTTGTAACATCTGTTTTTGTTTCTTCCTTTGTCTCTGCCTTTACCAGTGCTTTGATTGCAGCATTCAGATGCTCTGTTGCCTCATCTACAGTAGACTGCGTGTGCGGAGCCGCAAGCTCATCTTTTGCCTCTTTCAATTCAACGCAAAGATCAGACCAGCTTGCTGCCGTATAATCACTCTCAGTTAAGTTCTCTGCACTTTTAATTGCAGCTTCAAGTGCCGTCGTATCCACCGTTTCCTCTTCATCCTTAACAATATTTGCATCGGTTACCTTAAATTTTACCGTGTAATCATTGTAACCAAGTGCATATACCGTGATTGTCCAGTATCCGGTTCCGTCTGTTCCCGCCGGCAGTTTACAACGCAGTGAATCTGTAAGACCAAGCTGGATTCCCTGTGCTTTGTGCATCCAGTTATCTGATGCAAACTTGGTTCCATAAGATTGAAGTGGATCGGTATAAGTACTGTCGGATCCATAATAAGTCCACTCTACTGCCTGCATATCAGCACCAAGTGCACCGTAGCCCTCCCCAGTCAGATCGACACGAAGAAATTCTCCGTAAGAACCGTTTGCCTCTTTTACCGTTGTTGTAATATTCTCTGCTGTTTTTAATGCAGCGTCCTTGATTCCGGAATCCGTTCCATTGTTTACTCTCGCAGCAAACGAAAAACTTCCGTCCTCATTTTGGGTAACTGTTTTTAGACCATTGGTGTTTTCTGTTACTTCTGCAACCAGATCCGTATAGTTTTTCAGATTTTCCTCCGAAAATCCACCGGATAAAGTACTGCCATTTTCCACTACGGTATATGCTGCTTTAAAAGCTTCATAATCTTCAGTTTTTACTTTGACTGGAACATATTTAAGTCCTGTTACCACATAGCTTTCAATCTCATTTTTATCATAGGAAAAAGTCTCTCCGTTCGTCAGCACACCGGTGGCTGCTCCTGTATAATATGCCACTTTGAGCTTTGTACCATCTTTTTTTGTAATTTCTGACGTACACTGATAACTTCCCCTGTGCAGTCCGTGATTGGTGGTTGCTCTCGATACGGTATCAAATGCACCCATGTCAAGCTCAGCGCTGCATAAGCATACTGATACTCCTGCGTTTACTGCATTTATGATTCCTCTTGAACTGTATGTTGCACCGGAAACCGTATCCACATCCGTACTCTGTTTTGCAAGGATGCTCGCTGTCACACCTTCTTTTGCACGATTGAAAAAGGCTTCATCATCTGAATTACTCAAAATGTTGATCGACCGGATCGTCTGATTTTTTATCACAACTGAAACTTTGATCTTACCGGAAAATCCGTTCGCACTGCCTTCATAAGTTCCGTCTGCAAGATCAAACGCACCGTCTAAAACAGCAGCCGCTTCCGTATTTTCAACTTCCGTCTCTTCTACCGACTCCATACCGGCACTTTCGATAATAGTTTCCGTCTCTGTCAGTTCATCTTCTGACTCTGAACCATAAACCGGTGCTGTATAATCACTCAGGGAAACCACTGCACCAATTCCCACCACCGCTGCCAGAATGACGGGTACAATTCCTGAAATATTTTTCATACTTGTCTCCATACCAAATCATTCGTTTATACTTTTTTTTCAATGATCTTCGTATCCATTTCCGACTCAAAACTGTCTGCGATTCCCTCTGTGACATAGATTTCCCTGTCATCCGTCATCAGAATCATGTCAAATTCATCACTGTGATTTCTCCAATATTCCGTTGCGGCTTCTTTCCCCATAATAAAAACGGATGTAGAAAGTCCGTCCGCAAGCGTTCCATCTGCTGTGACAATGGAAACGGAAATTAACCCGTTCTCCACCGGATAACCGGTTTTGGGATCTATGATATGATGATATGTCCTGCCGTCCTGCTCAAAATAACGTTCATAACCGCCGGAAGTGATCACCGCCTTATCCTGTATGGAAAGCACCCCAAGATACTGATCTGTATCCTGTGGGTCCTGCACTGCCACGCGCCAGCTGCTTCCATCCTTCTTTGTTCCAAGTGCCTGCACATTTCCACCAAGATTGACCAGTCCGCTCTTGATCCCGCAGGCACGAAAAATATCCATGATACGTGCAGAAGTATAACCTTTCGCGATTCCTCCAAAGTCGATCTGCATTCCGTCCTTTTTAAAAACGATCTGCGATGTCTCTTTATCATAAGAAATATCCGATGCATCTGTCAGCGTGAGCAGATCCTTAAGTTCGTCTGCGTCCGGCACCCTGAAATTGTCATCTGTAAATCCCCATACTTTCATAACCGGATAAATCGCAATATCAAATGCACCATCTGTAGCTTCATACAGATCCAGTGAGCGTTCCACCAGATATGCTGTCTCCTCCGAGAGTATTCCATCTCCGCTCTGATTGATTTTATATATCTCACTGTCCTCATTTCCCGTAGACAACAATTGATCCAGCCGGCTGATCTCATCTGCCGCCTGATCCACGGCCTCTGTGGCTCCTTTGCCATAAGCAGTTACCGTCATATATGTGTCCATTGCAAAGAGATCTCTGCTCGCCTCGGTATCTCCCCCATCGGTACCACAGCCACCTGCCACAACCATGACTGCTGCAAAAATCAGAAATATAATTTTTCTTTTTACTTTACCTTCGCTCATTTTCCCTCTAACTTTGGTTAGTATTTTCTAATCATTTTAGCTTACAATGCACCAGACGCAAATGTCAATCTGCACTTTTGAGACTTTTTCTCATTTTGATCTCCATTTCCCATGTTACCGCAAAAAAATCCCCTCACATACAGACAACAACCTGCATATAAGAGGATTCCTCAATTATATTATATTTCATTCAATTTAATTATATTTCAATGCCTTTTTGAGAGCTGCTGAAATCGCCGTTCCCACAACAAAGCAGACAATTGCCTCAACCAGTCCGTTGACACCTACAAATGCTAAAATGAACAGCAATGCATTTTTTGCACCAAGAGCTGATACAAATGACTGGATGTATTCCGTATTGTAAAATCCAATCACTAACATTCCCATAAAAAATGTGGTGTTCAGCAGCGGACAACAAAGGTTGCTGATCGTAACAGATGCACCTGACGGCAGCTTTGTTTTACGAAGTCCTTTATAGATCAGACCTGTCAGCCATCCCATTAAAATACGGGTAGGTACGCATACTAAAAATGTTAAAAATCCGTTGATTCCAAGCAGTGCAGCACCAAATGGGCTCATGCCGAAGCACTGGATGAAACTTGTAACACCGAACACGCCGCCTAAGATTGCGCCTGCCGCCGGTCCTAACGTAACAGCTCCTACCGCTACCGGAACGACGATCAGCGTGATCTCAAGACCAGCTGTTCTGATATATCCGATCGGGGTAAAAGCCATGATGAGAATGATAGCAACTAAAAGTGCCATCTCCACAAGATACTTTGTGGAAAACTTTTTCTGAGTCATAGTCTCTTCCTCTTTTCTTGTAATATGTAATTTTACAACATTATTAATGTATAACACTTGCATGCTCATTCCGCAATCCCGCATCCATATTTACTTCGTAATGTCATGTTTTTATTTTCATCCAATTTTTACCATATTCCATCCAATTAACTATATTTCAATGCTTTCTTCAAAGCCGCGGAAATTGCGGTTCCGACGATAAAACATACCACCGCCTCAACCAGTCCGTTGATTCCGACAAATGCTATCACAAACAAAAACGGATTGCTGACACCAAGCGTCTGAACAAACGACTGGATGTACTCGGTCTGGTAAAACCCAAATACCAGCATGCTCATAAAAAACGTGGTATTTAAAAGCGGACAGCACAGATTCGCGATTGTGATTGATACATTCGATGGTATTTTTGTTTTGCGGATTCCCTGATAAATCAGTCCTGTCAGCCAGCCCGTCAGGATACGGGTCGGTACATACAGCAAAAATGCCAGAAACGGATTGATGCTAAGAAGCATCGCACCAAATGCATTCAGTCCGAAGCAGCGCAAAAAACTGGCAAGTCCAAATACACCTCCTAAAATTGCACCAGCCGCAGGCCCTAAAGTAACAGCTCCTACCGCCACCGGAACAACGATCAGTGTAATCTCAATACCTGCCGTCTTAATGTATCCGAGTGGGGTAAAAGCCATGATAAGAATGATGGCAACTAAAAGTGCCATTTCCACAAGAAACTTTGTGGAGAACTTTTTCTTGGTCATAGTCCCTTCCTCTTTTCTCGTTTTTATGTAATTTTATACGAAACACAGGACGAGCCATTTGTGGATCAGTATAAATTTCCGGCATCCTGTATCTCTGCAACGTTACTAAGTATAACATCTGGCAGTATTTTCCGCAATCTTAGATTGCGTTAATCCTAAAATTGTGCCATTCTCAGAATTGCAGTACCACTTTTTTATATTTTTAATGTTTCCTTATATTATCAATAAATGCCATTGACTTTCTGCTTTTTGCGTGCAAAGCTAACCATATATTTATAAGAAAAGAGTTTTTACCATGATACAGACAGACGCCTGTCCGATGAAGAAATTTCCTCCTATCTGTTTGGCACAGACAATACTGAATTTTATCCCTGTGAGAGCCTGACTAGTTATTTTGACCGTGCTTCATACGGATCACTGCATATGACCGGAAATGTATTTCATTACACAGCGAAAGGTACGATCGCATCCTACGAAAAAACGAACGATGGATACGAAACGCTGGTGCGTGAGGTTCTTTCCGGTTTAAATGATACGATCGACTATACCAATTATGATTCTGACGGCGATGGCTATATCGACGCTCTCTGCCTTTCTGTTCCAAGCAGAGGCAATGCTGATTTCTGGTATGGCTGTACGGCATCCTGGTGGGCTTCCACCCTGCCGGATTTAGATGGCGAAAAATTAAGGAAGCTGTCTGATCATACCGCGCACTGATGCTTCCAGTTATTTTTCAGAATACATGATCCTTGACTATATCACCCCGAATGGTAATTATGACGGTCTGTTTTCTTCCGGCGGACTTCGTATTTATCACGTCGATGCCACCCTTGCAAACGACGAATACGTTACCCCCTATCTGACTGCTGATAACTACAGTCCTGTCTACGATTCCACCAATAACGGCAGGCGGATCTTAGACTGGTCAATAACGGAAATGGCTTTTACCGGGACGGTGACGTGATCGGAGGCACTGCCACAGGCTTTGGCTGGTATGACAACAACGGACAGTTGACCATTGTGATACCGGGTATACGATCACGGTCGACTCCGTATCTGAGGATCAGAAAAACTGTACCATAACGATTTTGACAAACAACTAAGTATATTTTCCCTCAACTCCTGACCAAGAGCCTCAAATTTCCTCCAACTCCAAACAAGAAGCCTCAAATTTTCTCCAGCTCCCAGCAAAAAGCCCGTCCTTCCTGTCAGCTTCCTCACAGAAGCCGCACACGAAAGACGGGCTTTCTATCTTACAGGTTATTCACCTATGTATTATTTGCCTAACTCAGCTTTTAATGCTGTTGTTAAAGCAGGAACGATCTTATTCAGATCACCAACCAGACCGTAATCAGCTACGTCGAAGATTGGAGCATCTTCATCTTTGTTGATTGCGATGATCAGGTCAGAATCTTCCATACCAGCTACGTGCTGGATTGCTCCGGAAATACCGATTGCAAAGTAGATCTGAGGACGAACAGTTTTACCAGTCTGACCTACCTGTAAATCAACTGGTAACCAGCCATTCTCTACAACTGCACGGGAGCAGCTTACAGTACCGCCAAGTACCTCTGCAAGATCTTCCAAAAGTTTGAAGTTCTCTTTGGAACCAACTCCACGACCACCGGAAACAAGGATCTTTGCTTCCATAATGTTTGCTGTGCTCTTAACAGCTTTTACGATGTTTAAGATCTCAACATATCTGTTGTTTGGTGTAAATCCCGGGTTGTACTCTACAACGTTTGCTTTTGCACCGCTGATCGGAGCGATCTTCTGCATAACACCTGGACGTACAGTTGCCATCTGAGGACGGTTGTCCGGGCAGGCAATTGTTGCGATGGTGTTACCACCAAATGCAGGACGTGTCATTAATAACTGGTTGTGTTTCTGCTCTGATTCTTTACCAGGTGCAGCAACCAGTGGGAAATCACCGATCTCAAGAGATGTACAGTCTGCTGTCAGACCTGTTTTTACTCTTGCAGAAACAGTAGGTCCTAAGTCACGGCCGATAGCAGTTGCACCAACTAACATGATTTCAGGTTTGAACTCGTTAATTACAGATGCTAATGCATGAGCATACGGCTCTGTTCTGTAGTCTTTTAATTCAGGATCATCTACTACGATAACTTTGTCAGCACCATACTCAGCTAACTGATCTGCTAATCCTTTTACACCAGAACCAATTAATACAGCAGTTACGTCTGTACCTAAATCTTTTGCTAAGTCTTTGCCTTTTCCAAGTAACTCAAATGCAACGCCATCTAATACGTTATCTACCTGCTGTGCAAAGACAAATACTCCTTTATATTCTTCTAATGCCATGTTATTCACCACTTTTCCTTTTTTTATTAGATAATGTGTTTCTCTTTGAATTTACCGATCAAATATGCTACGGATTCTGCCGGATCAAGGTTTACTTTCTCACCAGCACCCTTTGCAACTTTATCAGATGCTTTTGCAATCTTAGTAGGAGATCCCTTTAAACCAAGATCAGAATCGTCAACATCCTTTAAGTCTGCTCTGCCCCAAACGGTTACTTCTTTGTCAAATGCATCGAAGATTCCGCCCGGTGTCATGTAACGCGGCTCATTTAATTCAGAAAGAGCAGTTACCAGACAAGGCATTTTTGCTTTTAACTCATGATATCTGTCTTCGTACTGACGTTTTACAACAACAGAATCACCCTCTACTTTGATGTCTGCTGCGTAAGAGATAACCGGAAGTCCAAGATGCTCAGCGATCTGAGGACCAACCTGTGCAGTATCACCATCGATAGCCTGACGTCCTGTGATGATCAGGTCATAGTCTAAGTTACGAAGTGCACCAGCGATTGTGGTAGATGTTGCCCATGTATCAGCTCCACCTAATACGCGGTCTGTTACAAGAACTGCTTCATCAGCACCCATTGCTAATGCTTCACGAAGAACTGCATCAGCCTTTGGAAGTCCCATGGTAAGAACTGTAACTTTTGCTCCTGTCTCATCTTTGATTCTAAGTGCTGCTTCAAGACCAGCTTTATCATCTGGGTTCATGATAGCAAGCATTGCTGCTCTGTCAAGCGTTCCATCCGGGTTGAACTTAACGCCGCCCTTTGTATCAGGAACCTGTTTAATACATACTACGATATTCATGTATTTTTCACTCCTTATGTTTTATATGTTTAAATTTTACGCGGATTGATTCGAAATTACTTTAACAGTGCACCGGAGATTACCATACGCTGGACTTCGCTTGTACCCTCGTAGATCTCAGTGATCTTAGCATCACGCATCATACGCTCTACATCGTACTCTCTGATATATCCGTATCCACCGAATAACTGAACAACCTCAGTTGTAACAGCCATTGCAGTCTCTGCTGCGAATAATTTCGCTTTTGCAGCTTCTACAGAATATACTTTCTGAGTAGCTTTTGCCATTGCAGCTTTGTAAACTAAAAGCTGTGCAGCTTCGATTCTTGCAGCCATATCAGCAAGTTTGAACTGTGTATTCTGCTGCTGTGCGATTGAACGTCCAAACTGTTTTCTCTCTTTTGTATAAGCGATAGCTCTGTCTAATGCGCCCTCAGCGATACCAAGTGCCTGAGCAGCAATACCGATACGTCCACCATCAAGTGTGTGCATTGCGATCGGGAAACCTTTTCCTTCCGGTCCTAACAGATTCTCTTTCGGGATTCTGCAGTCTTCGAAGATCAGCTCATAAGTAGATGATCCACGGATACCCATCTTCTTCTCTTTTGTTCCGAATGAGAAACCAGGAGCTCCCTTATCTACGATAAATGCAGAGAAGTTTTTCTTCTTTCTGCCTCTCTTGTCCTCTGTGATGCTTGTGATAGCGATTACAATATAAACATCTGCAACTTTACCATTGGTAATGAAGCATTTTGATCCATTTAATACCCACTCGTCACCATCTAAAACAGCTTTTGTCTGTGCACCCTGTGCATCAGTACCAGCACCCGGCTCAGTTAATGCGAATGCACCTAACTTCTCGCCTGTTGCAAGTGGTTTTACATATTTCTGTTTCTGCTCTTCTGTACCATATGTCATGATCGGATCGATGCAGAGAGATGTATGTGCAGATACAACAACACCTGTGGTTGCGCAAACTTTAGATAACTCTTCTACGCACATAACGTATGTAAGAGGATCACAACCCTGTCCACCATATTCTTTCGGAACCGGGATTCCCATGAATCCGTATTTCTGCATTTTCTTAACCGTTTCTGCCGGGAAAGCTTCTGTCTCATCTGTTTCCTGTGCAAGCGGTTTTACTTCTGTTTCAGCAAATTCCTTGAATAAGGAACGCGCCATTTCATGTTTCTTGTCTAAAGTGAAATCCATGATCTAATTTTCCTCCATAAATATTTATTTTACTGAGCATCGACCGGAGTCTTTGTACGATCAGCATTGTATACATAGAATCCCTTGCCGCTCTTTGCTCCAAGGTTACCACCACGAACCATCTTACGGATCAGTGGGCATGCACGATATTTGCTGTCGCCTGTCTCTTTGTAAAGTACATCCATGATAGCAAGGCAGATATCAAGACCGATGAAATCACCTAACTCTAACGGTCCCATTGGGTGGTTAGCACCAAGTTTCATAGCTGCATCGATACCAGCGATATCGGAAACACCTTCCATTTTGATGAATGCAGCTTCGTTGATCATTGGGATTAAGATACGGTTTACAACGAAACCAGCAGCCTCATTAACCTGTACCGGAGTTTTTCCGATCTCTTCAGAAATTTTCTTAATAGCGGAAACAGTTTCATCCGGAGTATTCACACCAGCGATAACCTCGATCAGTTTCATACGGTCTGCCGGATTGAAGAAATGCATACCAACCATTGGACGGTTTAATCCGTTTCCGATCTCTGTGATGGAAAGACTGGATGTGTTAGAAGCGAAGATACAATCTGGTTTTGCGATCTCGTCTAATTCTTTGAAAGTAGTTTTCTTTACTTCCATGTTCTCGAAAGCTGCCTCTACGATCAGATCACAGTCTTTGCAAAGGTCTTCTTTTAAACCTGGAGTGATTTTTGCAAGGATGCCATCAACAGCTTCCTGTGTCATTTTTCCTTTTTCTACTAATCTTGCATAACCTTTTTTGATTTTCTCTTTTCCGCCTTCAGCCCACTCCTGCTTGATATCGCAAAGTGCTACTTCATATCCTTCTACCTGAGCAAATGCTTTTGCAATGCCCTGTCCCATAGTTCCTGCACCAATAACGCCAACCTTCATTTCGGTTACCTCCTGAAAATAATTATGTTAACTGTATGTTTGAAAAATGCAATCCCCGGGAAGTCATTCCCCGGGAATTACTATAAAAAACTATTATCTCTCAACGATTGTAGAGCATCCCATACCACCGCCGATGCAAAGTGTAGCAAGACCTCTCTTAGCGTCTCTCTTCTGCATCTCATGCAGTAATGTAACAAGGATACGGCATCCGGAAGCACCTACCGGGTGTCCTAATGCGATTGCACCACCGTTTACGTTTACTTTTGACATATCGAATTTCAGATCTCTTGCTACTGCGATAGACTGAGCTGCGAATGCTTCGTTTGCTTCGATTAAGTCCATATCATCAATAGATAAACCAGTTTTTGCTAATACTTTTCTTGTAGAAGCAACAGGTCCAACACCCATGATTTCAGGCTCAACTCCGCCAAGAGCACCTGCTACCCATGTAGCCATTGGTGTAACACCAAGTTCTTTTGCTTTCTCTTCGCTCATAACAACGATTGCTGCTGCACCATCGTTGATACCGGAAGCGTTACCTGCTGTAACAAGTCCGCCCTCTTTACCAGAGCAGCATTTTAATTTTGCTAAAGACTCAGCAGTTGTACCGGCACGTGGTCCCTCATCTTTCACGAAATCAACGATCTCTTTTTTCACTTTAACAGGAACCGGAACGATCTCATCATCAAATTTGCCTTCAGCGATTGCTTTTTCACATTTCTGCTGGCTGTTTGCTGAGAACTCGTCAAGTTCTTCTCTTGTAATGCCATATTTATCACATACGTTCTCTGCAGTGATCATCATATGATAGTGGTTGAATGCATCTGTTAATGCATCATTTACCATTGTATCGATGATCGTTGCATTGTTCATACGATATCCAAAACGAGCTTTTGTCATAGCATATGGTGCCATAGACATGTTTTCCATACCACCTGCAACAACGATATCAGCTTCACCTGCCATGATCATGGTAGCTGCATCATTGACACATTTTAAACCAGAACCACAAACAACGTTGATTGTGATTGCCGGAACTTCGATTGGCAGTCCTGCTTTGATTGCTGCCTGACGTGCAACGTTCTGTCCCTGAGCTGCCTGGATTACACAACCCATTTTTACCTCGTCAACCATCTCCGGTTTAACGTTTGCTCTTCTTAAAGCCTCTTTGATAACGATTGCACCTAAGTCTGCTGCTGGAGTATTGCTTAATGCTCCACCCATTTTACCGATTGCGGTACGGCAGGCACCTGCTAAAACTACTTTCTTTGCCATTTTGAATTCTCCTTTCAATTTAACACAAAGCTCTGCTTTTGCAGAGAATTTGTTTCTTTCTCTTTAAAGTTGCCGAAAAATGCTGTTAATTTTTTAACAATCTTTTTTAAAAAAATAAATTCAAACTTTCGGTTGAAATTTATCTTTTTTTCTTTCATTTTAAAAAGCTTATTTGCTATGTAATCAGCTATTTTTCTGCATTTCTTGTACTTTCTTATGCTAACATATTTCACAATTAATTGCAATAGCTTTCTTTATTTTTCATCTTTGTAAACAATTTTTTACTTCCTTTTTGCTCCATTTTGCGGGGTTTTTTGTTAAATTTTTATCATTTTATCATTTTGTTTAATAAAACACATGATTACCTATAACTGTTCCTTCTATAATGCCGTTATTCACACGAAAATACAGACAATTTGTTGTGCTCGTTCCACCCAGAACCGCCTGTGCCGCACTCATACAATCGGAAGCGACTCCCTGCTCCAGACGGTATGCAAGACGACCGCTGGCAACCGGAGAGAACTGCCCTCCCTGATAAATCACACCGGAAACCGTATTCGGAAAATAGGAGCTTCTGACACGGTTCATGATCACGCTGCCCACCGCAAGTTTTCCATCATATGGCTCGCCCCATGCCTCACACTGGATGATGGCAGCTAACAGATACGCATCGCTCTGTGCCGGTGCGTATGTCACATTCGACCTGTTTTCCTGTTCCTGCTTTTTGATGGCTGCAAGGCGCGCAGCATCCTCTTTTGCCTTCTGTATCTCAAGCTGCTTTTCGTATTCGATCATTTTCTCGATCTTTGCATCGATCGATTCCACATCGGACTGTGCATCTTCAATTTTCTCGCTGGATTCCTGTATCTTCTTCTGCGTATCCTCGATCAGGCTGTTGACTTTTTCCTGCTCTTTCTGTTTTTCCTGCTGTAATACAGTCAGTTCTTCCTTCTGCTCCTCGAGTTCCTTTTTCTGTTTTTTGATCTGCTCCGTGAGCTCCTGATATGCCGTAAGCATATTTCTGTCATACTGATTGATTGCACTTGTATATTCCGCCTGATTTAAAAATTCTGCGATGGAGGACACATGAATAAGCATGTCCCATACAGACTGATTGCCATTTTCATAAATATACTGAATGCGCACTTTCATATCTTCATACTGTTCTGCAGATCGTTCCTCGGAACGTTTCAGATCTTCCGCCGCCGTATTGATCTCGTCTTCTTTCTGCGCTGCCTGCTGCTCTAACTGGTTCATATCAGAAGTGATCGTATTTAACTGTCCGTTCAGTCCGCTAAGGTCGCTCTCCAATCCCTGTTTTTCATTGGTCAGGCTGTCCACCTGATCTTTCGCATCTTCTTTCTGTTTTTTAAGGTCTGTGATCTGGTCTTTTGCCTTATCAATATCTTTCTGTGTCGTTCCTGCATGGACAGTTGCCGTAACAAGTATGCAGCCGGTCAGTATTCCTCCCAGGATTCTTCTCAAAAAATTGTGTCTCATGCTGTTCCTTTCGGCTGAACAGTAAGCTTTCTGCTACTGTTGTATTTTTCGTTCATTGTATTTCTTCTATTAATATGGTATTATAGCATGTAAAGCACAATATGAATATTAATTTTTTCACATACCATTATTGGGGGAATATTCAGGCATCTGATGTCTGGATATGGTATAAAAAGAGCCTGATAATCATCACAGGGGGAGGATTTACCTATGCAATTTGTAAAAACAGCAGATTTAAAACCCGGCATGAGACTTGCAAAACCAATCTACAATAAGATGGGTGTTCTTCTTTATGAAAGAGACACACTTTTAACCATGCAGGGTATTAACAGTATCGAAAACTTTGGTCTGATCGGTATTTTTATTCTTGAGCCGGCAGAGCCGGTACCGCCTCTTTCCAGAGAGGATCTTGAATTCGAACAGTTCCAGACTATATATGTTTTTAAATTAAAAGAAAATATGGATCGTCTGCAGGCCAATCAGGCACCTGTTTCGCTGAGCGATCTCGTCAGAGACATCCAGACACATTACGGCAGTCTTGATCACAAATTAAATTTTGCACAAAACCTGCGAAGTTCTGCAGATTTTGTTTACAAACATTCCATCAGTGTCGGCATTCTCTGTGCGATGATCACAAATCAGATGCATCTGCCTGCTGCAGAACAGACAGCCCTTATCACAGCTGCGCTTCTCTACGATTTTGGTTATCTGTATGTACCACAGACAGTGTTAGACAAAGGGGATGACCTTACAACAGCAGATAAGGATTTTATCCAGCTCAACTTAGAGCGCGGTTATGAAACACTCCGCCCGGACCGTGGTGATTATAAATTCCCGGTACATACGCTTGATATTATCCAGCAGATCATTTTTAAAAACAGCCGTACTTTAAAAGTCAAAGAACCGGCAGACAATATCCGTCTTCTCGTCGATATTTTAGCAGTAGCGGACGAATTTGACCATCTGACCGCAATGAACATTAACAAACCGCCAATTTCAGAAATTGCTGCCATGGGACGTCTGAAAAAGGATAAAGCCACCTACAATCCGCTCGTACTTTCCGCTTTAGCAGAATGTATCCATATTCTTCCTACCGGTGCATGTGTAGATCTTTCCGATGGCGAAAAAGCCCTTGTGCTTGCAGAGAATCCGGCTGATTTTCTTCATCCGATGGTACTGAAGTTTTCCACAAACATGATATACGATTTAAGTGACCCGGTGATCAACAAATCTTTAAAGATCACAGATATCATGAAAACCATGGACAACCGTATCGCATTGGATAAAGATTCTGTAAAGCATTTTGTTTCCGATGCCTACATCAAAGAAACGGCAGACCGTTTCCGCAAGGTCAAGCTTCAGATTGCACAGCACAATCAAAGTAAACTGGAACAAAAAGCGGCAAGCGCCTTAATGAGTAGTGCATCTGTGATCCCGCAGGATGCTTTGGGCACAGAAAAACCACTGGCCCAAAAGAAACCGCGCAAAAAAATGAAACTCCGTTAATCCGCGCGACTTTTTTCTATATGTTGGAGTGGATATTCCGGCGATATAAAAAACGACATGAAAGCAATTTCTTAACTGCTTTCATGTCGTTTTTTCATGTTGTCGCCAATATCCATATTCCGCAAAAGCAAAAACAGCACGCCTCCTTTTGGATTTGTGCTGTCTTTTCTATATTATAAGATTCAAAGAACTACAAGTTTAAAGAATTATAAATCCAAAGAACTACAAGTTCAAAGAATTATAAATTCAAAGAACTACAAGTTCTTTACGGTCGCAATATCCACCGGTGTCAGATCATCGGTCGCAGTCTCTAAGCTGCGTGCCAACGCATTTGCCGTATCCATTGCTGTGATACAGTAAACACCTGTCTCGATTGCATTTCTCCGGATCAGGAATCCGTCTCTGGTCTTATCACCATTTCCCTGTGTCGGTGTGTCGATGACAAGGTCGATCTTATGTCCTAAGATTAAGTCCATAACGTTCGGTGACTCCTGGGAGATCTTGTTGACACGAAGTGCATTGACGCCGTGCTCCTGTAAATATTTTGCGGTACTTCTGGTTGCGTAAATCTTGTAGCCAAGTGCCTCAAAACGTTTTGCAACGCCGACTGCTTCCGGCTTATCTGCATCTTTGACGGTCATGATCATCTGTTTGTATTTCGGTAAAGTCACACCTGCGCCGAGGAATGCTTTGTAGAGAGCCTCGTTGAAGGTCTTTGCAATACCAAGGCACTCACCGGTTGATTTCATCTCCGGTCCTAAGGAGATCTCAGCGCCACGCAGTTTCTCGAAGGAGAATACCGGCATCTTGATTGCAATGTAATCTGCGGTCGGTGCAAGTCCCGGCTCATATCCAAGTCCGCGGATAGTATCACCGATAATTACTTTCGTTGCAAGGTCAACGATCGGAATACCGGTTACTTTGCTGATGTATGGCACGGTTCTCGAAGAACGCGGGTTTACCTCAATGACATATACCTGCTCGTCCATAGCGATGAACTGGATATTGATCAGTCCGATGACATGCAGTGCCTGCGCCAGACGTTTCGTATACTCAACGATTGTCTCTTTTACATGGTCACTGATCGTCGGTGCCGGGTATACGGAAATACTGTCTCCGGAGTGTACACCGGTACGTTCGATATGCTCCATGATACCAGGAATTAAGATATCGGTTCCGTCACATACAGCATCGACCTCGATTTCTTTTCCCTGTAAATATTTATCTACGAGAATCGGGTGATCCTGTGCGATACGATTGATGATGCCGATAAATTCCTCGATCTCATCATCGTTGAATGCGATCTTCATACCCTGTCCACCGAGTACATAGGAAGGTCTTACCAGTACCGGATAGCCGAGACGGTTTGCAACTTCTTTTGCCTCCTCTGCGGTATATACAGTTCCACCTGCAGCTCTCGGAATCTGTGTTTTTTCCAGAATCTCATCGAAAAGCTCACGGTCCTCTGCCGCATCGACATCCTCTGCTTTTGTTCCAAGGATCTTAACACCCATCTTCATCAGGCTCTCGGTTAACTTGATCGCGGTCTGTCCACCAAACTGTACGACAGCACCATCCGGTTTTTCCAGTTTTACGATGCTCTCTACATCTTCCGGTGTTAAAGGTTCAAAATAAAGTTTGTCTGCGATATCAAAGTCAGTGGAAACGGTCTCCGGGTTGTTGTTGATGATGACGGTCTCCCATCCCTCTTTTGCAAATGCCCAGGTACAGTGTACGGAGCAGTAATCAAACTCGATACCCTGTCCGATACGGATAGGTCCGGAACCAAGTACAAGTACTTTTTTCTTCGGATTTGTCTCAATGGCTTCGTTCTCGCTTCCGAATACGGAATAGTAGTACGGTGTGGATGCCTCAAACTCTGCGGCACAGGTATCTACCATCTTGAATGCTGCCACGATACCATTTTCATAACGCATGTCATGGATCTCTTTTTCGGTCTTTCCGGTCAGTTTTGCAATAACGCTGTCCGGGAACTCGATGCGTTTTGCTTCTTTTAATAATTCTACAGTCAAAGGCTCATTCTTTAACTGGTTTTCCATCTCAACCAGGATGGCAAGTTTGTCAATAAACCAGCGGTCGATCTTCGTGATCTCATGGATCTTGTCATAGCTTACGCCTCTGCGCAGTGCCTCTGCGATCACCCAGATACGGCGGTCATCCACTACATGCAGCTGCTCATCTAACTCTTTATCGGAAAGTCCGGTAAAGTCGTAAGACATTAAACTGTCCACATGCTGCTCTAAGGAACGGATTGCTTTCATCAATGCACCCTCAAAGTTATTGCAGATACTCATAACCTCTCCGGTTGCCTTCATCTGTGTGGTCAGGGTTCTCTTTGCCGTGATGAATTTATCAAATGGAAGTCTCGGAATCTTTACAACACAATAGTCAAGCATCGGCTCGAAACTTGCGTAAGTTTTTCCGGTAATTGCATTTTTAATTTCGTCTAAGGTATAGCCCAATGCGATCTTTGCGGCAACTTTTGCAATCGGATATCCGGTTGCCTTGGATGCAAGTGCAGAAGAACGGGATACACGCGGGTTAACCTCGATGACGCAGTACTCAAAGCTGTCCGGATTCAATGCATACTGTACGTTACATCCTCCGGTGATATTTAACTCGGAAATAATATTTAATGCAGATGTACGGAGCATCTGGTATTCCTTATCGCCAAGTGTCTGGGAAGGTGCAACAACGATGGAATCACCGGTATGTACACCGACCGGATCGATATTTTCCATGTTACACACGGTGATACAGTTGCCGTTCGCATCACGCATTACCTCATACTCGATCTCTTTCCATCCTGCGATACAACGCTCTACCAATACCTCTCCGACACGGGAAAGACGCAGACCGTTTGTTAAGATCTCAACCAGCTCGGTCTCGTTATGTGCGATACCACCACCGCTTCCGCCAAGCGTATATGCCGGACGAAGTACGACCGGATAACCAATGGTATTGGTAAACTTGATACCATCTTGTACGTTGTGTACGACCTGGGATGCTGCACAAGGCTCACCGATCTTTTCCATGGTATCTTTGAATGCCTGACGGTCCTCTGCTTTAAAAATCGTCTCTGCTGTTGTACCGATCAGTCTGACATTATATTTTTCAAGTATGCCTTTTTCCTCTAATTCCATACCGAGGTTTAATCCGGCCTGTCCACCTAAAGTCGGCAGTACGCTGTCCGGTTTTTCTTTTGCGATAATCTTCTCTAAGACGGATACCGTAAGCGGCTCAATGTAAACCTGATCTGCAATATCTTTATCTGTCATGATCGTCGCCGGGTTTGAGTTTACCAGCACAACCTCAACGCCTTCTTCTTTTAATGAGCGGCATGCCTGTGTACCTGCATAGTCAAACTCTGCAGCCTGTCCGATTACGATCGGGCCGGAACCAATTACTAAAACTTTTTTTATGTCATGATTTCTTGGCATTAATTCTTCCTCCTAAAATTTGTTAAACAATAACGTAAGAATTTTTCTACATCATCGAAATAAAACGATCAAACAGGTATGCAGAATCCTGCGGTCCCGGACACGCTTCCGGATGGAACTGTACGGTAAAAATGTTTTTGCCTACATAGGAAAGTCCCTCATTGGTTCCATCGTTTACATTCACAAATGCCGGTTTCGCGATCACCGGATCAAGTGTATCCGTATCTACCACATAACCGTGATTCTGGGAGGAAATATATACTCTTCCGGTTTCTAAATCTTTTACCGGATGGTTGCCGCCACGGTGTCCGTATTTCATCTTATGTGTGTCAGCGCCGGTTGCAAGTGCCATCAGCTGATGTCCTAAGCAGATTGCAAAGATTGGTGTATCGGAGTCATATAATTTTTTGATCTCAGCAATGATCTCCTTGCACTCCTTCGGATCTCCAGGTCCGTTGCTTAACATGATTCCATCCGGATTTGTTGCAAGGATCTCTTCTGCAGTCGTATGTGCCGGATAGATCGTCACTTCACAGCCGCGTTTATTTAAAGACTGGGCAATATTATTTTTTGCTCCAAGGTCAAGCAAAGCAACTCGCTTGCCATTTCCTTTTAATACTCGTTTTTCACTGCAGGTAACTTTGTCCACAACATTACCTGTCGTGTATGCTTTTAATCTGGGAATAATTTCTTCTATATTATAGTTATTATTCGTGGTGATCATACCATTCATGGTTCCCTTCTCACGAAGGATCTTGGTCAGTGCACGGGTGTCGATCCCTGCTATACCCGGAATGTCATATTTCGTGAGGAAATCCTGAATTGTTCCCTCCTCACGGAAGTTACTCGGCATTCTTGATAACTCCCTTACGATATATCCATCCGGCCACGGTCTGCCTGACTCCATATCCGGTGTGATTCCATAATTTCCAATCAGCGGATAAGTCATAACAACCGCCTGTCCCGCATACGACGGGTCAGTCAGAACCTCCAGATAACCTGTCATCGACGTATTAAATACGATTTCACTGATGACTTCCCTAGTAGAACCTATACTTGTTCCGGTAAATACATTCCCATCTTCGAGTATTAAATGAGCTTTCATTCGTTTCCCTGTCCTTTCACTTTTTTTCCAAAAAAAAAACGTCGCCGTTTTTCTTCTTTTTCCATCCAGACAGTCCCCTGACTGAACTTTCCCTTATTAGTACCTATAGTCTTTTTCCTAAATTGTAAAAAGTGTATCATATCATAAGATATTTTTCAACCTTTTTCCTAAAACAAATAGCACTAAGATTTTATGCATATTTATGTATATTTATACATTATTTCCAAATCCATAGAAAGCGGCAGTATGTGCCGCCCATACGCAGAAAATCTTTATTACCCAAACGCCCGGCAAGGCATAAACAGTAACAGACTTTTCTGATTTTCCTGCAGCAATGGGCAGCATGGAACTGACTTTTTAAATAATCTTCTGAAACGCAAGTATTACAAACAACACGCCGCCAAGCCATGATACATCTGTCTTCCACCGCTTAGATGCCTGCATGCCAATCCTGCATCCGCAAAGTACGGCACAGAAACTGACAACAAAACTTCCCATCACTGTAAAATAAATATTCTTTCCGGTAAATCCTGCACCAAGTCCTCCAAACATCCCGTCCAATGACATTGCAAGTGCAAAAAATACAGCCTCCACACACGACATCGTCGCCGAGTGATCGCGGTCTGCCATTACCGGATTGTTGTAGATACTCAGAATAAAACTGAGCTGTGAAAAAGAGATTTTGACTTTCTTGCAAAGGAACTTATGACGCTCAATATATTTTCTGATCGCATACTCTGTCAGCTTAAAAATTCCCACTGCAAGCAGTCCGAAAAAACTTAAGTATAATGCATATTTTTTTAAAAGTACCCCCTGTAACGCCATCCCCGCATAAAGTGATATCCCTAATATTCCACTGCAGACCGTGCTGATGCATAACGCTGCCGCAGATCCGATCTTTATCTGCTCACTCCCACACGCCACACATGCCACAAAGACATCCACACTGACTGCTATGATCAAAAGAATTACCTGCACTTTTTTCTACCTCAGACATAAAACCTTCTGTTTTATCATATGTCAGAGATTCAAAAATGCATCTTTACCTTTGATACTGTTCTCCATTTCCGAATAACTCATTACAAAGAATCAGCCAAAATCCCAGCTTTTCACACTGTTATCTCAGTCAAGTCTTTCGACAATACCAAGGACTTTCTGATATGCCGCCGCCACCTCATCCAAAAGCGGTTTAAGCTCCCTTTCCGGTTCGCCATCCCTAAGTTCTTCGCATAACTCCTGTGCCGGAACCAAAAGCGGTGTCAGTCCCAGATTCATTGCCAGCCCCTTTAAATTATGTATATATGTAAACGCCTGCTCATAATTCTTTTCTTCCAGCGCCTTACACAGCGACTCATAATTCGTATCCTTCAGAATCAGTTTTAAAAATTTCCCGATCCTCTCCTCCGTCTTTAGCCGCCGCAGCACTTCGTGCAGATCCGCGCCCATTTCTTCGTAACATTCACTTAACGTCATATTCCTCTCCATTTCCACGCTGCTTTTGCGTATCTCAAATTCGTGTGTAAGCACAAATCTATGTGCAAACAATCTTACTTTTCACACTCTTCCGTTTTCATAAAAAGAGCAGACCCGTGAACCGCCTTCCATGTGATCCACGATCTGCTCTTTTTTCTATGCTACACGAATGACATTCAACACTTCCCCATATGCTGCTTTTTTGTTCTCCAAAGCTTCTTCTGTCATCACTTCGGTCACAAAACCAAGCTCTCCTGTAACACCCTGTGCATCAATATATTCTACATTTCCAAATACTTTTTCCACAGATGCCTTATCTGTACCTGACACTCTGACAAAGAAACGGTTCTCTGCGCTGCGGTAATCTACCAGCTCTAATTTCTTTGAGCTCCACTCAACCGGTATATTCTTGTCAACATTCTTTGCCATCTCCACAACATCTGCTACAACCGCACTGGCTGTCGGAAGTTTTCCGGCACCGCTTCCGTAAAACATTGCATCCCCAAGTACATTTCCATGAACAAAAATTGCATTGAATACGCCGTTTACATTGTATAACGGATGCTCTTTCGGCAGTAAGAACGGTGCTACCATTGCCACATATCCGCCATCTGTTTTTTTGCTTGTTGCAAGAAGTTTAATGGCTCTTCCCATGGCTTTTGCATATTTAATATCGGTCGCAGAGATATGTGTAATTCCTTCTGTGTGGATATCCTCAAAATCTACCTGCTGTCCACAGACAAGTGATGTCAGAATTGCAATCTTTCTGCAGGCATCATACCCTTCAATATCGGCTGTCGGATCTTTCTCCGCATATCCTTTTGCCTGTGCATCTTTTAATACCTCATCAAAATCAGCACCTTTTTCTGACATTTCAGTCATCATATAGTTCGTTGTTCCATTGACGATTCCTGTGATTTCCTCAATCTCATCAGCAGTCAGACAGGAATTTAACGGACGGATGATCGGGATACCGCCACCGACGCTTGCTTCGAACATAAAGTTAACATTTTTCTCTTTTGCAAGTGCGATCAGCTCTGCTCCTTTTGCTGCTACTAACGCTTTGTTTGAAGTAGTAACATGTTTTCCGACCTCTAACATTGCTTTTACAAAGGTATAAGCCGGTTCCACACCTCCCATGGTCTCAACGACGATCTTTACCTCAGGATCTTCTGCAATCGTCTTATAGTCGTGTACGATCTTATCCTGGATCGGATCTCCCGGAAAATCTCTTAAATCCAATACATATTTGATCTCTACCGGCTCTCCGACACGTTTTGCTATGCTGCTTCCGTTGATGTCAAGTACTTCCACAACACCAGAACCGATTGTTCCATATCCCATTACTGCTGCTTTCATTTTTCATCCTCCAAGTTCGTCTGCCAGACTATCGCTTCCATCCTCTCAGACAGACTTTATTATCTTTCTATCATTTTACACATCTTACATGCATATTTTATGAACTACAATATATGACGCATCTGCCATGTCTTATTCTCTTGCGAGAATTTTCACATAATGGATGCCTTCCTGTTCCTCAATGTGCTCTAACATTTCAGCCACATCACCAGTCTGTGGCAGGACATCCACACTGAGTGTAAGAGAAGCGATACCGTTGATCGGTATACTCTGATGTATCGTAAGAATATTAGCATGAAACTCTGCTACGGTCTTTAATACAACGGATAACAGCCCCGGTTCATCATCCAACTGGATGACTAATGTGATCGTCCTTCCTTTTGCCGTGTCATGAAATGGAAAAATATCATCTTTATATTTATAAAAAGAACTCCTGCTGATGCCAACTTTTTCTGTTGCCTCCTGCACGGATGCAATCTTACCGGATTCAATCAGCCGCTTTGCCTCGACCACCTTTAAGAGGACTTCCGGAACTGCTTTTTCTTTCAGCACATAATACTGACCTTTTTCTTTCATGTGACTCTATCCCTCTCTTTAGAAATTCATCTGTTGTGTTTGTTGCACGCTGACACTTGTCCTCATGAGGAAGATAATAACATAAAGAGGCTGCATACGCAACCTCTTTTTTATCATGTCAGGAACATTTTTTTATTATGCTGTTAAAATTTTTTACTGCCTCCACCATGTTTTACGCCGCTGCTGCTCGTATGTACCGTACTCCTGCCGCTGTCTTCTGCTTTCTTCTCTTCTATATGACGGTGTGTCACAACAGTGTTCACAAGCACATCGCTGTGTTTCTTTATATTCACTGTTCCGGACTCATGAGCGTCATATTTATATTTGCCATTCCTTAATTTACAAAATAGTACAAGCACCAGGAATACAATAGCGCCTGGGATCAGAGCTAAAACAACGGATGTGATGACATATTCTGCCGGCGTGATCTCAATATCCGTCTCCTCATACTCATACTGATTTGACGGGATTCCTTCATCATAATAAACCAGCACATCTTTTAACATTACAGACAGACACTGTTCATATTCTCCATCTGAGATCGGTTCATATCCGTCATTTAAAATATCTTCAATATGCGCATCCGTAAGATACCTGCTTGCAATGCCACCGGTAGAAATACAGATTTCACGGTTCTGCATATCGATCAGGAGTGCAACACCATCACCGTTTTCTGCAATCGCATCAAAGAAATCATCCGCATATTCCTGCGTGGTTTTTCCATTTGTGTCATCCGTCGTCAACATCAGCATATTCCATCCGGTCTTCTCTCCCGCAGCGTCCAGTTCACTCTCAAGCGTCTCGATCTCTTCCGGTGTCAGAAGCGCAGCATCATCATATACCGTCTGTTGTGGAACATTTTCTTCTGCTGCAAAGCATACATGCTGTCCGCCCGCTGCAAGTAAAATCGTAAACAGCCAGGCAAATACAATACCCTTTAAACATAAAAATCTTTTCTGTCTCATGCTAGCCCTCCCAGTAATAAAATGACCAGTGTTACCAGACTGACGATTCCACTGACAAGTGAGATTTTTTTATAGTCGATCGGGAGTTCGCCGTACACCTTTCCAGTCTGTCCGTTCATGGAAAAATAATAGATTTTTCCGTTTTTCGCCTTGTATGTAATTGTCCATACCGGCAGAAGCGTATACGACCACTTTTCTTTTAATGCCCGGAAATCGGCATTTTTTACCGACACGGAACTGTATCCATTTATTTGTTCCCGCATCAGTTTCTCTGCACTCTCACGCGCTTCCTGCTGCACTTTCTTTTCTATCTGTTTTTTCTCAATATCACGCTTTTCTGCCAGAAATCCAGACAGAAATCCAAGCTGAAACTTTTTCACATCCTTAAAATCATAAGGCATTACACCGCAGATCAGCTCCTGATTTGCCTTTCCAAGTGCATTTTCCGTCAGGTTTTCAAGTTTTACATCACCTTCTCTTGATACCTGATAATACTTTGTCTCCGTATATTCCGTGTTTCCGGTTCGCCACACGCGGACATTTCTCGCCTCGCCCTGCATTTTTCCCTCCAGTCTGGTATTGTAATGCCAGTATGGAAAATATACACCTGTGATGCTCTCGACCTGCTTTTTGTTATAAAAGGCACGCGGGACAAATTTTTTCTTGCAGACATAATCTTTAAAACCTTTTTCTGCATCTTCCCGCGACACAGAAAACGGAATCACCTGATCCGGCAGGAATTTACCTTCCAGCCGTCCGCCAAGCACGACCGGATTATGGCAATAATAACAGAAAGTCGCCGCTGTAGTGGCATCCGTCACAATCTGTGCACCACAGCTCGGACAGGTATAGGTCACTGCATCAGCTTCCTTCCCTGCTTCTTTATCTGACTCTTTATTTTCCGTGTTATCTTTTTCTGTTCCACTACCTGCTTTATTTCCCGGCTGGCTCTGCTTCTTATCCTCCGGTTTACCTGATGCTTTTCCTGCGCCCGCAGCATCTGCATTTTGAGGTTCCGTCGTCTGTGCCGGCTTCATGGCATCTAACTCTTCCTGTGAAAACAGACTGAAACAATATTCACATTTATACTTTTGTGTGGAAGGATCAAAAATCAGTTCTCCATCACAATTTGGACATTTAAAACTGATCACTGCCATAATTAGTCCCTCGCTTTTCCACAGTTACTGCAGAATTTTCCTTTGTTGACCTGACCACATTCACACGTCCACTCTGCTGCCGGTGCCGGTTTTCCACACTCACTGCAGAATTTTCCTGTATTGACATGGCCGCATTCACATGTCCACTCATTCTTTGGTGCAGGCGCTGGTTTTCCACATTCACTACAGAATTTTCCCGTGTTGGTGCGGCCGCACTCACAGGTCCATGTGCCCGCTGCACTGCCTGCCGGATTTGGCTGGCTCTGGTTCATGGCTCCCGCATTCTGCCCCTGATTCATGCCTCCTGCCATCTGGCTCTGTGCTGCATTTCCATACATCTGCCCCTGCTGATCCTGCGGTGTCTGAAGTGCGCCAAGTCCTGACAACGTCTGGTTCATCGCATTCATGCCCATGCCGACTCCCATAAACCCGTTCATGGCTCCTGCTGCATTGCTTCCTGCATCACGCACACCCTCGGTCAGATTTTTGACTGCCATACCGCGCATTACATTGAAGTCACCACCGAGCATTGCGCCCTCATTTCTCATGTTGATGAGTTTCTGGGACTCCTCATCATAAGATACGCTCGCAATACCGACACTCTGGATCTCCATACCGCGCATCTGGTTCCACTCTTCATCGAGTGTATTCGCCATATACTTTCCAAGTTCTCTTGCTTTTGAAGTCACATAGGAAATTCTGGTTCCGTCCGCTGACATCTGGTTGATGGATGCCTGCAGTGCCTCTAAAAACTCGGACAGATACTGTTCATTGATGGATGAGATCTCCACATGATCCTGATTTTTCGGGATGGCTTCCGCATAGAACTGCAGCGGATTGGTGACTTTGATGGAATAAGTTCCATGTGCACGCAAAAACAATTCTGCGTTATAAAAATTATCAAAATAATTGATCGGATTTCTGGTACCGAATTTGATTCCTTTGATCTCCTGCAGATTGATAAAAAATACCTTCTGCATCGTCGGCGTCTGTCCGCCGAATTTGAAACGATTGAATGTTTCTTTTAAAGATTCTCCAAATTCACCGTTGAACATGGATGGCATGGATGAATTATCCACTTTATAATATCCCGGCTCTGCCGTGTAATCTACGATCTTTCCACCGTCTACGAGCATCATGAACTGATTGTCATACACATGAATGATCGAACCGTTGCTGACCGTATCCGGCGTTCCCTTCCGGTTCTGTCCTTTTCGGATCAGCACACCGCTCGTAAAGACAGTGTTGTCCCCCATGTCATCTGCTTCGTAAACTTCTAACCACTGATCGGCAAGACCTCCGCCGATCGCCTGCGTAATTGCTCTGATAATTCCCATAATTAATCCTCCTTGTTTTGCGGAGCAAAATGCGACTGCCTTTGCAGAAGCAGAGGATTTTCCTCCATTGTTTTCCACCATTTGTTATGAATGATGATAGTCCGTCTCATCAAAACTATGTAATGTCCATACTTTCAGGTTCAAAAGCGTCACCGCCGAACCACAGTACTCACAGTAAGCTGCGCCGAGATTTGTGATCGGCGCACCGCAGTTCGGGCAGGTAGTTCCGACTGCATTGTCCATTCCTGCAAGTTTTTCATTCTGAATATACATAAGCTGTACATTATATCTGGTCTGTTCCGTCAGCTCTTTACTGCCGCTTAAGACTTTTCCCGCTTTTTCACAGTAATGCAGATACCCGACTGCACTCTGGAATGTAATCATACAGGTACCCTGCTTTTTCTCATAATTGGCAATCTCTGTCTGATGAATCTGTATCTGTTCGTAGTGCTCTGTGACTGCCTCCGTCTCATTTTCACGGATTCTGTTTTTGATCTGCGCTAAAAATTCTTCCGAAACGCCATCTTTTATCTGTCTTTCAAAAATGCCGGCATCTGCGGCAGAGATTGCCTGCAATGCCAGCATGAGTGCATTTTCCACTTTATCCTTAAACTGTTCGATATGAAAATCAGGAAAATCCCTCTGGATCTGCGGCAGAAAAATCCGTGTCATCGCAGAAACGGATTTCGGTGTTACCGCAAGCTCTTTTGCCTGTTGTTCTAATCCCTCTGTGATGGAATCTGTGCCAAACGCCATGCGGGACAATCTACGCAGTTTTTCCCGCACGATCCGGTATGCCGCATATCCCGCGCCACAGGATATGCAGACAACAAAGACAATCACAAGGAGCGTGACCGTTCCCTTACTCATCGTCTCCTCCAAGTCCCTTCGGGCATCCAAGTGAAAGCCATTTCAGGTAACCATTGATAAAAATATCAATCTTTCCATCCATGACGCTGTCTACATTTCCGGTTTCTACACCGGTTCTGTGATCTTTTACCATCGTATATGGCTGCATAACATAAGAACGGATCTGGTTACCCCAACCGATCTCCGTTACCTCTCCACGGATATCTGCAGCTTTTTCCGCATTTTCCTGCTGCTTTAACAAATACAGTTTTGCCTTCAACATCTGCATTGCCTTATCCTTGTTCTGGAACTGGGAACGCTCATTCTGGCACTGTACCACGATTCCGGTCGGAATATGCGTAATACGGATTGCGGAAGATGTCTTATTGATATGCTGTCCACCGGCACCACTTGAACGGTAGGTATCGATCCGCAGATCGTCCTCATTGATCTCAACGTCAAGATCTTCCTCGATATCCGGCATGACATCGCAGGATACAAACGAAGTCTGACGCTTACCCGCCGCGTTAAACGGTGAAATTCGCACCAGACGGTGTACACCCTTTTCGGATTTCATATAACCGTATGCATTTTCTCCATTGATCTGGAATGTGATGGATTTAATACCGGCTTCCTCCCCGTCAAGGGAATCTAAAACCTCCACAGAAAATCCTTTGTCCGATGCCCATCTTGTATACATGCGGTAAAGCATTGCCGCCCAGTCACAGGACTCCGTGCCTCCGGCTCCTGCATGCAGTGAGACGATCGCACCATCCGAATCATATTCCCCGGATAACAAAGTCTTGATACGGATACCCTCATAGGTCTTCGTAAATTCATCGAGCATTTCCTGGATCTCCGGGATCAGGGAAGCATCATTTTCCTCATATCCCATCTCGATCAATGTCTCAATATCCTCAAATTCTGTCTTTAAGGATGCATAAGTTGCGACATCATCCTTCATGCTCTTTAATTCTTTCATTTTTTTCTGGGAAACGACCGGATCATCCCAAAAATTTGGGGCCTCCATTTCCCTTTCTAATTCCTGGATCCGCTGCTCTTTATTAGCCAGGTCAAAGTGAATCCCTCACTTCCTGCAGCGGTTCCCTGTATGTGTTCAGGGTCACTTTAAATTGATCAAGTTCTACCACAGTATCACCTCTTTCTGATATTTAAGATTTGTTTCTATTGTAAAGTATGCGCGCTTTTTGCGCAATGCCTTCTCCCTATTTTTAAGAGAATCGCAAGCAGTAAAAGACCGATCGCGGCTCCTGCCGTATCAATGCAGACATCCGTAAACTGTCCGGAACGCCCCGGGATAAACAGCTGATGAAACTCATCTGTCGATGCATAGCAAAAGGCAAATCCAAGTGCCGCGATATAATGCACTTTCTGTCTCATTTCAAATGTTCCTGAAAATGCAAATGCAAGCCATCCTAAAATCGCATATTCTGTCATATGTGCAGCTTTCCGGATGGGATACTCAATGTTTCCTGCAATATTTCCAATCTGGTCTGTCGTCAGTCCCCAGTTAAAAATTTCATCTGTATCTTCGACCAGACGGTAAGAGATCGTACCGCTGATCTCGGAAGATTCCGTCGCCGGCTGATTGGAAAACCAAAATATGATGATCATCCAGCCTGCCAGCATGATTCCCAGAATCAGCCGCATTACTGTTTTATTCATTTTCCGCTTAATTCCTCCGTGAGTACTTCCACTGCTTTCTGGATCTGGTTGTCATATTTCACATCATATTCTGTTCCATCCGGATTGAGATATTCATATTCAAGTTCAATATCCGGATCAATTCCGACTCCATGGATATAATTTCCATTCGGTGTAAAATATTTTGCTGTGGTAAGTTTCACCGCATCTCCGTCCTCAAGCGGGAAGATGGTCTGAACAATTCCTTTTCCGAATGTTGTCGTTCCGATCAGTGTTCCATATTCATAGTCCTTGATTGCTCCGGCTAAAATCTCGGATGCACTTGCACTGTCCTCATTGATAAGAACCGCCAGAGGATACTCCATGTAAGTATCCCCGCTTGATGTATAAGTCTCACGGTGACCATTTTTATCCTCTGTATACACAACCGTACCCTCAGGAAGAATATCATCTAAAATCTGTACAACAGCGGTAACAAGTCCGCCGCCGTTATAGCGCACATCCAGAACAAGCGCTTTCATCCCCTCGCTATCTAATTCTGCCACAGCTTTTTCAAACTGGTCTGCTGTTTCTGTTTCAAAAGAATCGATATGAATATAACCGATGTTATCACCAAGCATCTGGGAAGATACGCTCGGCAGTGTCACATTTTTGCGCTCCACGTCAAAGGACAGATTTTCCCCGGTTGAAGGACGATATACCTCCAAATGTACCGATGTTCCCTCCTCGCCACGGATCAGTTTTACCAGCTCTGTCACTTCCATGCTGGTCGCATCTGTTCCGTCGACCGAAGTGATCACGTCATCTGCAAGCAGTCCGGCTTCATCGGAAGGTGTTCCCTCATATATTTTTGAAATGGATACCACCATGGTATCCGGATCCTGTCTGAGGCCTGCACCAATTCCGTAATACTGTCCGGTAGTGCTCACCTGCATCTGTTTGTAATCTTCCTCATTATAATAGACGGAATATTTATCTCCAAGCCCGCTGATCATCCCTTCATACAGTCCATCTTTTAATTCGGTATCATCCACATTATCATAATAATACATATCCGTGTATGCCTTCAGTTCATTGATCTTCTGAACTGTTTTTGTATCCAGTATTGAATCTGTCTTAGCGGTTGCATTCGTTATGTAAATTTTCGTTCCCGTTATTTTAGTGACCACGTTCAGTGCGACAAATCCAACTAAAATCGTTCCTGCAATACCGCAGGCCACACCTTTTGCCATCTGTCCTTTTTTGCTTTTCTTCGGTTCTTCGATTGGCTCTGGCATAATCTCCGAAACCTGCTGCTCATTTTTATTTTCCATATTCTGTCTCCATTCCTGCGCTGTTTTTATGCTGCCGTTTTTGCTGCCGTTTTACACCGCTATTCCCACCTGTTGTGTGACCAGCCACATTTTTATTTTATATTGCCTTTTATACTACACTCCACATTACTTATCATATCATTCATATGTGAAAATTCGCTGTCCTACTACACAAATCCAACCAATTTAAAAAGGACCACCGCGCATTGCGGCAGTCCCAAAAACATCCGCATCATCTGCCCAGATAACTCCACGGGCTGACATAGCTTCCGTTTAATGATACACCAAAGTGTAAATGATTTCCAGTAGAAATACCGGTACTTCCGACCTGTGCGATCGTCTGTCCTGCTGAAACCGTCTGTCCAGGCGAAACAAGAAGTGCAGATGCATGCATATATACGGTATACAATCCGCCGCCATGATCGATCATCACATAGTTACCGGCAGCACTGCTGTAAGCCGCAGTCGTAACCGTTCCATCCGCCGCAGCCACGATCGCAGCGCCTCCGGACGCACCGATGTCAATTCCTTTATGATTGGAAGAAGCGCCTCCCATCGGCGACACACGCGTTCCATAATCACTGGTCACACGCGTACTGCTCGGACACGGCCAGGTAAACACACCTCCGGTATAATGGTTATCCTGTTTACCGGCAGCAGCCTTCTCTGCCTCAATGCGCCTGATCTCGGCAATGATCTCCTCCTGCGCCTGAATCTCCGCAGCATAATAATCCGCGTCGCTCTGTGCAGAATCAATGTTTCCCTCAATTCCGGCAAGTTCCGTCTCCCGCTGCTTCATAAGCGCTGCAACTGAAGCCTTTTCCTGCTCCACAGAGGCTTTCTCCTGCTCCACTTCTTTTTTCATTTCCTCTAACGTGGCATAGTCTTCTTCTAACTGCTGTTCCACGCCGTCAATATAGGCAACCGTCTCCTGATATTCCTTTAGCTTTTTCCGGTCATATTCCTGGATCTGTATGATATACTCAGCAGAATTTAAAAAATCCGAAAAACTTTCCGAATCAAAAAGTGCCTCAAAGTAAGACTCCTGTGCATTCTCATACATAAACTGTATGCGCACTTTCATGTCCGTATACTGCTGCTCTTCCTGCTTTTTTGCATCTTCAAGCTGGTCTTTTGTGTCCTCGATCTGATCCTTCTTCTCTGTCAGCTCCTGATTTTTCTGTGCAAGCTGGTTTTCTAAAGCTGTGATCCGGCTCGAAATATTCATGAGCTGCGTATTCAGATCATTTACTTTTGCCTGCACATCTCCCTTGGACTCTTTTAGCTCGTTTATCGTCTGTTTTGCCTTTTCCAGAGCTTTTTCCAAAGCCGCTTTTTCCTGCTGTGCCTCTTTTAAAGAAGTGGATGTATTTTCACTTTTCTTTGCGCTGCTGTTTTCTGCTGCTGACGTCATCTGCACTGTGGCAGCCATGCCGGTCATCACAATAAGCAATACCGCCGTTATCCTGTGTATCCATTGCCTTTTATTAATTATCATACCTTTAAATGTTTGCGGATCGTAATCCGGCTTCCGATAAATCCAATACCAACACCAAGTAACAGTGCCACAGGAACCAATGTGTGGAATACCTGGTCCACACTTAAAAACTGAATCATATTGCTGATAAATTTAAACTTATCTCCAATATATAATATGATCTTCTCATATAAAACATACAAAATGCCAAGCGGGATCGCCGCTCCGATCAGTCCGATCACAATTCCCTCAACAACAAACGGTGCCCGGACAAAATAATCTGTCGCACCGATCAGTTTCATGATACCGATCTCTTCACGGCGCACGGAAATACCGACTGTAATCGTATTGCTGATCAGGAAGACCGCAACACCGAGCAGGATCAGAATGATACCCGCGGAAATATAACCGATCAGACTGTTAAAATCGGTCAGTGTGTGCGCAACCATCTCCGACTGCTTTACTGAACGGATTCCATCTATAGACTCTAAATAAGTTACCAGCGTACTCTGCATTGATATATCATTCATATAAATGGAATAGCTTGCTGAATTGGCAAGCGGATTATCGCCTGCAAAACTTGAAGCAGCATCTTCATTTCCATCAAAATAAACATCTTTAAAACTTTCCCACGCTTCATCTGCAGATGTATATTCGCAATGTGATACCTCAACACGCTGCTTGATCAGATCACCGATTTCCTCAATGCGCTGTTCTGAGATGCCCGCATCAAAAAATACTGTGACTGCAACACCGGATTCCGCATCCTTTACCATCGCCTGGAAGTTGGTCACGATCGAATAGAACAGACCAAACAGAAAAATACAGGCCGTCATCGTCGCTATGGATGCAAGCGAAAACATTTTATTTTTCCAGATGTTGACAAGTCCCTGTTTAATCGTATAGAAAAAAGTACTAATCCTCATAATCGTAGTCCCCCTCGCGTTTTAATACATCACGCTCAGTCAGGCTGCGGCTGATGGCATTATCGCCTGTCACAATACTGCTGGCTGTATCACTGTCATCCACGATCACACCCTTTTGCATGGTGATGACACGTTTGTTCATGGCTTTTACGATTTCAAGGTTATGTGTAACAACGACAACCGTTGTGCCATTGTTATTGATCTCCTCCATCAGTTTCATGATCTCCCAGGCATTATTGTTATCGAGATTACCGGTCGGCTCATCCGCAAGCAGGATCTTTGGCTTATTGATCAGTGCCCTTGCGATTGCAACTCTCTGCTGCTCACCACCGGATAACTGTTTGGGATAAGAACGATACTTTGCTGCCAGTCCTACCATGGAAAGCATCAGTGGTACATTCTTTTTGATGGAACGTGTGGACTCTCCGATGACCTTTTGGGCAAATGCGACATTATCGTAAATATTGCGGTCCTTTAACAAGCGGAAATCCTGAAATACCACGCCGATCTTACGACGGAATTTCGGGGTTTGTCTTCGCCTGATCTTATTTAATTTCTGACCGTTTATCGTGATCGTACCCTCCGTCGGTTCAAGTTCCTTCAACAAAAGCTTGATCAGCGTAGATTTTCCAGAACCACTGTCCCCGACGATGAATACAAATTCTCCTTCCTCAATGTTAAGACTCACGTCATTAAGCGCAGGTATTCCCGCGGAGTACGACTTGCTGACATGTTCTAACTTAATCATAGTGCTTCTCCATTTCTAGTAGTCCAATGACTCCATGTACTTCATATATTTTACTACCATAAGTGCGATCTTAAATGTAATAGCATCTTCAAACACACGCAGATCAAGTCCGGTTGCCTTCTGCAGCTTGTCCAGACGATATACCAGCGTGTTACGGTGGATATAAAGCTGTCTGGAAGTCTCTGAAACATTCAGACTGTTCTCAAAGAACTTATTGATCGTTGTAAGTGTCTCCTCATCGAACTCATCTGGTGATTTCCCGTCAAAGATCTCCTTGATAAACATCTTACAGAGCGGGATCGGGAGCTGATAAATCAAACGTCCGATTCCAAGTGTTGAGTAAGCGATGACATCTTTTTCTTCAAAAAAGATCTTCCCTACGTCAAGTGCCATTCTTGCTTCTTTATAAGAACGTGATACTTCCTTGATCTCTCCGACGATCGTACCATATGCCACATGCACATCGCTGTCCGAATCAGAGCGGAACAGATTCACAATGACCTCTGCGGTCTTATTCATCTCCTCGTATCCTTCATTCTCCCCTACTTCTTTTACAACAATGATATTTTTCTCATCCACTGCTGTGACAAAATCTTTGGTCTTTCCACCGAAAATGCCACGGATGCGCTCCAGTTCATTGCCGTCTTTGTCGCGGTTGGTCTCCACGATAAACACAACACGTCTGACCTCTGTATCGATATGCAGCTTCTTTGCACGGTTATAAATATCAACTAAAAGCAGGTTATCCAAAAGCAGGTTCTTGATAAAGTTGTCTTTATCAAATCTCTCTTTATATGCTACCAGAAGATTCTGGATCTGGAAACTGGCAATTTTACCCACCATATAGACATCATCACTGTCGCCATTGGCAAGCAGGATATATTCTAACTGATGATCGTCAAACACCTTAAAAAACTGATAGCCGTTTACAACCTGGCTGTCTGCAGGAGATTCCACAAATGCAAGCGCCGGCTCCATATATTTGTCTGCTTCCGGAAATGTAGCAGCCAGCACCTTCCCCTCTACATCGATAATGCATAAATCAATGCGGGTAATCCCTTTTAACCCGTCAATCGTATTTTGAAGTATCTGATTTGAAATCATAAGCTCCACTCCTTCTATCTTCGTTTCATTTGAAACACACCCGGCAAATCAGGTTGCTGCAGCTGTCAGCTGTCCGAATGATCCTATGCCACAGTGCATAACCTCCATTGCACGCATGGGCAACTTTCACAATAAAAATATACCCATTGTCCCCACTCAAAAATACCTAGATTCTATTTTAATGCAAAACAGCAAAAAAAGAAAGAGGAAATGCATATTTTTTATGCACTTCCTCAATGTATGCTGCTTTTTTCCTATTTTTTACAGTGTACATAGTTCACAAAGAAAAAATTTATGACATCTGTTCCTGAAATCCTTCACCGAGCACTTCCCGCGCATCGGAAACGATCACAAACGCATCAGGATCTACTTCCCTTACGATCTCTTTTACCTGCACAATCTCTTTTTTAGATACTACGCAGTAAAGCATACATTTTTCTGCACCGGAATACATGCCCTTTGCCCGAAGTCCTGTAACACCGCGTTCTAACTCTGTCATGATACGTTTTGCTACCTGTTCATAGTGATCCGTAATGATAAATGCTGCTTTTGAGAATTTCAAGCCTTCCATCAGTGCATCTGATACCTTGCTCGTCACAAAGATCGCAACGATCGCATACAATACTGCGTGTACACCAAATACAAATAATCCGGCAACTACGACTGCACCATCTAAAAACTGTATGATCTGCACCACAGAATAATGTTTATAATAATGCTGGATCAGCGTCGCGACCATCTCTGTTCCACCGGTCGTTGATTTTGCAAGCAGTACAAGGCCCATTCCGACACCGCCGATACAGCCGCCAAAAATTGCTGCAAGTACATAATCACCATCGGTAAGATCCACAAGCGGCAGTATATAGAGCCAGAGAGAAAGTAACAATGTTCCAACGATCGTTCTCCATATAAAACGTTTTCCTTTGATCTTTAAAGCTGCCAAAAAAAGCGGCACATTGAGTGCAAGGTTCGTCAGCCACAGAGGAATTCCACCCGGAATCAGATACCCTGTCACATCTTTGATAATGATCGCAAGACCGGTAAAACCTCCTGTTACCATGCTGACCGGATCATACACGCACTGAATACTTACTGCAATAAGTGCGGTTCCCACAAGCATGAGGATATAATCCCAGACCGGAGATCTCTTATAAAAAAACTTCTGCATACCGAACCTCAGCTTTCATATTTTTCAATACTGTTTTTTAATCTGACACGGTGGATCAGATTCCAGAAAAAACCTTTGATTCTCGATCTTTTCCGGTGAACCTCAAATCCGCCGATTCCATACCATAAATTGGCATTGATCTTGTCGCGGTGTTCCACAAGAAAATGTTCCTGTCCCGGAGATGGAATGATTGAAATGATCACATCCGGCGTCGCCGCATTCATTTCATTGATCACACCCTCGAGATCTCCGACACAGTTTTCCGTTGCCGCCGCCCCTGCTAACACCAGTTTCGGGTATTCCTCTCTGAGTTCCTGTGTAAATTCATCAACAGCTCCCTGTGTCTCTCCAATAATAAAAACAGATTTGCGGTTGCGCTCCACACGTTTCAAAAATTCATCTGAAAAATCATTTTCTTCTGTCTCGCGGATCCGCTGCATCGTATCGACTCCAGCCGCCTGCAGAATGCCTTTTTCTCCGATCACTGCCAGATCAAGAGAAGAAATAACCTCTTTTAACACAGGATCTGATTCTGACTCAGTCAGCATCTGCATGGAAACCATCTCAATCACATTTAACATGTTATTATCATACCAGGCTTCCACGCGCATGATTGCTTCCCGCACTGTGTAATTGTCCAGTTGTATTCCAAGAATATCTATTTTCTTAATCATTTTACACCCATATTCATTTCCATATATTGAAAAAATATACGCGAACAGTATATCAAACATGGTGTAATATTTCAAGAAATACTGATCTTAGCTTTTATTTCTGTTCCGAATTTTTCGTTGTTGTAAACAATTTCTTTAAGCAGCTGTACGCAACCAGAACACCTAATATCATAAGAAGAAGTGCAACGATCAGCTGTAATCCATCTACTAAGAATGTTGCGTTGTGTGCCGCAATATTTGCTACCAGAGCAATTGTTTTCTGTACCAGTGCGGTAAATGTAACTGCTAACATCACAAACATCGGTATGTAAAGTGTCCATCCGGTTCTTCCCGTCGTCTTTAAGAATACAGCCAGTGCGATCAGTACCATAGCAGCAAGCAGCTGGTTTGCAGATCCAAACAGCGGCCATACATTGCTGTATCCGCCAAGTGTCAAAAGATATCCAAAGAATAATGTGATCACAGTTGCAAAATATTTATTTGTCAGTACACGCTGTGCCGGTGTCATCTGTTTCGGATCTGTGCTTTCACCGTAAAACAGTTCCTGGAAAGACATACGTCCGATTCTTGCCACGGAGTCAAGTGAGGTAAGTGCAAGTGCCGATACACACATGGTCATAAATACGGTTGCAACCTGAACCGGTACACCAAGTTTCTCTAAGAACCCTGCAACACCGGAAGAGAAGATTGCAAACGGTGTTCCTTCCGGTTTTGTTCCACCAACTGCGACTGCTCCAACAACGACAAGTGCCACGATACCAAGTAATGACTCCACTACCATTGCACCATAACCGATCATCGGCATATCTTTTTCATTGCTGACCGTCTTTGAGGAAGTTCCGGAAGATACAAGACTGTGGAAACCGGAAACTGCACCACATGCGATCGTTACAAATAATGTCGGGAATAATCCACTTCCATTTACATTGAAACCATTAAATGCATTTAACTGCATCTGCGGATGTGCAACAACAACACCAACAACTGCACCGATGATCATACCGAGCAGCATAAATGTTGTCATGTAATCTCTAGGCTGCATTAAAAGCCACATCGGAAGTACGGATGCAAGGAATAAGTATGCCATGATGATGTAGATCCATGCTGTCTTTGAAGTATAGATTGGAAGTTTCATACCAACTGCAAACATTGCAACCAAAAGAGCGATTGCAACGACCGCTTTGACCCACTCGTTCATTTTTCCAACATGTTTCTGAATCACACCGAAGATAACAGCTACCACGATAAACAGCATGGAAATGGAAGCTGCTGCTGAGTTTGCATAAGCGGTTTCTGCGCTGTCAAGTCCGACACCGTTAAATGTTCCGGCTACCATATCCGTGAATGCTGCGATAACAAGCAGTGTAAACAGCCAGCAGAACAGCATAAACAATTTACGCCCTGTCTTACCGATGTATTTTTCGATGATCATTCCCATCGATTTTCCTTCATTCTTGACAGATGCATACAGTGCGCCAAAATCCTGCACAGCACCAAAGAATAATCCACCGATGATCAGCCACAACAGAACCGGTACCCAGCCAAACACGGATGCCAAGATCGGTCCGGTGACAGGTCCTGCTCCTGCGATGGATGAAAACTGATGTGAAAATACGGTAAATTTTGATGACGGTACATAATCCTGCCCATCCTCATGTGTGTAGGCAGGTGTCTTTGCCTTTGGGTCGATCCCCCATTTTTTTGCAAGCCATCTTCCATACAGCAGATATCCTGCCGAAAGCGCTACAATACCGATTAAAACAATTACTAATCCATTCATAACCATTTACCGTCTGCAGATTGCAGACAACTCCTTTCTTTTTTTCAGATAAACAATTTTCAGTGCAATTTTTTACTCATGACAATAAATTGCTGCTCTGCAAACATTCTATTGTCATAAAGAACAAAGAGTCGCTTGCGACTCTTTCGCGCTCGAGCGGTGCTGTTTACAGCTAACTTCTACTCCGCGGGATGCGCATCCCGCCCGGAGGGCTTTTTAATTCATAGGATGTAATTTCCTATGAATTAAAAAAAGCTTTCGTCTTTCTGATGTTCACACATCCAAAAGACGAAAGCCCGTACTTCCGCGATACCACTTTTCTTGCCATGTTTCCATGACCTCTCTGCCCCGTCATATATCTGTCCACTTGTCTTTGTACAAATATCCCTAACAGGTCTCTCTGTAACGGGAGAGTTCCGGTGCCGCTTACTGACCTCATGGCTTTCAGCGTACTGCTCGCAGAGGATATTATCAAAAGATGCATGTCATTTTCCACCTGCCAATGACTCTCTGTGATGCATTGCCTTCCAATAACGGTATTCTGTTCACTGCATTTGTTCTATTTATCTGTATGCCACATAGTTTAACACTCTTTTTTGAAATGTCAACCTCTATTTTTACATTTTCCTTTTTTTAGATATCTTTTCTGAATTGTCAGACATTTTCCTTAATGTTTTCATCTTTTTTCATATTTGAAATGTCAATATGTTTTCCACAGTTTTTCATTTTATTGCAAACTTTATGATTTCTACACAAAACAAACATTCGGTTTTTTTACTATGTAAACCACTCTTTTGGGGATAAAAAATGTGGATAACGTGGATAACTTCGTGTATAACTTTATTTTTCCACGTTTTAAGTGCATTTTAGCAGTGGACAACTTTTGGGATAACTTTTCTTCTTTGTTTATTACTTTTTTGTGCCCCGATATTTTGTGCATGTTGTATATTCTGCAAAGAACAAAAAAACCTTTTTAATTCACAGGACAGAGACTGCTTTTGAGGCTATGAGTGAAAAAAAATAGCTATCGTCCTAAGACAATAGCTATTCTTCATATTTATGAATTAGAAAATTCTTCTTACACAGATCGGACTTCTGTAATTTACATTAGAGAACTTGATACCGCTAGACGGTGTACTTGCATGAACGATCGTGCCGCCACCGACATAAATAGCAACGTGACCACTGTAGCATACAATATCTCCCGGCTGTGCATTAGAAAGACTTACCTCGTATCCAACACCTCTTAATGCGCTGGAAGAATGTGGAAGTCCTACGCCAAATGCTGCATATACACTCATAACGAAACCGGAGCAGTCTGCCCCGTTTGTCAGACTGGTTCCACCGTATACATAAGGATTACCGATAAACTGTGATGCATAACTTGCAACTGCCTGTCCATTTGAGCTTCCTGCTGACGCATAACTCTTTGAACTTCCGGAGCTCTTTGAAGAAGATGACTTCCTGTCAGCTTTCTTTCTTGCTGCATTTGCTGCTGCATCAGCTGCCTCACGCTCTGCCTCTTCTTTTGCAAGTCTTGCTTTTTCTTCTTCCTTCGACTCTGCCTGTACAAACTCAATGTTGAAATCTACATAATCTTTATGTACCCAGCCGTCACCCTCTTCTGTTGTTACTTTAGCCCAGTCTTCTACAGATTCATCATCAATAACAACCAGATCATCACCAACCGGTACCTGTGTCAGAATGCTTGCATCTGTAGACGGCTCTGTTCTTACATGAAGTGTTGTGGTATTAACTTTAGCATATTTTGTGCTGACTCTTTTTGCCAGTTCTTCATCATTTGGTACTACATATTCACATTTTACATATCCGTCAACATTACCGGACTTGATACGATACCAACCATTGTCAGTTGTTTCAAGGATTGTTCCTGCGGAATTGTTATACAGCTTTCCAAGTACCTCGCTGTCCGTATTTGGTTCTGAACGAACATTTACATAATTATCTACCTGCGCGATTGCAATATCTGTATATTCCGAAGCAACAACCGGTGTATCATTCTCACTGACCTGCTCTGCCTGCTCTGCTGCCTTCTGGGCTGCTGCATCATTGCTGTCCGCAAGACACTGTGCCAGTGCCTGTGAAACACCTGCTGCCGGAGTCTGTCCCTCTGCGATCTCAACTGCAGTCACACTTGAAACGCCTGCGACCGGAGCTGCATATGTATTTAATCCAAAACTGCCAATGGATAACGCTCCTGCTAAAAGACAGCCTGTAATTCTTACCATTCTCTTCTTCATTTACGAAAAGCCTCCAACTGAGTTCTCATGTTTTCCACAACAAAAAACAGCTTAACACTGTTTTTATTGTTTGTTACGAATTTGTTACATTTATTACACGATTATTATAACAAAGGCATATTTCCATGTCAACCTGTATTCATCGTGAATTTTACTAAAATATTACATTCCTTTTTATTCAATTTTTCAAATAAAACAGCGAAAAATCATCATATTTCCAGGAAAAACATTGTTTTTTTCCGAAAAATCATTGTCTTTTCTCATAAAAAGCTTGTTTTTTATGTTGATTATTGTCATAATAAGGTCACAATTAAGTTTTCAGGAGGTGCAGCATGGATATTTCAGGTATGACACCGGCACTTAGTGCATTACAGTCCTACGACGCAGGTTCTTCCGTCAGCCAGACCAGTCTTTCCTATGCCGTTTCAACCGAATTATTAAGTCAGCAGCTTGATATGACACAGGAGATGGGCACCGCTATGGTTCAGATGATGGAACGTTCCGTAACACCGGGACTTGGCGGAAATATTGACGTCTACATTTAAACAATATATATTCACGGATTATATGTTGTGCCGGCAAAATAGGAAAAATCCCGATACAGATGGAAACATATCCATTTGTACCGGGATTTTTCATGTTAACCTATGGTAACAGATCTGCTTACACAACGTGTAATCCATTGCTTTTTATTTTACAGCAATAGCTTCGATCTCAAGCATGACATCTTTTGGCAGGCGTGCAACTTCCACACAGCTTCTGGATGGAAATGCTCCGTCAAAAAATGTTGCATATACTTCATTGATTGCCCCGAAGTCGTTCATCTCTTTGATAAATACAGTTGTTTTAACAACGTTTGCCATACTGGTTCCAGCTGCTTCTAACAGGTTTGAAAGGTTAGTCAGTGCCTGTTTTGCCTGTGCCACAGAACCTTCCGGGATCTCACCGGTTTCCGGTACGACCGGAATAATACCTGATGTATAAACCATTCCGTTTACTTCGATTGCCTGTGAATAAGGTCCGATTGCTGCCGGAGCCTTGTCTGTGCTGATGACTTTTTTCATAAGATTCTCCTTCTTTCTGTCAATTTTTTCCTATCATAGCATATGCTTTTGAATTAATCAATTTTACGGATCGATTTTTCATTGATCTCAATCCTGCGCTCTTTATAAAGTCTTCCAACCGCTCTCTTAAATGCATTTTTGCTGAGTCCGGTCTCCCTTTTGATGACTTCCGGGGAAGATTTGTCTGTAAAAGGAAGCACGCCTGCAAATTCCTCAATGACCTGCATTACCTTTTCGGCATCTGCGTCCATCTGAAGATAAGCTTTCTGGCGCATAGTAATATCTAACTTTCCGTCCGGTTTTACATTGGTCACAGTCGCCTCAATGACATCACCGATACGCAGCATACTGTGATCTTCGAAAGCCGGCAGCATCGCAGAGTACTGATCGTCCACTGCTACAAATGTTCCAAAATTATCACTGAACTCATAGACACGGCCATTGACAATATCACCTGTATGATATGGTGATTCTAATGACAGAAGATCATACAAATGCTTCATGCTTGCACACAGACGTCTGCTCTTGTCAATATATAATGTCACTAAGACTTCATCCTCCGGCTGAACCTTAACCGTCATCTCTTTATATGGAAGAAACAGATCTTTTTCCAGTCCCCAGTCAAGAAATGCACCGATCTTTCCAACCTCTTTTACAGTCAGCACCGCAAGACCTCCCAATGTCAGCTTCGGTGTGTTTGTCGTCGCAATGAGCCGGTCATTAGAATCCTTATAGAGAAACACCCGGAGTTCATCCCCGATCTTCGTTCCTTCCGGCACCTGTTTTTCCGGCAGTAACACGCGGGTTTCATTCTCCATGCGCTCTGCGAGATAAACGCCAAATTCTACTTTTTTTATCACAACAAGTTTCTGATATTCACCTAATCGCATTTTTATGATTGCCTTTCTTTTTTCTGAATCTGAAAGCAGATGATGGCATATGACGCCCCTTTTTCATCTGCCAAAGTAACTGTAATCTGTTTTTCTTCCATCGTGACAACCGGATACAGCATATCTCCTAACATTGCAGCTTTACGATACTCCGCACGAAGTCCACAGACAAAAACCTGTTCCGGCAGATATTCCTCCGCCACCAGAATGTATTTTCCATTATTCATATGATGGTTTGTATCAATGTAAAAACGGGAAACACGTACCGGTTCCTTTTCGACACTTTTTTGCACTGCCTCATCCGGTAAACTGATCTTACGATCTGCCCATTCTCCCGGTATTTCATCCCTGATCTCCGGTATATAAACTTCTTGCATCCGTTCCGATACCCGTGCCGGGCGCATTTCCTCAGTGTCCATAAATACCCACACCGAGTTTGCCTCTGCAAATATTTCTCCATCTTCTCCCTCAATGCGGAAGTTCCGGTACCCATAAAATCCACGGAATGCATACGGCCATGTACTGACCTTAATATGCTGTCCCATCTGCGGATATCGGTAAACTTTGATTTCCCAGGAAGATAAGATCCATGCCACCTGTTCTTTTGCAAGATAATCCACACCTACTCCAAAATCCTCTGACTCAAACGTACAACAATCCTGCAGATAATCCAATAATGACGGTAACGTCAGTTCCTTTTCACTATTTACTTCACTGTAACGCACACGGTTGCTAAAACTATACATACGATGCCTCGATTCCGGGTATTTGAAACGTCCATAACTGCTTTACTGTTTTTGTTCTTTTGTTATGCTACCACATTTTTCTGAGTTATGGTAGGGATATTCGAAATTTTCTGTCTGTGACCACTGGCTGTTGCGCCTCCCCGGGCAAAAAAATAACCTCAGCAGTTTCTCACTGCTGAGGTCTCATTAGCAGGGCTACAAGGATTCGAACCTTGAAATGACGGAGTCAGAGTCCGTTGCCTTACCGTTTGGCGATAGCCCTTTGTGTTATTTTGTTTTCAGCGTTTCACGCCGTCAACAATAGCTATTATATATGAGTGAAATAAAAATGTCAACTGTTTTTTGAAAAAATTTTAAAAAATTTGCAATTTTCCTTCAACCATTGCATATAATACCATTTCACCCCAGGAAATATCAGCTTTTCCATTGGTTGCCTCGATAATTTCTTTTTCGGTCTGCTCCTGCATCTCAGAAGGAACCATGAGAAGCAGCTCCACTTTTTCGGTATAAACGGTGTCGATGAGTGTCAGCCCGTTTTGTGCAACCAGATACTGTAATTTCCCAAGTCCGGTATAATCGGTTCCCACTGACAGTCTGCGTCCTTCCTTTTTATCAATAATGACGCTTGCCGCAAGTCCTTCCTGGACTGATTTCTGATATGCACGCACAAGTCCGCCTGTTCCAAGGAGTACTCCGCCAAAATATCTTGTGACGACCACAGCCACATTGTGGATATCTTCCCGCAGCAATACATCAAGCATCGGTCTTCCCGCTGTCTGTGCCGGTTCCCCGTCATCCGAGCAGCGGCTCATCTCCTGTCTGTCTCCAATGACAAAAGCAGAGCAGTTATGTCTGGCATCCCAGTATTTCTTTTTCATCTCTGCAATAAATGCAACTGCTTCTTCTTCTGAAGAAACCGGACGCACCGTTGCAATAAATCTTGATTTTTTTTCTACAATTTCTGCCTCTCCACCGGAATATACTGTTTTCATACTCATTCCTCTCGTCACAAAACTTTTTATATTTTATCAGTCAGATATTTCTACATATAAATAGGTATATTTTCATCTCTGATTCTTCGCGTGTTCCTATGGTATCATGTTTTTTTTTGAAATTCAATTCTTAAAAATAAATGAAGAACACCTGTATTTTCAGTTTTTCCTTTATTCCGACACATTTCTTTGCTATAATATGAAGATGGTTCATTTTGATTATAAAAAGGATTATAATTTCATACCTTATTTTTATTACAAAAAAGGAGACCTAACATGAATTATGGAAAGAAAAGTACGCAAAAGCGCGAAAAAGAATTAACTTCCAAAAGTACCATGATTCGCAAAAAGTTTTATGTGATTTTTTGTAAGTCGCTGCTTGTATGTGTATTTGCCGTCATGGTAATCGGCGCCTGCTCCGGTGTTGGAGTCATTCGCGGAATCATCGCCTCAGCTCCAACGATCGATGATATTGTTGCCACTCCTACCGGTTTCTTATCCACGGTTTTAGATGCAAATGGCAACCAGACTGCCACATTGGTTGCATCGGGTTCTAACCGGCGCGCCGTTACGATCGATGAGATACCAAAGAATCTGCAGCATGCATTCGTTGCCATCGAAGACGAACGTTTTTACGAGCACAACGGTATCGATGTAACAGGTATCATTCGTGCCGGCGTAAAAGGTGTCGCATCCGGTTTTCATTTCTCGGAGGGTGCCAGTACCATCACGCAGCAGCTTTTGAAAAATACCGTCTTTACCAGTTGGACAAGCGAATCTTCCATGGCTGACAAGTTTGAACGAAAGTTCCAGGAGCAGTATCTCGCCCTGCAGTTAGAAAAAGTGGTGGACAAGGACTGGATTCTGGAAAATTATCTGAATGCGATCAACCTCGGACAAAATACTTTAGGTGTCGGTGTCGCCTCGGAACGTTATTTTGGCAAAGACGTTTCTGATCTTACTTTATCAGAATGTGCAGTCTTAGCCGCCATTACCCAGAATCCTTCCAAATATAACCCGATTACCAATCCGCAGGAAAATTCCAAGCGCCGCATGAAAGTGCTTAACAACATGAAAGACCAGGGTTATATCTCGCAGGAAGAATACGATGAAGCTGTTGCAGACAATGTTTACGACCGCATCCAGCTCGTCAACATTGAATCTGAAACCAACAGCATTAATTCTTATTTTGTTGATGAACTGACAGATCAGGTCATCCAGGATCTGGTGGAGCAGAAAGGCTACACTGAGACGCAGGCTTACAAAGCACTTTATCAGGGTGGACTTACGATCTACTCTACACAGGATCCGGAAATTCAGGCGATCTGTGATGATGAAGTGAATAATCTGGACAATTATCCGACTGCGCCGAAAGTATCGTTTTCCTATCGTTTATCTGTCCGCTCTGCCGACAGTTCCATATCGAATTACAGTGAACAGACGATGCTTTCCTATTATCAGTCTTCCAACAAGAGTTTTTCGATCAACTTTAACTCCGAAGAAGAGGCAGCTGCTGCAATTGAACAGTACAAAACTGACATCATGAAAGACGGTGATACGATCGTAAATGGAAGTGAAACCGTTACCTACACGCTTCAGCCGCAGGCAGCTCTTACGATCATTGATCAGAGTACCGGAAATGTCAAAGCATTAGTCGGCGGACGTGGAGACAAAACCGCCAACAAGACTTTAAACCGTGCAGCAGATACCACAAGACAGCCGGGATCTACTTTTAAGATCATTGCCGCATATGCGCCAGCACTCGATGCCGGTGGTCTTACCCTTGCCTCCGTTCAGGATGATGCACCATACAATTACGGCAGTGGTCAGGGTGGTGCCGTTAACAACTATGACAACCGTTATCGCGGTTTCACAACACTGCGTGAGGCAATCACTAACTCCATCAATATCGTTACCGTAAAAACGTTAGCACAGATTGGTCCATCCCTCGGATATGATTATATCTGCGATTTCGGCATCACAACCGTCGGTCTGGATGAGAGTTCCAATGAGACTTTAGCACTTGGCGGTCTGACACATGGTGTTACCAACTTAGAGCTTACGGCTGCTTATGCAACGATCGCCAACAGTGGGACTTACATCAAGCCAAAATTCTACACTAAAATTTTAGATCATGATGGAAATGTACTGATCGACAATACTGAACCTGTCTCACACACCGTCTTAAAAGACACTACCGCATGGCTTTTAACCGATGCCATGAAAGACGTTATGACTCAGGGAACCGGTACCCCGGCTTACTTTGGAAGCTCTATGGCCCAGGCCGGAAAATCCGGTACAACAACCAAAAACCGTGATGCATTGTTTGCCGGCTTCACACCATATTATACCTGTGTTGTATGGGGTGGATTTGATGATAACTCGCCACAATCCGGCGGTCAGACCACTTATCCAAAGAAAATCTGGAAAGCGGTTATGAGCCGCATCCACGAAAATCTGGAATATCAGGATTTCACAAAGCCATCCGGGATCGTTACAGCCCAGGTCTGCAAGGAATCCGGAAAACTTGCAATCGCCGGTGTCTGTGATGCGGATCCACGCGGCAGCCAGGTCTATACCGAATATTTTGCTGAAGGTACACAGCCTACCGAATATTGTGACCATCATATCGTTGCAAATATCTGCAATGCTTCCGGTCAGCTTGCCGGTGGTTACTGCCCGGCAGATTCCATTTCCTCCAGAGTATTCGTCATTGGCGGAACGGTTGGAACAGAGGATACTCCATATCTTCTGACGGATGATTTTAAGAATAATACCTGTACAATGCACAACGAAGGAAATTCCACCTACCAGGGAACTTCTGCTTTCTCCGCAGTTCCAGGTGTAAATAATGATACTTCCGGCGGCACACAGGCTCCTGCCGACAATACACAGCAGACACAGCCGCCTGCTAATAATTCCGGCGGGGATAATTCTGATAGCACTCCTGCCGATACCGGCGGTACAGATAATTCCGGCGGAGGCAGTTCTGATAATACTCCTGCCAATACCGGTGGTACGGATAATTCCAGCGGAGACAACAACTCCGACGGAAATGGCGGATGATCACTCATAAAACAGAAAAATACCGGGGCTCCTTTTCATGGAACTCCGGTATTTTTCTGTTTAGTAAACTAAAAATCTTTCGTCTATTTTTTTGTGGCAATTAGGACAATAACAAACCTTTTTTATTTTTCGCTTCCAGTTCTCTTTCATTCCCAATTTCTCATAACAAAACGGGCATCTGTTTCTTAAATATTCAGGTTCCTGGATTATTTTACCTTGTTTCATCTTTTTCCCTTTTCTATTAGGCTCCTGCCTTAAGTCTAAGCGACACTTTACCTGTTTCAACTTCTACATTATATCCTCTAAATATTCCAATAATGGTAGCTATTCCTAATATACTTATTACATAAATTGCGACATTAGCTTCTGCTGCCTCTACAACTCCTCCTGCAGTTAATGCACTAACAGTTAATACGCCACCTCCCGGCACTGCTGCTAACGATGTTAGTAATGCTATGATTGCAGCGATTTTTACCGATGAAAGTTTCCCCATCCATTTCATCTTCTTTGCCAGATCCCCCTGAACTTCAATATATGGCTCCTTACGTTTAATTGCTGTCTTTAATTCTTCTTTTGAACTGACCACAACTTTATTGATATTATTTTTCTTTTTTCCAAACATAATTTTCCATCTCCCATAAAGTATATTTTTATTACACCTATCTCTTTTTATTTTCACTATGTTCTTTGCGGATTGTTCCTATTCTTTTATCGGATCTGGTATCCCGTCCATTACTATTACGAAAAGTTCCCGGCGGAAGTCCATGTTTCTTTTCAAATGTACCTACCGTACAGTCACTTCTTGTTTTTCTCGTTTTTTTATCAGCCATATTACACCTTTCCCTTACTTCATTCTTTTTTTAATCTTACATCTTGAAATGAACCTTTTAATTCACTGGCAACTTCTACAATATTTTCCGGATCTTCACCTTGTGACATTCTGAAAAAGTCATCAGCTACTACCCATCCTAAAAATTCCGTTAATACCGCAGCCGTAGCTCCACTTATCATTCCACCTATTAACGTGCCAACTCCCGGAATCATTTTTAAAAATCCTGAAGCAACGGAACGTCCCGCTTGTTGTGTTAATGCAACTCCAGCAATTGATTTTGCCGCTGCTTCTGACAAAGAGATATCGAATAAGTCACCTATTTTTATAATCATACCTATCTGTGCTGCTGTGATAGGTATTGCATCAGACATTGGTATCGGTATAAGTCCTGCCACTGTCGATGCACCAGTCGCTGAATGAATGATTATACTGCATTTCCTTTTCAATTCTTTTGGCATGTTCACTTTTGATTTGCTCATATTTCTTCCTCCCTCGTTTTGCCTTATATAAAATTTAAAATTTTATACAATCTCATCTTTTGCTTCCCTCAATATCTGCCTCACCCTACTCTCTGAATACCCGTATTTTCTTGCCAAAGCATGTACATTTTTCCCATTATACTCGGAACAGATTTGCTGCATTATGTATTCCTTGGAATAAAATTTCAGCGGAAACATTAACTGTAATCCTTTAAAATGACTATATATTTTATAAGCATTTTCAACGCCAACCGTTTCTGCCACTTCCTTATATACTCCAGCCAGATCTTCCGAAGTAACTTCCGCAATAATTTCCAAGCATATCACCTCGCATATAAAATATTTCTTTCATTATATTGGGTTTGCATTGCAAATTACAGTTATAGATTACATTGCAATTTTTACTTGCAAATTACAATTTCAGGTAAAGCAGTTTAAACCGTAACGGGTTCAAACTGCCACTACTGTAACCTGGGGTATCGCTATTTTTATTATTTCTGTTTTTCCTGCAACTTACTGCGCACCATTTTTTTGAATTTTCCATAAAACCCATACCAATAATCATACTGATAAAAGGTGTCTGCCGTCTTATCATAGATCCATATGTTTCTTCTCAGGCTGTGTCCGCCCTGGCTGGAGCAGGAGCGCATCTGATAGTTTCCATCTTTTGTATAAATCATTTTATCAAAAAGGATTCCTCTTTTTATGACTTTCCAGATCTGTTTGTACTCTTCTTCTGTCTCCGCATTTTGTATAAAATGCTGATCTACCAGATCCGCCATCTCTTCACGGCTTACGTGGATTGTATTTAATTTTCCTTTGCTTACCTTACTCACCAGTTTATCTTCGATTGTCTGCTTCATAATCTGTTTACTCCTTCTTTTCTGTTATCTTGCGATTGCTCTTATTCCCAATCCCGAATCTATTTGAAAAAAATGCATTTTAAAATCGCAATCGGAATCAGTATCCAGCCAAACATCATTCCTATTAAAAATTTTTTCATGTAATGCACATAAGCGGAAGAGTAAAATACAACTTTTCCCTCATACAATACCTTGTTTGTTGCCCAGTAGGATGCTGCCGCATAAATGATTAAAAGAACTGTTTCCATGACGTATGCCCTCTCTTTTCTTAAAGACTTGTTTTTGTTTACAGGCTCATTTTACCAAACCGGCTATTTTTACTTGTAAGAGTGATTAAAAAACTGCCACACCGGGTTGTCCGATGTGGCAGTTTTTATTTTTGCCTTATGTCATGTTTAAATTCAAAATCCTTATACTGATACTTTTCTGCTATTTTTTGCAGCAAAAGCAAAACTCTCTCCTGGTCATAAGCCGTATCCTCCAAAAATTCCTGCAAATGCCTTTTCGCTTCTATGATCGAATTGGTTACATCTGAATCGTATTCTTTTTCCAATAACTGCTGCAGTACCACGCACAACTGTCCGATCCCGTCTTGCCTGTCTGTCAGGATTTTGGAATCTGTTTTTTTTCAAGCAGGATATACAAGGCTGCTAAATATATCCGGATTGTTTCATTTATATTTGCTATATCCTCATATTTAAATGCAATATAATCTATATCCCAATAGTGATCCGTTGTATCCTCTTTGACATTTTTTTCTAAAATATGCGCAGCTGTCTTATCGTACAACAGCGCAAGATTCTGTTCTGCTGTCTCTAATTTTCCATTATCAATCTCTAATGTGACAAGATCATGCTGCATGCTCGAATAGTCCGTCCAGAACTCGCTGGCTTCTATCTTTTCCCATGTTTTTTCTGCTATTTTGATTGCTTCTTTAAGACACTCTTCTTCCTTTTCTCCATCTTCTATATAGCTATACTGATTTGCAGCCTCCTTCCATATCTCAATCTGTTCTTCCGGTGTATATTTTTTTTGCGCGATCTGTTTTTCTGCTAACAGTCTGTAGTTACACATTTTCCTGATCTGCGTGATCTGCTCATAATCAAAATTCCCCTCATTCATAAGTTCTTCCCTTGTTTTATAAATAAGGCTTTGAAGAAACGCATCATTCAGATCGTATTTATTGTATATATCCTGTGCCTGGTTGCATAGCTCTAACCCTTCCTTTATATTTTTGCAACGATATTCCTTCGAAAGTTCCGCCAGCCTTATCAGGCAGATGATCTGATTCTTTTCAAAATGGTTCTTTCCCTCATATTTTTTTATGACATTCCAGAGAATTGTTTTTCTGATATTATTTTTTCCATATTCACGGACTCTGTCTATTACAGATAAAACCTCCTCCATGGAAGAGGTTTCTTTCTGTATATATTCCACAAGAAAATCACCGCAATGTTCCTCAATTTCATTTGTTCCAAGCATCTTATAATATTTCAGACATTCTTTCCACAACTGCGTTTTTTCTGTCTTATTCTCTTCAATGGAATACAGAAAATAGCAGACAGCAAGCATATATCCGGTATCATACGCATTTTCCGGTGCAGGATCCATCCTTTGCTTTAATTGAATGGCATACTGTCTGGCTTTTTGCAATTTCTGGTGTTCTTTTAATATTCCAATCAGCTCTATGCAGATATCTTCCGATTCTGTATCAGAAAAAGCTCCTTCTAATGTCTGAATGGCAGAATCTATATCACCTTTTTTCCGGTAAATTTCTGCAATACTTTTCGCTGCATATTCCCGGCTTTCCGGAATACATATTCCTTCCATCGTCGCAAAATCTTCCTCGTATACTTTCTGATAACACGCGATCGCTTCCTGCTCTTTTCCGTTATTTTCATATTCTTCTGCCAGTTCTGCATAAGACATATTGTTTCCATCATCAATTTCATGGAAAGATGTATCTTCTCTTAACTGGTTTAAAAGTTCCTGATACTGGTAGCCTTTTTTCAGATTCAGGCGAAATTCTCCCCGGTAAGTCAGACCAGGATCTTTCGAATAATAATCTCTTATTTTTTGATATGCTTTTTCTTTTTCCTTTGGCATATAGGAAGTCAATGGCATTTGTTCCATTACCAGATCAAATAATTGACTGATTTTTTCATAAAGATTTTCCATCTGTGGAATCGGTACATCTGCCGCACACCATTCCACACGGTCATCTAACATGTCGGAAGTCTCACTTGCCATTTCAAAATATTCCCTTACCAGATAATCCGGATTTTCTGAACTTTTTCTGCAATATGCTGCTGCACTATCCAGATGTCCGGCCATCTCATCTAACTTTTGCATTGCACTTTCCGGATAATCTGTGGCAGACCAGTCAATTTCAATACTGTCATTCACCATTTTGATCCGTTTCCTCTCAATCCTTTGCAACAGATCATACGCCTCTGTATCTCCTTGCCCGAGACAGATTTTTTCTGCCTCTTGAAGTTTTTCCTCATCTCCTGCTCTAAAGCAAAGCCATGCATAAGACATGTTATTTCCGGTAAGGCGTTTTATAAAAATCGCAGCCATTTTCTCCCGGATATCATGTTGTGCATAAACTTCCGGCTCTACTGACAGATATTCATTCATCCCGGCAACAATGTGTCTGCAATTATCCGCATCAGGCACTAATTCATGGTAAATCAGATCCTGTATCACCTGGTGCAGCGATATTTTTCCGGTAACTTTGTTCCATATAACCCAGCCATTTTGAATAAAACCGTCGAGTTTTTCTGCGGTTTCTTTGATTCCACATAATAATATTTCAAATTGTGACCGGCTAATACGGATTCCATCAAACAGGGAAAGGCTTGCAATAATTTCTCTTTCTATGACATCAAACCCGGAAATATCAAACAGAATCTTTAAATGGCTGTTTACACTCTCAGAGCGGAGTTTCCTGTCTTTTCTCTGTCTGATTTGGACTTCTTGTGTGTTCGTAACTCCGTCTTTTTCCAAAAATTTCTGATAGAGTATTTCCGGAGAAATCTCTGTATTTCTCAGATATTTGGCAATCAGTTCCACGGTCATCGTATGATGTTCCACATATTCGATTAACTGCCGGACTGCTTCGTTTTCTTTTTCCGTATATGGAATGGAATTATAAGTATAAAACAGATTTAAGATTTCCTGAATATCTTTGATCCGGTCAACATTGATCTGCTCATAATTATAATCTCTGAAATCTTTTCTTGTCGTAATGATAAATTTACAGGGACAGGCGAACAGGGTTTCTAAATCTTCATCTGCATCTACGTCAAAATTATCAATAATAATCAGATCTTTTGGCGTTGCAGCCTGTTTTAAAACTTCGATCTTTCTTTTAAAATAATCCCGCTCTGTCTCATCTTCTTCACAACTGATCTGGTTGATTCCAATTTCATCCCGCACAAGTGACTCTATATTTTTCTCATACACTGCGAAAACAACGGTATCATACTGCGCCCGGTGCCGGTATGCATACTGTTTTGCAAGTTCTGTCTTGCCAATTCCTCCAATTCCGGAAAGGAATACAAGCTGATTCTTTGCAAGAAGCTCGTTGATTTCTTCTAAATCATCCTGCCTTCCAACAAAACAGGCAGAATTATACTGGAATGAATCCAGCAGATATACATCATTGATGTCTGCTAACTTTATCAGTTCGTCAAGCGCATCGATTACCTTCTGCATCTCATGCCATCTCGGTGCCGTCGCAATAGACAATGTCTTTTTCAAAAATAAATCTAACATTTTATAAAGCTTCGGCTGATATTTTTCGCTTCCATACCGCATTTTTTCAAATGAATAGCTGCTCGCGATTCTGCAGTCAGCCTCACACGGTTTTCTTACAAAAAGTTTAAAAAACAGCATAGCACCAATGGAATATACATCGGAATGAAATCCTATTTTTTTGATTTTTCCCTGCATCTGTTCCGGCGCAGAAAATCCATCCGAATAAGGGATTCCTGCATTTTTCTGTAATTCCCCGATTGCAGTTACGGAATCAAAATCAAATAGAATCACATGCTCCGGTGTTTCCGGTAAAATCAGCACATTTTCCGGCTTTATATCCAGATGAAGATATCCCTTCTGATGATATTTCAGAATAATCTGCGCAAGACTTTTCATATGCCGGAAAAGTTCCTGCAATGACTGATCCTCATAATACCTGTAATCAATTCCTTCATCCATTGGCAGCAGGATATAAACTGTGTGATTACAGGAAATCACATCGACCGCATTGACGGTAGAGTTCGTCAGCCCTAACGTATTTCTGATATCCGTATTTCTTTTATACGCATCTGTAAAGCGGTTTTTTGCTTTTTCAAATTTTTCTGGATTTCCAGAAGGCACCAGCTCTCCGGTAGCAGCTCTGGTCAGTTGGATGTATGCCGGATAACACTCCCGGACTCTTATTTTGTGTTTTATCTGCATCTGATCCCAGTAAATGGCATCATATACAATACATCCGGCGCCTCTCCCTGCTTCGTCTGCAATCCGGATTTTCCGGTTTTCTGAAATTTTCATTTCATATCCATTGCACAATGCAATTCTCATATCCCGCATTTTTATCCTCATTGATTATAAAAAATAATTTCTCTGTAACTATCAGATTAACTGTTTCCCGTTTATTATAACGATATTGCTCTGCAAGTTTGTAATTGTATTTTTTGTAGAAAAATTTATCGGTTTCAGCTATAATCTTAGCAGAACATATCTGCATTTAACAGAGTATTTTTATCATGAAAAAGAAACGAGAATGAAAATGAAATCAGACTATACACTTTATAATCAGAGCAGTATCCAGAATTATTCTTCGATAGACAATGTCGATCAGGCAGTTGAATATTTAAAAGATCCGACTCATTTCCGCTCTTTCGGACAAGGTCTGACCGAACTTCTGCAAAAAAAGAACGCTCCTGTAGACTTTTCAGACAATGCTGAAATGGCTGATTATCTTTTCTCTAAACTGAAAGATATCGGTTCTACAATCAGCCGTGCAACAGTGATGTCCTGGTTTACCGGAAATCACCGCCCAAAAGTAGAGGCTGGAAGCCGTCCGAAAATATATGAACTGTGTTTTGCCATGCAGCTAACCTATGAGGAAACTGTCTGGTTTTTTCAGCATGTCTATTATGACCGTGCTTTTAACTGCCACAACATCCGTGAAGCAGTCTATTATTATTCTTTTTTACATCAGCTTTCTTATCAAAAAGCTCAGGAAATAATTCAGAAAATTGACGCGGCACCCGTTACTTTACCAGTTTCGGATGACATCGATACTTATTATACCAGTTATGTACAGAATACGATTGCTGCAATGGAATCTGCCGATGAATTAATAGATTTTTTAATTGCAAATAAAGCAGACTTCTGTCACTGGAACAAAAGTGCTCTTCATACGCTGCATGACCTGATTTCCCAGCTCATCGGTTCAAAAGAAAGTGATGATGCTGTCAACGAACTTCGAACCACACTCTATGCAATGTCCCGTAACAGAAATATGATCTCCGGCAAAATTTCCATTGATATTCATAAGTATCAGAATTGCAGCCTGCTGGTGCGCGAAATTTTATATGACGCACAGTCTTACAGCACGAACTCTTCTGATCGTGATTATGAATATATTCTCGATTTTATCGGCAACAGAAATCTTTACAATAACAGTTTTATTTTAGACCGCCTGGTGTATACACACTCTGGAATGAACAAAAATCCAAATATTCCTTATATTGTAAGAAATAACTTTCCGAGTAAAAAAACAATGTCGGATATTCTGTCGGAAGAAAAATCATCTGTCTCGACTTCCTATGATTCGATTCGGAAAATGATAGTGCTGCTTGATTTTTACCGTTTCTGGCTGAATGTAAAACTAAGTGTCGGCTATACTGAACTGACAAAATCTGAACTGACAGAAACTTATATCGATGAAGCCAATGCATGTCTGGTAAAATGCGGTTATGAAGAACTTTTCGCTGCCAATCCCTATGACTGGCTTTTCCTATGTGCTGCATACAGTGAAAAGCCTATCGAATATTTCCGCGCCTGCATGTCACCTGACATGTGGACGGACGATGAAGATTTCTAGATTTTTCAGCAAAAACCCCGAAGTCACCTTCGGGGTTTTCACTGTTGATGTATATACTAACTAAGGGGATACATTTTTTCGCATTTTCCTTAGTTTCTGATTTGATAAAAGCCTTTATTTTCGGCATTTTCTGATTATCTGTCGTTTTGCTCTAAGCTGAAATTCCCAGTCAGATTCCCAGACAAATTCCCAGACTATTTTTCCAGAAACGCTTTTACTTCTTCATACAGTTCTTCCGCTTTCTGATACTGTTCCTCTGCATCTTGCCGGGAAGCAATAAAGAAATCATCATAATCACAACTGTTACGGATTTGAAATGCTGACTGCACATACTTTGAATACTTCTTATCAAAAATGCCTGTCTTAATATACTCTCTCTGAAAATATGCAATTACACCTGCATGCTTAGAAAAATCCACTCCATCTTTTGATAAAACTGCCCGCAAAGAAGTAAATATTGCATAATAAGAACGCCCGATAGAATCCTTATACTTTCCCGCATCCAAAAGCAATTTTGCAGATTCCAACTTTTCTTTGGCATTAGCCAAACGATACTCTGTCAGATTATCCAATCTGCATTCCCTCCCTCGCAATGTTTCTATAATACGGAAGTTTCTCTTTGTACTCTTCAAATTCATCATAAGGAATTACCGTTGGAGAAACAACCACATCATTTTCCAAGCCTATATCCGCTGAAATATCCCACACTGCTTTTAGCTTATTTTGTAAGTCCAAACGAGAGCCTTTTACAATAGCTGCTATATCAATATCCGACTGATTGTCATAATCTCCTCTGGCATAAGAACCATATAGAAATATTCCTACAATATCTGCTCCATAAATATCATGGTAGCACTGCGCCATCTGATTTGTAACTTGATGCAACTGTGTATATGTGCACATGTAGTCATTCTCCTTTCCTTAAACATTTTTCTTATCTTCAATTATAATATTTTTCATAGTATTCCCCAGACAATTTTTTGAAAATAAATCCTATTTGGGCTTACTTGCATCTTTTTCAAGATATTCCTCTACCAAACGTATAATTTCTTCCGCTGCCTCTATTTGTTCTTCTGTATCGCTTTTTACTGCAATATAAAAAACATCATAATCACTGGCATTCCGTTTCCCCCCTTTCCTTCTACATTCCTATTTAAAATTATAATGGAATCTCTGCAACTATTCAATAGACTTGTTATCAGCTTTCTCCGTCTGATAAAGATCTGATATCTTCATGCTCTGCTTCCTAATATAATCCGGCTGCAATTCCAAATAACGCATTGTCGTCTCAATACTCGTATGTCCGACGTTTGCCTGCACTACCTCTAATGGCACACCTCTTGCCACCGCAATAGATACATACCCATGCCTCATAGCATGAAGCCATATATCCGGACAATCATTCCCATCTGCACGAATCTTTGCAACGATCCGATTGATGCTCTGTCTGACCGAACCGACATTTACGGGTTTTCCCTTAGTATTTACAAATAATAAGTTTTCAAACTCGCCCTTTATATCTTCTTGTATCGGTTCGACAATAATTTTTCGTAACTCCAACTGGCTTTTGAACGCTTCCTCTGCTTCTGGCACTAAATAGATGTCCCGGATACTTTCCCGCGTCTTAGGTGTTTCTATATAAAACATCCCCTGCGTTGTTTTCTGCAAATTCTTGGTAACATGCAAAACATGGTTATCCCAATCAACATCACAAATCATTAAAGCTAAAGCCTCTCCAACCCTCATTCCTGTATAGAGCAGCAGTTTATATAAATTTGCATATAAACTTTTTCCCGCATACTGCAAAAACTGGTCTCTCTGCTCTTCCGTAAAACTTCTTTGCTGCTTTACCGGCAAGTTACTTGGTGCCTTTACCTTCGGGTATGGATTGTCATCTGCTGAAAGCATTCCACGCCTTACAGCCTCATTCAGCAAAGTACGGATCATCTTTCTTACATTATTCACTGTACCCTGCTTCATCTTTTTTTCTACCAGATTATTATAAACTTTTTGTATATGATATGGTAAAAGATTTTTTAGCTTTATCTTTCCAATAAATCCTTTCAGGTAATAGTCATATAAAAATCTATACTGCTGCACTGTTGTCGGTTTTAATTCCGGGTGATACTCTCCTATTTAATACAATTTCATCCAATATAGACCACTATTTGAAAAAAGGAGACAACAAAAAATGTTTAAAAATGAACCCGATTTACTAACACGTAAGCAGTGCCAAGATCTGTTACACATCAGCAAATCAAAAATGTTAGATTTGATTCACAAAGATTTAATTCCCGCACATATCATCGCAGGAAGTTTCCGAATTGAAAAAGCAGATTTAATTGATTTTGTTCAAAATTCCCGTTACTGGAAATAAGAATTATAAAAAACTCCCAGAAAATTCCCAGACACTTCATTTTTTTTAGTTTCATACAAGCGAATTTTTCACACGCAAAAAAATCTCTCAGCCATTGATTTTCCTATATAGACAGCAAAAACCCCGAAGTCACCTTCGGGGTTTTTACTGTTGATGTATATACTAACTAAGGGGATTAGATTTCACCAATCTAATCAAATTAGATTAGTGCATATTAATGTAACTCTCTGGATACGAAATCCGGATAACCTGACTCTAATCCATGCTCAGTGGAATCAAGTCCCTCAATTTCTTCCTGTGCAGTTACACGGAGACCGATCGTTTTCTTTAAGACGGTAAATACGATTCCCATTGTAATGATCGTCCAACCCGCGATGCAGAGGATGCCAAGTAACTGGATCAGCAGATGATGAACACCGCCGCCATAGAACAGTCCATCTTTGTAATCGAAAAGTCCTACTGCGATTGTTCCCCAGATACCGTTACAGCCATGTACTGCAACTGCACCAACCGGGTCATCTACTTTTAATTTATCCTCAACAAAATATACTGCTACGCAGACAAGCACACCTGCGATCGCACCGATAATAAAAGAACCGATCACATCTACATTTGCACAGCCAGCAGTAACTGCTACAAGACCTGCAAGAGAACCATTTAACGACATTGAAACATCCGGTTTACCATTTCTGATCCATGTATAGATCATTGCTGTACAGGTTGCTACTGCAGGAGCAACAGTCGTTGTAGCAAAGATCTGTGATAACTGCATCGTATCGGTTGCTGCTGCACCGTTGAATCCATACCAGCCAAACCAGAGAATGAATACGCCAAGTGCACCGATTAAAATGTTGTGTCCAAGAATTGGTCTTGGTTTTCCATTTTTGTCATATTTACCAATACGAGGTCCTAACATTGCTGCACCGATGAAAGCGGTGATACCACCTACCATATGGATACATGCAGAACCTGCAAAATCTGTAAATCCAAGATCTGTCAGCCAAGGTGTTCCGCCCCATACCCAGTGAGCCTCGATCGGATAAACACATAAACTGATAATAAAACTGTAAATACAATAGGTAATAAATTTGGTACGCTCTGCCATTGCTCCGGAAACGATCGTTGCTGCCGTTGCACAGAATACCAGGTTAAATACAAATCCGGACCAGTCTGTCTCTCCAAAATGAGCAAATGGGTTTAAGCCCCAGCCGACGAATCCGCCATCTCCACATAAGAGATTGTATCCTAACAGATAAAATGCGACTGTACCAATACAAAAATCCATCAGGTTCTTCATTGTAATATTACCTACATTCTTTGATCTGGTAAAACCAGCCTCAACCATAGCAAATCCACATTGCATAAAAAATACTAACGCTGCACCCATAAGGTACCATACACTCATATCCATAATCAAATCCTCCTTGTTTTCCTCGTTGTTTTGCGAAGAAATAAAAAAAGATAATCACAACCCCAGGTTCTCCCTGTGTCACAATTATCTCCTTTGATAATGATTTCTTCCTGATTCAATTTTTCTCATAATGTTATATTCATGATCCTTTTCTTATTTTTCAGATGACTCCTCATTTCATCCAAAAAACTTACAGTGCATCTACACCATGCTCGCCTGTTCGGATACGGATCGCGTCTTCCACCTCATACATGAAAATTTTACCATCACCGATGTGACCGGTATTAATCTGCTCTACGATCTTGTCGATCAGCTTTGGAGCAACTTCATCTGTCACAACTGTTTCTACTTTAATTTTCGGCAATAGATTGACTGCATACTCTGCACCACGGTAATTTTTGATAATACCCTTCTGATTACCATAACCCATACTGTTTACAATGTTAAGACCATTTACTTCTTCACTGTCAAGCAACGCCTTAAGATCTTCTAATTTTTCAGGTTTAATAATAATCTCTAATTTCTTCATACTAATCCTCCTTGTTTTTCGGAGAAAAATGCGAGCCCATTGGCGAGCAGAGGATTTTCCTCCTTGTTTTCCATCCTGTCTGCGGTCATGACAGCAGATTTTCATCTGCTGCCAAACCCGCTGTTAAATCCAGGATTCACACATCTATTATTGTTTTGAGATATGTTTATACCTCAAATAACAGATCGCCATAAGATGGCATTGGCCACATAGATTTGTCAACTAACATTTCAAGTTTATCAATCGGTGCTCTTAACTCATCCATTGCCGTCTTAACTTCATCTCTGTAGTATACAGCCTGATCTCTTCCTTCTTCCATCTCTGCAGCTTTTTCCGTTACTTCCTGTAATTTTGCCAGTGCCTTCTTGGAATCAGCCAGTAAAGAGGAAACCTGTGTCAGGATCTCTGTCTGAGCGCTGACATCCGCACCACATGCTGCTTTTACAGAAGTAATAGACTCAGCAAGTACGGTTGTGTATTTGATAACAGCCGGAATAATCTGTTTAGTTGCGATATCGATTGCAGCTCTTGCCTCGATGTTGATCTCTTTTGAGTATGTCTCATACTCGATCTCAACACGGGAGTCTAACTCTGCCTTTGTAAATACTTTGAATTTTTCAAATAATTTCACAGATTTCTCTGTATTTAATGCAGGGATTGCATCTACCATGGAACGGATATTTGGAAGTCCGCGTCTCTCAGCTTCTGCTACCCACTCATCCGAATAACCGTTTCCGTTGAATACGATTCCCTGATGCTCTGTTGCATATTCTTTGATCAGATCATGTACTGCCATATCAAAGTCATCTGCTTTTTCAAGAACATCACATGCCTCTGCAAATGCCTCTGCAACGATTGTATTTAATACAACGTTCGGCTGAGCGATAGAATCCTGGGAACCTACCATACGGAATTCAAATTTATTACCGGTAAATGCAAACGGTGATGTTCTGTTACGGTCTGTCGCATCTTTCATAAAATCAGGAAGTGTCTTAACACCTGTCTCTAATTTCTGTCCAGCAAGACTGTGTGTAGCTTCGCCTGTGCTGATCAGCTGTGATAATACATCCTGAAGCTGCTCTCCTAAGTATACGGAAACGATTGCTGGCGGTGCCTCGTTTGCTCCTAATCTGTGGTCGTTTCCGACATCTGCTGCGGACTCTCTTAAAAGATCTGCATGTTTGTCAACTGCTTTTAAGATACAGGTAAGTACTAATAAGAACTGTACATTCTCATGAGGTGTCTTGCCTGGCTCTAACAGGTTGATTCCATCATCCGTTGTAATTGACCAGTTGTTATGTTTACCGGAACCATTGACACCTGCAAATGGTTTTTCATGAAGCAGGCACTGTAAGCCATGACGTCCGGCTACTTTCTTTAATGTCTCCATTACCAACTGGTTGTGGTCTACTGCGATGTTAGCCTGTGCGTAGATCGGAGCTAACTCATGCTGTGCAGGTGCAACTTCGTTGTGCTGTGTCTTTGCGCTGACACCTAATTTCCAGAGTTCTTCGTTTACATCCTTCATGAATGCTGCGATTCTCTCACGAATCGCACCGAAGTAATGATCGTCCATCTCCTGACCTTTTGGAGGCATTGCACCGAATAAAGTACGACCGGTAAAGATAAGGTCTTTTCTCTGTAAATATTTCTGTCTGTCTACGATGAAGTACTCCTGCTCCGGTCCAACAGAAGGAGTCACTCTCTTTGATGTCGTATTACCGAATAATCTTACAAGACGTAATGCCTGTTCATTGATAGCTTCCATGGAACGAAGAAGCGGTGTTTTCTGATCGAGTGCTTCTCCTGTGTAAGAACAGAAAGCTGTTGGGATACAAAGTGTTGCGCCTGCTGCATCCTGTCTTACAAATGCCGGTGAGGTACAATCCCAGGCTGTATATCCTCTTGCCTCGAATGTAGCTCTTAAACCACCGGATGGGAAAGAAGATGCATCCGGCTCACCTTTGATCAGTTCTTTACCGGAAAAGCTCATTAGTACCTTGCCATTCTCCATCGGTGCTGTAATGAATGAATCATGTTTCTCTGCTGTTACTCCGGTCAGCGGCTGGAACCAGTGAGTATAATGTGTTGCACCTTTTTCGATTGCCCATTCTTTCATCTCATGCGCAACAACATCTGCTGTTTCAAGGTCTAACTCGCGACCTTCCTGAATTACTTCCTTTAACTTCTTGTAAACCTTCTTTGGCAGACGCTCCTGCATCACTGCATCATTGAATACGTTCTCGCCAAAAATCTCTGCTACATTTAAGTATCCTGTTTCGCTCATGTTCTACATCCTTTCTTCTTCACCGGTCTAATCCCCTGAGACTATTCCCTGCTTTTTTGAACAAATGTAAGAGATCTTAAATTCTCATTTCTTATTGTACCTTGAAAGTGGATGAATGTCAGTAAGAAATTTCTCCTATATGGCTTTTATGAGAAATTGTGTGACAACTTCTTACAAAAAAAGAGCATTCCAAGCTACTTGGAACGCCCTTGTTCATCTCTCACATTTGTTTTGTTGAACTTAAGATAATACTTTTCTCTCCAAAATGCAAGAGAAAAATTTTACTTTTTTATCATTTTGCTATATTGAACAATAAATTCATGTAAAGTCTGAAATCTTTGTTAAATATAACATTATGGAAAGTGGACTTCCGTCTGTGCGACAATATTATTCAGCTTTGCCAACAGAACCGAACAGTTCCATTTTCTCTTTTACAGTAGCTTTGATAGCTTCTGCACCCGGAGCTAATAATTTACGCGGATCAAATCCTTTACCCTCTAAATCTTTACCAGCTTCGATATATTTACGTGTAGCATCTGCGAAAGATAACTGGCACTCTGTGTTAACGTTGATCTTAGCTACTCCAAGGGAGATTGCTTTCTTGATCATGTCTTCCGGAATACCTGTACCTCCGTGAAGTACTAACGGCATCTGGCCTGTTAATTTCTGGATAGAATCAAGAGTCTCGAAGCTTAATCCTTTCCAGTTTGCCGGATATTTACCATGGATGTTACCGATGCCTGCTGCAAGCATGTCCACGCCAAGATCTGCAACTCTCTTGCACTCTTCCGGATCAGCGCACTCGCCCATACCTACAACTCCGTCTTCCTCACCACCGATAGAACCAACTTCTGCCTCGATGGACATTCCCATTGCATGGGCAACGGATACGAGCTCTTTGGTTTTCTCAACGTTCTCATCGATTGGGTAATGAGATCCGTCGAACATGATGGATGTGAATCCTGCTTTGATACATTTATAGCATCCTTCGTAGGTACCATGATCTAAGTGTAATGCAACCGGAACTGTGATGCCTAACTCATCATGCATAGCTTTTACCATAGCTGCTACAGTACCGAAACCTGTCATATATTTTCCAGCGCCTTCAGAAACACCTAAGATAACCGGGGATCTTAACTCCTCTGCTGTAAGCAGAACAGATTTTGTCCACTCCAGGTTGTTAATGTTGAACTGACCAACTGCATAGTGACCAGCTTTTGCTTTGTCTAACATTTCTTTTGCAGATACTAACATATGCTATTCCTCCATAAAATTAATATTTTTACCCTATGGGTATTATATATTACTTCTTTCAAAAAATAAAGTTAAATTTATAACAATCTTTCTCATTTGTTTGCCGGAACCATAATATCGACAGCACGGCAGATATTTTTTACGATAACTTCCTCATGCGCTCCGCCAAATTCCCCGTCCAATGTCCAAGGAACTTCCTCTCTTGCCATGAACTCTACTTCATCTGACTTAAACGAATAGATCATATCCGTATCATCCACCAGATTGATGAGTGATGCAATAATCTCGTTGAGTTCAATCGGATTGCGTGGTTTTTTGATCAGGGTAACCTCAAACACGCCATCGTCTAAAAGCACATCTTTTCCGGTCATTCCCTTAAATCCACCCACCGATGTGGAATTGCTGATCATTCCATAGATAAATTCATCCTGGATCCGCACATTATTGTACTCTACCTGCATAGTGAAAGACGGGATATCATGCAGACTGCGCATTCCCTCAAGGATATATGCCGCATGTCCAAGTACATTTTTCCACTCCTGGCTTGTCTTATAAGACACTTCCGTAAAAAGACCAAACGCTGCCACATAGACAAAATAATCATTGTTAAATGCACCAATATCACAAGGAAATGTTCTTCCATTCACCGCTGCATCGGCTGCTTTGACCATATCTTTCGGGATTCCCAGTGATGTTGCAAAGTCATTCGTGCTGCCCGCCGGAATATATCCCAAAGGCACGGTAAGCCCTTTGTGCATAATACCGCTTACCACTTCATCAAGTGTACCGTCCCCTCCGCTGCATACAACAAGATCATATTTCTCTGCGTCCACTTCCACCTTATGTATCGCATCTTCCGGTGCCTGTGTCGGGTAAATCGTTACCTCATATCCAGCTTTTACCATGGTATCCACAATATCCATCAGCTGATTTTTGATCTGTGCTTTTCCGGAAAACGGATTGAAAATAAATAGTAATGTTTTCTTTTCTTCCATACGCTCCCTACACCTGTTCTGTTATTTTGTCAGGAATTCCTCGATTGCCGCAGCTGCAGCCTCTTCGTCCTCACCCTCAGCATCGATCACAACCTCTTCTCCATTTAAAAGAGCCATACTCATCATGCCCATAATGCTTTTGACATTGACTCTCTTATTATCCCCGGATTCCATATAGATCTGACTGGAAAACTGATTTGCCTTCTGCACTAAAAGCGCAATTGGTCTTGCCTCTAAGTCGTTTTGCATGTTTACCACTACACCCTTTTTCATGATAATCTCCATTCTTGCGCTGTTTTTTGCGCATCTCAAGTTTGTGCGTTAGCACAAATCTTACGTGTGAAAAATCTTATTTTTCACACTACCCTCCATTCCTGTGCTGCTTTTTACACACTTTATGTTTATGCTCCAATACAGCAGCTACGTATCAATAATATATTTCCACATTATTCTTTTTCACGCAGCTCATCTGCAATCTCACTGATCCTGCGCAGCCTGTGGTTCACTCCCGATTTTCCGACCGGAGGATCGAGATATGTTCCCAGTTCCTTAAGCGGTGTATCCGGATACTCTAACCGCAGCAACGCCATTTCTTTTAGGTTTTCAGGCAGACTGTCTAAGCCTGCATTCTGTTTAATATATTCAATATCGCCAAGCTGTTTTACGGCTGCCGCCACAGTCTTGCTGATATTTGCCGTCTCACAATTTACCTTTCGGTTGACAGAATTTCTCATTTCTTTTAAGATACGCACATTTTCAAGATTCATCAGTGCCACATGTGCTTCCATGATATTTAACATATCCACGATCTGGGCACCTTCCTTTAAATATACGACCTGGTGTTTCTTTCGTTCTACGATCTTTGCTTCCATCTCAAAACTGTTGATTGCATCCTGAAGCTGTTTCGCCTGCGCAATTTCCCGGCAGACAATCTCAAAATGATAAGACTTATTCGGATCACTGATCGATCCACCTGCTAAAAATGCTCCCCGGATATATGCCCGCCTGCAACATGTCTGCTGCAGTAAAATACCATTTACCGTCTCTGTGATATCTGCACACCTTAAAGACTGATTCCACATCTTGATTGTCTCAAGAATGCGTTCCGGTGGCAATGTATCTATCTCTTCTATATTAACATGGAACAGCTGTGCCAGTAACAGTCCATATTTTTCCTGCAGAAGCGGATTTTCCGAATCCAGCACATCTCCCGCATCCCCGATCAGCTGCTGACGCTTTCCGTCAAAAGCAACTAACGCCGCAAGTTCAGCGATCTGACAATGTCTGCTCTTTCCACTCTGCTTTGCTAACTCCTGTTTCACTTCACTTGAAAAAGACATCTTTTATTTTCCCCTTAAAGCATCTTTGCCAATATCACGATGCTCGATTTTCAGTCCATAACCCTTTTTCCCTGACAGACGTTTGTATAATTCATTTGCCAGTGTTACAGACCTGTGTTTTCCTCCCGTACATCCTATGGAGATCACAAGCTGATTCTTGCCCTCCGTGATATAATTCGGGATCAGAAACTCTAACATATCTTCAAGTTTGTCCAAAAAAACATTTGCTTCCTGAAACTGCATGACATAATCCTGAATTTCTTTATCATTTCCGGTCTTTGCCCGTAAACCCTCCACATAATACGGGTTTGGTAAAAAACGGACATCAAATACCAGATCAGAATCGACCGGTATTCCATATTTAAATCCAAATGACAAAATCGTAATAAACAGATTCTTGTAGTCCTGATTCTGTATAAATATTTTGTCCAACTCCGCTTTTAACTCTCTCGTCAAAAGCTGGCTTGTATCTATAATATAGTCTGCGCGCTCCTTTAAAAACGCCAGACGCTTTCTTTCCTCTTCAATTCCCTTGTCCACGCGCTCGCCGCCCGCTAAAGGATGATTTCTTCTCGTTTCCTTATATCGTTTTACCAGAACAGAATCTTCGGCATCCAAAAACAGGATCTCGTATTCAACCCCATTATCCTTCATGTGGTCTAATACACCATGCAGCTCATCAAATGACTGTCCGCTTCTGATATCGATGCCGACTGCAACTTTCTGCAGTTCTGCGCTCTGTAATGTTGTAAGTTCCACAAACTTTTCCAGCAATGGGATCGGTAGATTATCCACGCAATAAAACCCAATATCTTCCATCATTTTTATCGCTGTACTTTTTCCTGCTCCCGACATTCCTGTTAAAATTACGAACTTCATCTTTTTTCTCCATTTCAAAACGCTTTGCGCGCATCCAAATCCTGTTTAAAATTCACCGATCATCTTAACTTCCGGCTCTAATCTGACACCAAACTTTTCTTCTACAATATCCGCTACATTCTGCATCAGGGTTCTTACATCTGCCGCTGTTGCATTTCCGCGGTTGATGACAAATCCACAGTGTTTTTCCGACACCTGCGCTTCTCCCACCAGATAACCTCTTAATCCCGCATCCATGATCAGTTTTCCTGCAAAATATCCTTCCGGTCTTTTAAATGTACTTCCCGCACTCGGATATTCAAGCGGCTGTTTTTCCACTCTCTGCTTCTTTAACTCCTCCATGCGGGCACGGATTGCTGTCTCTTCCCCGTGTTTCAGTTTGATCTTAGCTCCCGTTACAATGTAGCCTTTTTTTAAAATACAGCTTGTCCGGTAACCCAGTTCAAGCTCTTCTGCAGAAAGAATCTTCTCATTTCCTTCCTGATCTAAGACGGTCACGGCGGTTAAAATATCTTTCATCTCACCACCGTAAGCGCCCGCATTCATGACAACTGCACCACCGATTCTGCCCGGGATACCGGCAGCGAATTCCATACCGGTCAGTCCGTGCTCCGCAGCACGGTTTGCTGTCTTTGACAGCAGCATTCCCGCACCCACGGTGATACAGTCGTCCTCCACACAAATCTCATCTTCTTTTGACAGCATCTCGATCACAAGTCCCCGGATCCCGCGGTCGCCCACTAAAAGATTGCTCCCGTTTCCGATGACCTGATACGGGACATCATACTTCCTGCACAGACGGATGACCGCCGCAAGCTCTGTTCCCTTTGGCTGCACTAAAATATCTGCCGGGCCGCCCACACGGAATGTCGTATGTTTTTTCATCGGTTCGTCCGTAAAAATTCTGTTTTCTGCTGTGACTGCTTTAAGTTCTGTCAAAAACTGCTGATTCATGCTTTCCTCAATTCTGTGGTCTTACGCTTCTTTTAAGAATGCGACATAACCGTTATATGCTTCATATAAGTCTACTTTGCTGATGAGTTCCCACGGAGCATGCATGTTTAACACTGCAACACCGCTGTCGATAACACTCATTCCATAGTTTGCCAGAATGTATGCGATAGTTCCACCGCCACCCTGATCTACTTTTCCGAGCTCTGCCGTCTGGAATGACACATTGTTGTTATCCATGATATTTCTTAAATATCCGACATACTCTGCATTGGCATCGTTAGAGCCGGATTTCCCTCTCGCTCCGGTGTATTTGTTAAATACAAGTCCTCTTCCAAAATATGCTGCATTGCGTTTTGTCATAACAGACGGATAATTCGGATCAAATGCAGCGGATACATCCGATGAAAGTACTTTGGAGTTTTTCAGGGCACGTCTTAATTTTAATTCCGAATAATCTTCTGCTGCATTCATGACCTCTGCAACGGTATTTTCGAAGAAACGTGACTGCATGCCGCTTGCCCCGACACTGCCGATTTCCTCTTTGTCTACAAGCAGGCAGACACTCGTGATCTCCGGTTTTTCCATTGCAAGCATTGCCATAAAGGAAGGGTATGCACATACTCTGTCATCATGTCCATATCCCATGATGATGCTGCGGTCAAAACCGTAATCTCTTGCCTCTCCTGCCGGAACGACTTCGATCTCTGCAGATAAGAAATCTTCTTCCTCTATATCATATTCTTTTGCAAGGATCTTCATGATATTTGCTTTTACTTTTTCTTTTGCATCCTCTTTGTCATCGCCCGCTTCCTCTGCCGGAATACTTCCGATGATCAGATCAAGGTTCTCTCCCTCGATCACCTTCGCTGCCTTTTTCTCAAGCTGCTCTCCGGATAAATGGATCAAAAGATCGCTGACGCCAAATACCGGATCGCCCGGTTTGTCTCCGACATTGACTTTTACAACGGTACCGTCTTTTTTGGCGATCACACCGTGCAGTGCAAGTGGAAGTGTCACCCACTGGTATTTCTTGATTCCACCATAATAATGGGTGTCTAACATTGCGAAATCGGTATCCTCATATAACGGATCCTGTTTTAAATCCATACGCGGGGAATCGATATGTGCGCCAAGGATGTTCATTCCAGCCTCTAAGTCTTTCTTTCCGATCACGAACATGGCAATTCCTTTTCCCATGTTATTCGCATACACACGGTCGCCTGCTTTTAATTTTGTTCCTTTTTCTAATACTTCATCCAGATTTACAAAACCTGCTTTCTCGGCTCTTTTTGCAAATTCTGTGGTACATTCACGCTCTGTTTTGCACTCAGAAATAAATTTTCTGTAATCCTCTGCAAACTGAAATACCTCTTCTCTTTTTTTGCCTTCCGGGTATTTCTCCCATGCGTTTTTTCTTTCCATGACTGATATTGCCTCCATTTATGCTATTCTTTTGACTCCGGGCTTTTACTCATCATCGTCCGAAGATTTTTTTGTGAGATTTTCCTGCACACGGCGGTAAAGCTCCTGTGCTGCATTGTATCCCATCTTTTTCTGTCTGTGGTTGACAGCCGCCGCCTCACAGATGACGGCAAGGTTACGTCCCGGACGGATCGGGAGTGAGTGACATACTACCTTGTTGCCAAGAAACTCTGTATATTCTTCCTCTAATCCAAGACGGTCGTACTCATTTTCTTTCTTCCAGTCCTCTAACTTGATCACAAGGTCGATCTGCTGTTTTTCCTTGACACATTCTACACCAAACAGTGTTTTCACATCGATGATTCCGATACCGCGAAGTTCGATAAAGTAACGTGTGATATCCGGTGACGTTCCGATGAGTGTATGCTCATTGATCTTGCGGATTTCCACCACATCATCCGTTACAAGACGATGTCCTCGTTTGATCAGTTCGAGTGCAGCCTCACTTTTTCCGATACCACTCTCACCCATGATCAGAAGTCCTTCGCCGTAGACATCTACTAAAACGCCATGGATTGTAATACACGGTGCAAGCTGTTCATTCAGACAATAAATAAGCTCTGCCATGAATTCGGAAGTACTGCGTTTTGTGCCAAGCACCGGAATATTTTTCTCCTCTGCAATTTTCAGGAAAGAATCATCCGGCCGCAGATCCCTGCAGAAAATAACACACGGAATATCATATCCCATAAATTCACTGTAAATCTTTTCACGTTTTTCCTCGTCTAACTGCTGCAGATATGTGTACTCTACCGTACCGATGATCTGAACCCTCGACTGTTCAAAGTGTTTAAAATAACCACTGAGCTGTAACGCCGGTCTGTTTACATCACTGATCATAATGCGATGTCCCTTTAATTCCATATCCGGCAGAAAATTACATAAATCCATGATCTGCGCGATCTTTGCTACTCCAACACCTTCCATATCCTTTGTCCTCTCCTAAACATATTTTTCGTAACGATTCTGACGACATTTTACCATAGATACCGGAATTCTTCAACTTGAATACCCGTGTTTATCTTCCCGGAAAAAAGAATAAACTGCCCGTGCCGCCTGCTCATTCATCGACTCTGTCTTTGCGAGTTCTTCCTCCGAAGCCTCACGGATCGCCTCAAGTGACTGGAACCGGCGCATTAAGGCTTTTCTTCGTGCCGAACCGATGCCCGGAATATCGTCAAGTACGGAATGTACCTGTTCTTTGCTTCTTAAAGATCTGTGATACTCGATGGCAAAACGGTGCGCTTCATCCTGGATCCTCGTGATCAGTTTAAAGCCCTCGCTTGTCCGGTCGATCGGTATCTCTTTATTCTGATAGTATAACCCTCTGGTGCGGTGATTATCATCCTTTACCATACCGCAGACCGGAATATTTATTTTCAGTTCATCAAGCACTTTTAATGCAATGTTTACCTGTCCGCGGCCGCCATCCATCATGATCAGATCCGGAAATCTTGTGAAACTTCCATATTCCTCTGACATTTCCCGTTCTGCAAGTTCTTTTTTTTCGTGCATACCGTGCGTAAAACGTCTGGTCAAAACCTCATGCATGGATGCGTAATCGTCCGGCCCTGTGATGGTTTTTAATTTGAATTTACGATAATCACTGCGTTTTGGTTTTCCCTTTTCGTAGACGATCATGGATCCTACCGTCTCAAAACCGTTGATGTTGGAAATATCAAATGCCTCCACGCGGGAAAGTCCCTCCATCCCCAGAAGATGCTCGATCTCTTTCATCGCGCCGATGGTTCTTCCCTCCTCGCGTTTGATCTTCTCGCGATCCTGGGAAAGTACAAGCTCTGCATTTTTCTGCGCCAGCTCTACCAATTTTTCCTTCATACCTTTTTGCGGAACACGGATATAAACCCTGGCTCCTCTTTTTTCGGTTAACCACTCGGCTAAGACCTCGTGATCCTCGATCTCCTCCGGCAGCATGATCTCCCTTGGAATAAACGGCGTTCCCGAATAAAACTGTTTTAAAAAAGTTGTTAAAATCTGGCTTTTGGTATCCTCTGTCCCGACCCTGACATAAAAATGATCCCTGCCGATCAGCTTTCCGTCACGGATGAAAAATACCTGCACCACGGCATCCCTGTCATCCGATGCAAGCGCGATGATGTCTTTATCCTCACCGTCGGTATGCGTGATCTTCTGTTTCTGCGCGATCTGGCGCACACTGCCTAAAAGCTCCCGGTATTCGATTGCCTTTTCAAATTCCAGATTTTCGGATGCCTCGTTCATTTTTTCTTCTAAGGATTTTAAGATCGGTGCATAGTTTCCATTTAAAAATTCGACGGCAGCATCGATCCTTTCCCGGTATTCTTCCCTGCTGATATAACCCTGACAGGGTGCCTGGCACTGATGGATATGGTAATTTAAACACGGGCGCTCTTTGCCGGTATCTCTCGGCAGTACACGGTTACAGGTACGAAGCTGGTAAAGCTTATTGATCAGCTCGATCGTATCTTTTACTGCCCCCGCACTGGTGTATGGCCCAAAATATCTCGATTTGTCTTTTTTCTGCTGACGTGAAAAGAGTACCCGTGGGAAATCCTCACCGACCGTCACACGGATATAGGGATAAGTCTTGTCATCGCGCAGCATGGTATTGTATTTTGGACAATGTTCCTTGATCAGGTTGCACTCCAACACAAGCGCCTCTAATTCCGAGTCCGTAATAATATACTCGAAACGTGCGATCTGTTTTACCATCTGTGCCTTTTTGATGCCCTCATCATGACTCGGCTGGAAATACTGGTGTACTCTCTTTCGTAAACTGACAGCCTTACCGATATAGATGATCGCATCGTGGCTGTCATGCATAATATAAACTCCCGGCTGATCCGGGAGTTTTTTTAATTCTTCTGCGATGTTAAACATGAAACCTCATTCCTGCTCTGATCGTTCTGTTTATACTTATCCTGCTGATATTTATCTTATTTTTCAGCTTTTATTTCTGATACTTCTGCAGCGAAGCCTCTGCTGCGTTATTTCTGGTGTTCCTCATGTGCTGCTGTCTGATCGTCTACGACCTGATCAATAAAACTGCCCTTTTCCAAAGATACAGTATTCTGATCTTCCGCTGCACGTGAAGTTTCTGCTTCTGCCTGATTTTTTATTTCTGTCTGTCCTTCCGTTTTTGCATGTTCTTCTGTTTTCGCCTGCTCTAACGCATTTTTAGCATCCTCTGCCTGCTCGAAGAATGTTTTTTTCTCCTCTTCTTCCGGCTCCGGGATTCCTTTTAATTCACGGAAAATCTTCATAAATTCTTTTCCGGTGATCGTCTCATGCTCGTAGAGATATCCTGAAATCTTGTCGAGAACCTCCCTGTTTTCTTCAAGCATGCGGTATGCTTCATCGTAGCTGTTGTTGATGATGGAAAGTACTTCCTGATCGATCTGTGCTGCAGTCTCCTCACCACAGATCAGTCCTGCACGGTTGTCTAAGTACTGGTTCTCAACCGTTGCCAGACACATCATACCAAATTTATCGGACATACCGTACTGTGTGACCATCGCTCTCGCGATCGAAGTCGCACTCTCGATATCGTTGGCTGCACCGCTCGTCGCAGAACCAAATACCAGCATCTCTGCCGCACGGCCTGCCATGTAGGTTGTGATCTTTGCAAGCAGTTCATCTTTGGTCTGTAAATATTTTTCTTCTTCCGGTGTCTGTAATGTATATCCAAGTGCGCCCATGGTACGCGGTACGATTGTGATCTTCTGTACCGGCTCGGTATTTTTCTGCAGTGCAGTTACCATTGCATGACCGACTTCGTGATAAGATACGATCTTGCGCTCCTTATCGCTCATGATGCGGTCTTTCTTCTCTTTTCCACCGACCGCAACAAGCTCAAATGCATCAAACAGATCGGACTGGTTTACAAACTTTCTGCCATTTTTTACTGCGTTGATGGCAGCCTCATTGATCATATTGGCAAGATCGGAACCTACAAGTCCTGCCGTTGCAAGCGCAAGTGCATCAAGGTCTACGGTCTCATCCATCATGACATCTTTGGAATGAACCTTTAATGTCTCTAAACGTCCCTTTAAGTCCGGTTTATCGACAATGATACGACGGTCAAAACGTCCCGGACGGAGTAACGCTTTATCAAGTACCTCCGGACGGTTGGTCGCTGCTAAGATCAGAAGTCCCTTGGATGTATCAAATCCATCCATCTCTGCCAGTAACTGGTTTAACGTCTGCTCACGCTCGTCATTACCGCCGTAACGTGTATCACGGCTCTTACCGATCGCATCGATCTCATCGATAAAGATGATACATGGTGCCTGTTTCTGTGCTTCTTTAAACAGGTCACGCACACGGGATGCTCCGACACCGACAAACATCTCCACAAAATCAGAACCTGCCAGTGAGAAGAACGGAACCTTCGCCTCACCTGCAACTGCTTTTGCAAGCAGTGTCTTACCGGTACCAGGAGGTCCGACTAAAAGTGCACCCTTCGGCAGTTTTGCACCGATCTCGGAATATTTCTTCGGGTTATGCAGGAAATCAACAACCTCCTGTAAGGATTCTTTTGCCTCGTCCTGTCCGGCTACATCCTTAAATGTAACACCCGTCTGTTTTTCCACGTAAACTTTCGCATTGCTCTTGCCAACACCCATGGCACCGCCGCCCATACGCTTCATCAAAAATCCGAGCAGTACCCAGATCAGTACTAACGGGATCAGATAACTTAAAATACTGTAAATCCAGGTGGAAGTGTTGTCCGGGATTACTCCGTAAATTTCTACGCCTTTTTCTTTTAAAAGCGGAATCAGATCCTCATCCGCCACGCGTCCGCAGTAATAGGTCGGCTGGTACGGACTCTTGTCCTTTGTCACCGGTGTGATGTCGATCTCATACGATCCGATCTCTACGGATTTGACTTCACCTGCTTCCACTTTTTCCAGAAATTGCGAATAGGAAATCTCCTGGGTGCTCATCTGTGAAAAGCGGTTCGACACCATGCTCATGATAAATAACACGATGAGAGAAACCAGAACAAATGCCATGATAAGCTGTCCGTTATGGTTGTCCTTTCCACCATTGCCGCCGTTATTTCCATTGCCACCGCCGCCATTACCGCCGTTATTATTATAATTATTATTTCCATTATTGTAATTATTTGGTCCCTGGTTATCCATAATCTATCCTTTCCAAACATCTGCAGTATCTGCTGCATCTGGATTTTATCTGATATTCGTCAATATCTTCTTTATTATATTGAAAACAACACGCAAAAGCAATACACAGTTCATGAACTTTTGATGTGTTTTCTAAATTATTTCTAAATTCACTTTTATCTTTTTTAAGTTATGCTGGATTTTGCGTAAACTTAGTTGTATACTATATGGGTTATAAAATACGTGAAATATTTTTTAAATTTACTATAATTATGAGGAGGAAAACCCTATGCCTGTAAAATATGTCTTTGTCACCGGCGGTGTCGTTTCCGGTCTTGGTAAAGGTATCACGGCTGCTTCTCTTGGAAGATTATTAAAAGCCCGTGGATACAAAGTGACCATGCAGAAATTCGATCCGTATATCAATATCGATCCCGGAACCATGAACCCGATCCAGCATGGTGAAGTATTCGTTACCGATGACGGTGCAGAAACAGACCTGGACTTAGGACATTATGAACGTTTTATCGATGAAAGCCTAACAAAAAATTCCAATGTGACCACCGGTAAGGTTTACTGGTCTGTGCTCCAGAAAGAGCGCCGCGGCGATTTCGGCGGAGGTACTGTTCAGGTGATCCCGCATATCACCAATGAGATCAAGAGCCGTTTTTACCGCAATTTCACTTCCGATGAGACACATATCGCGATCATTGAGGTCGGCGGTACTGTCGGAGATATCGAGAGCCAGCCGTTCTTAGAGGCGATCCGCCAGTTCCAGCATGAGGTCGGACACGAAAACGCGATTCTGATCCATGTCACACTGATCCCTTATATCAAGGCTTCCGGTGAGCTTAAGACAAAACCGACACAGGCAAGCGTCAAAGAACTTCAGGGAATGGGTATCCAGCCGGATATCATCGTCTGCCGCTCCGAGCACGAACTTGATCAGAGCTTAAAAGACAAAATTGCCCTGTTCTGTAACGTACCAAACGGCAACGTACTCCAGAACCTTGACGTTGAGTATCTTTACGAGGCACCTCTTGCCATGGAAAAGGAAAATCTTGCCAAGGTTGCATGTAAGGCCCTGCATTTAGATTGCCCGGAACCGAATTTAAAAGACTGGGAAGCCATGGTAGATTCTCTCCGCCACCCGAACAAAGAAGTAAAAATTGCTTTGGTCGGAAAATATATTGCACTGCATGATGCATACATCTCTGTTGTGGAGGCATTAAAACACGGCGGAATTGCTGAGCGCGCTACCGTCGATCTCCACTGGATCGATTCTGAGACATTAAATGATGACAATGCAAAAGAACTGCTCGGCGATATGGCAGGTATCATTGTTCCGGGAGGATTTGGTTCCCGCGGTGTCGAGGGTATGATCTCCGCAGCAAAATACGCAAGAGAAAACAACGTTCCATACCTTGGTCTCTGCCTTGGTATGCAGGTAGCCATCATTGAATTTGCAAGACATGTCTGCGGATTCCATGATGCACACAGTGTGGAGCTTGACCCGAACACCACACATCCTGTCATCGCACTGATGCCGGATCAGAATGGTGTGGAGGATATCGGCGGTACCTTAAGACTTGGCTCTTACCCATGTGTGTTAGATCCAACCTCTAAAGCCCGCGAGCTTTACGGTTCTGAAGAGATCCATGAGAGACACCGTCACCGTTACGAAGTCAACAATGATTTCCGTGCAGCACTTACCGAGGGCGGCATGAAACTCTGCGGTACCTCCCCGGATGGAAGAATCGTTGAGATGATTGAAATTCCGGATCACCCGTGGTTCCTTGCAACACAGGCTCATCCGGAATTCAAATCCAGACCGAACCGTCCACATCCGTTATTCAAAGGTTTTGTGGAAGCTGCTGTAAAGAACAGCATGAAATAAATTTTAAACGATCGAGTAGGAGGGAAATCTGAGTGATTTCCCGACCTCTCACACCACCGTGCGTACCGTTCGGTACACGGCGGTTCAATCAACTTAACAAGTAACACACCTTTCGGTGTAGTAATCTAACATTGAGACTAATCCAAATGAAGTTAGTCTCTTTGTGCTTATAGCCTTTTGTATCCATCCATTGTGACACATGTGTGCATACCGATTGCCAGTATTTGCCACTTTATGTGCCGCCCATCTTGGAACGCCGAGTTTAACCAAATTCTTCTCTTTGTTTTGTGGTGTTTTCCAATGTTTCCAAATACACATGCGTATTCTATATCTAATGTTTCCATCAAGTTCTCTACAGAGAGTTTTCATACTACCTATCTTAAAGTAGTTAATCCATCCTCTGATAAGCTGATTAAGTCTCTCTACTTTATAGCTGTTGCTAACGCCCCAGCTACGACAAGTGAGTTCCCTCATCCTCTTCTTATACTTCATTACTGATTTTGCATGTGGTTTCGCCTTGAATTGCTGTGCACTTGTATCGTAGTAGAATCCAAACCCAAGGTATTTAATTCCTCTTGGTCTATCTACTTTGCTCTTCGTCATATTGACTTTAAGTCCTAGTTTTTCCTCAATGAATCGTGAGATATTTCTCATAACTCTATTCGCAGACATTTCACTTCCGACCATAATGATACAGTCATCCGCATACCGTACAAAGTTAAGTCCTCTCTTTTCCATTTCCTTGTCTAGTTCGTTCAGCATAATATTTGCCAATAATGGCGAGAGATTTCCACCTTGAGGTGTTCCCACGATAGAATCCTCATACTCATCGTCAATCATGATTCCACTGACTAGGTATTTTCTGACAATAGAGATAACATCTCCATCTTTAATAGTTCTACCTATGATAGTCATAAGTTTGTCATGATTTACTGTGTCAAAGAACTTTTCCAAGTCAATGTCTACAATCCAATCATTTCCGTCATTCATCATATCGAGTGCTGTAAGGATTGCTTGCTGTGCACATCTGTTCGGTCTGAATCCATAGCTATGGTCATGGAATTGTTCCTCATAGATTGGTGTTAAAACCTGTGCAATAGCTTGTTGTATGAATCTGTCTGTTACTGTCGGTACTCCCAGGTTTCTGACACCACCATCAGGCTTTGGTATCTCCACTCTTCGTACTGGTTGAGGTTTATATTTTCTTATCCTCAACTGTTCCTTGATAATTTCGCCGTTCTTTGCAAGATATTCCTTGAGTTCTGTGTACTTCATTCCGTCTACTCCCTCGGCACCTTTGTTTCGTACGACTTGCAGATATGCTCTGTTGAGATTATCGTTAGATAGTATCTGCTCCATTAGACTACTTGTGTCCATGCGTTCTTTCCTTTCCGTCCCGCTTGATTTGACCATCTTTTACCCGATTGGTTACGGCAGATGTTATCTCTTCTGCAATACGAGACATACTCAAACTTATTGATTGTTCGCCCCTTTGCTCTATCTCCATTACAGAGACTTCTTCACTACTATGGGCTCGGCTGACTTCTCACAGTTCGTTGTTACTAGGCTAATGAAACCCCTGTGAGACCTCCACGCTTAAGGTGCACGCTCTTTCCTCTCATCTATCCGCCACATCTACTCGTACTTCCAGCAACTTTAGGACTTCATCTCTTTTGGCAGACTTATCCGTATTTCCGAGCCTTATATGTGATTTCTGTCCGTCGGACCAAGAGTTTGCTTACAGCTTCCTTCAGATTCCACCTCACGATGGACACCCTTGCTGTTCTGCTATACACTTCCTCGTTGCCTAGGCGTGTTCGGGACTTTCACCCATTAGAGCGCGCCCATGGCGCGCAAACCAAAAAGCTGACTTGCCGGTTTGCCCGGCAGTCAGCTTTTTTAATAATAATAAAATGTTCGTAGAACGTGCATTCTGTTATTTATTTTCCAAAGTAAGCATCCACTCCATCGGCGATTCCCGATGCGATCTTCTGCTGATAATCGTCAGTCGCCATTTTAAGATCCTCATCCGCATTGGTCATGTACCCCATCTCAACGATCGTGACCGGAATCTGACACCAGTTGATACCGCTCATCGTATCTGTCTCCCAGACACCCTCACTTTTTGCACCGGTTGCCGCACACAGGGAACCTATGATGCAGTCGGAAAGTTTTCTTGAGTTCTGATAAATATTGGAGCAGTACGGGTTTGCTGCGGTCGGACAGATCGTCATCGCTCCGTTTGCCGCAGAGTTGGTACTTCCATTTGCATGAATGCGGATAAATGCTGCCGCATGATTATTATTGGCAACTGCCGCACGCTCGGAATTGCTGATATTGACATCATTGGTCGTCCGGATCATCAACACCTGATAGCCGCGCGCCGTAAGTTCCTGCTGCAGCTTTAAAGATACCTGAAGTGTCAGTTCGTATTCCGCAAGCCCGCTCGCCACACCTGTTGTACCGGAAGCAACTTTCGCTTTTGTCTCAGATGCGCCTGGCCCGATCGGCTCTTTTTCGTTATTTCCTTTTGCCTGATGTCCGGCGTCGATCACAACCAGATTACCGGAAATGTTTGTCTGGGCTGTATCTGTCTGCGTGTTTTCCATCTCAGCAGACTGTTCTGTGCCAGTCTGGGGATTTCCAGCCTCAGCAGACTGCTCTGTGTCCGCAGTCTGTGATGATGCACTCTCCTGCTCCGAATCTGCTTCTCCCTTAATCACCTCTGTTGTAATGATTTCTTCTGTTTCCCGGGTCTCCGTTGGTGCCAGTTCTGCCGGCTCTGTTTCTTCCGTCTGCTCTGTTTCCTGTGTTTTTGTCTGTGCAGTTTCTGTCGCTTCTGTCATGATCTGCTCCGACTCTGCCTCTGTCTGTTCTTGTGTTTCTGTGACATTTTTCTCTTCAGCAGACACCTGGGCAGATCCGTTTTCATCCGCTTTGCTGCCACATCCCGTCATAAAAGACGCCCCCGCCAGTATCGTACATAACAATAACGCCAGTAATCTTTTCTTCTTTTTTATATTGCCCAAACTCATATATTTCTCCATTCTTTTTGCTTATTATCTGTCTTCAATATTACATCTGATGCCTTACCACCGCATACTCATCATCCAGCTGGTAGTACGGACACTCTTTATAATGTCCCTGCATCAGGCGCGCAGCATCATCCTCGTCCATATCCACTTCGCAGTAATATTCCTCATCATCTTCATCGTATACATTGTATACACAACTGTCACAGCTCGTCATAACATCCTCCAATTCTTATTGCCGTATTTTCCATATCCTGTCTGCTGCTTATCTTTCACTTCCGACTCTTCCGCAGAACATTATCTCCATGTTGAGATCACTTCGTCATAAAGCTGTTCTAAAAATTCTTTCAAAAGTGTGCGCTGGGTATCCCAGTATTTCTCAGTGATCTCGTCTCCGTCCGGTGTGTTTTCCGTCACATCCATAACTGCATCTAAGATCTCCGGGTTCAGATCATCCATCGCCTCCTGCACGGCAGCCTCAAAATCACAATACGCCTCACTGGTCAGGTATAGGATGAAATTCTCGCGGTTTAAATTTCTTGCCTCATAACTTCCGGTAAAAATATCATTTCCCACCGATGCGATCTGTTCGAACTCTTCCTTTACCGTTGTATAGTCAACCGGGCAGTAACTCTCCGTAAAAAATTTATCAAACACTTCTTTGTCAATCTTTTGTTCCATGCTGTTATCGTCTCCTTGCATTTTTTGCGTTCCCATGTTATTTTAGCATAGAAACCTTTCACAGAAAAGACCGCATATCTGCGGTAATCATGGGCAACCCACTACACGGGCAAACCGTTTACCATAATATAGAAGAAACGAGGTTTATTATGACTGAATATCAAAATCTTCCAAACGATCCTGCTATGCTTTTAAGTTTCGTCAATACACAGCTCCGCGACAATTATCCGTCTTTTTCTGAGTTTGTTGCCGCATTTCATGTAGATGCCGATGCGATCACTGAAAAATTAAAAATGATCGATTACGAATATGACGAAACCCAAAATCAGTTTGTATAACATTTATTCCGGTACTTCATCATTCAGATATTTTCTGACACGCTTCCAATTCGGATAAAACTGTGTCATATAGCCCCAGAACACGGCATTATGACTCGGTTCTAAAATATGTGTCAGTTCATGCACAACCACATACTCCAGACACTCCGGCGGCTTTTTCGCCAGTGCGAGATTGATATTGATGTGGTGTGTCCTCACATTGCAGGAACCCCAGCGTGTTTTCATCTGGCGTATCGTAACACCGGATGCCTTTACGCCCATGACGGGTTCCCATTTTGCAATCAATTTTTCCACGTCTTTTTTCAAAAGCAGTTTCTGCTGTTTTAATTCCGCTTCGCTTAATTGTCTTACTTCCCTGCGTCCCTCTTTCGCACGCAGATATTTTTCCCTGTAAACCCGGATCCAGTCGATCCGCTCCTTTGCAAAACGGTAAATCCGCTCGTCGCTCATCTGATGCGGCGCCGAAATGCGCACACTGCCATCCTCTTTACTGATACGCAGATACATATTTTTCATGCGTTTTTTCGTCACAATGATCGGGATCTCTTCTATCGTGAAACTGTATGTTTTTTCTCTCATATCCGGCCTTTCTGATAATTTTCTGAATTTTAATATGATGATGTTGGGGGCAAATAGTGCATTCACAACATAACGACTGGCAAATTGCACAAAGCCGAGACTGCTTTTGTGACTTTGGGAGAAAATTAGTAAATCTTAGACTGCCTGGTAATACACAGTGATGTTCTGCCACGGATGGCAGAACAAGGCAGCATCGAGTTATGGAGGACTCGTTGTTGCCGTTCACGTCACTCTGAGAAAACCTGACTCAGGCAGGCTTAGATTTTCTTATTTTCGTACAACGGAACAAAACAGACACGGCTTTGTGCAATTTGTCAATCAAGATGTTTAAATGCACTATCTGACCCCAACATCATATGATTCGATTATCCAAAAATGAAATCCACCTTTTGATAATCTAATCCCATAAATGAAGAAACCCCGGTAACATCACTGTTCCGGGGTTCCTCCGAGGAGTTTAGTTATGAAAATGTTAATCTATATAAAGGAAATTGCGTCGAAAGAATTGTCGGGATGTACAGCCTTTATTCTATACAACCTTGTTTAACAACCCGCCTGGGTAAGCGTTGTTAACTTCTTTCGATGGTTACAGTATACGGAAAAAATATGTCTTAAGTGTGACGATTTTCGAAAAGATTTATAAAAATCCTTATTTTTGTTTTTATATTTTATTTATAAATACAATTCTTTCCACATGATAATTTATGTTATAATAAAATCCTAATGTAACAGACAGGAGGACTTTATATGACCGAAACACCTTTATTTGAAAACCGGAGATACTGCGAAGAATGTCACTGTCTTCTTCCCACATCCTACGAGGGAACATTGTGTCCCCGCTGTTTAGAACAGGAACTTTTTCATCAGGTAAAAGAATATATTCAGACAAACAACGCCACCGCTTATGATGTTGCAACACATTTTCATCTGCCGCTCAGCCGCATTAAAGAATGGATTGATGACGGGATGATCGAATACAAAGACATTCCCGGCCACAAACTTTAAATGACTATTTCAAAAATCCATTGATAATCTGTTCTTCCGCTTCTTTTTCTGTAAGTCCAAGTGTCATCAGCTTGATCAGCTGCTCTCCGGCTATTTTTCCGATAGCAGCTTCATGGATCAGATTTGCGTCAATATTGTTGGCAGTCAGCTGCGGACTTGCAGTCACACAGGCGTTATCCATAATGATGGCATCACATTCACTGTGTCCTGCACAGGCTGCATTACCATTCATAACGGAGAAAAATTCCTGTTTTGATTCCCCTTTTGCAACAGAACGTGACACCAGATTCACACTGGAATTATCCCCGTTAATATCCACATGAAAATCTGTCTTTGCGTACTGTTTTCCGTGTGTCATGATCTTCTCATGGATCTCTAAGGATGCGTTTTCTGCCAGATCTCCTCTCGTCACACGAACCGTGGAATCGATTCCTTTGATCTGTGTCGTCTCCATCTCCATATGTGCGCCCTCTTTTAAGTGGACGATGGTCTGCGGATTCATGATATTCTCTCCGTTGCCGTCTCCCTCGCCGTAATGGCGCTCAATGTAGCGGACTTTTGCATTTTTCTCCAGATAAAACGTATGCACACCGTCATGTTTGGAAGTATCTACACCACAGTTATGGATCCCACATCCTGCCACGATCGTGACATCTGCACCCTCACCGATATAAAAATCATTGTAAACACATTCCTGCATTCCACTTTCACTCAAAAGAACCGGAATGTGTACACTCTCATTGACCGTTCCCGGTTTGATGATAATATCGATTCCGTCCTTATCAGTCTTTGTTACAATATCAATATTTGCAGTTGTATTTCTTCCGAGTTTGGTTCCGTTGGCACGAATGTTATAGGCACCCTCCGGGATCTCGTGCAGTCCTGCCACCTGCTCTAATAAATTTTTCTGTATTAAATCCATTTTTATCCTCACTTCCTCATACTCGTACATTACAGCTTGCTGGTCAGTGTCTCACAGGCCCCTGCTGTATGAAGCAGTTCCGGAAGTACTTCTTCCTTGGTTCCGATTGTCTTAACCTGTCCGTTTGCGATCACCACGATCTTATCTGCAATGTCTAAAATACGCTCCTGATGTGAAATGATAAGAATCGTTCCCTGAATCTCATCACGCATTTTTTCAAATACCCTGATCAGACTGTTAAAACTCCAGAGATCGATTCCCGCTTCAGGCTCATCAAAAATGGAAAGCTTTGTTCCGCGTGCCGTGATCATCGCGATCTCAATACGCTTTAACTCACCGCCGGAAAGACTGCCATTGATCTCACGGTCAATATACTCTCTCGCACACAGACCAACCTCCGATAAGATCTCACAGATCTCATTCACCGTCATCGTTCTTCCTGCTGCGATTGTGATCAGATCTTTGACTGTCAGTCCTTTAAAATGTACCGGCTGCTGAAATGCATAGCTGATGCCATGTTTTGCACGCTCGGTAATATCAAGTTCTGTAATATCCTCTCCATCTAAAATGATCTGACCGGATGTCGGCTTGATGATTCCGGCAATGATCTTTGCAAGTGTGGACTTTCCTCCACCGTTCGGTCCGGTGATCGCCACAAAATGCTCATCGATCGTAAGGCTGACATCTTTTAAGATCTCTTTGTTGTCCTGATTGTCCTCTACCTCATAAGTGATATTTCTTAACTCTAACATTTCTTCCTCCGTCTGCGTTTCGCCGCTTATCTTACCACGGAACGCGGATATTTTACCATAACTTCATTGAGCATCTCATCATCCGGCTCAAACTCATAACGCACAAGTCCTTTTTCGCCCTTTGCGATCAGCTCATACACCTTTGCTTCCGGGTCACCGGAAGTCAGATTTTTATATGCCAGATTCTTGTCATTTTCGTATTTGTATACGCTTCTGTCACCTCTTGGAGCAAATCCAAGTACATCATCCATCTGCACGCTGCCGATGGCTTTACGTCTGCTTTTTGCCTTGATCTGTGCAAAGCGGAACTCTCCATCATAATAGGTATATTCGTACTCTATATCCGAACGAAATGCCTGAAAATACCATACCAGTGCAAATGCAATTCCCGGGATCAGAAAAATAACCGGATTCACAAATGTAGCCAGTAAAAACATCAGGCAGGCAAGGATAAACCATGCTGTAGTTAACATTTTTTTGGAACCTGTTTTCTTTTTCGGAACGATCACTAATTTCTCATGCATATAATCTTCTCCTGTTTTCTTATATTTACCTGTTTTTCGACATACTCTTTTGGGCAGGCTGCCTTTTCCACCATCGTGGAACTGGTTCTATTTCACATACATCAGCATCTCTTTTGCAAGTCTGCCACAGGTCATACTTCTTATATTATCATGTAACAACTTGTCAGGCAAGGGCTGTCCCTCCATTCTCTGCATAAATACAGGAAATTTTATACATTTTTTATTTTTCTGTACATCGCACCTGTTATCGTGTAAAATAAAAGCAAATGATTTTTTCGTAATTTTTCGCAGTTTTGCAACACATTTTTTACAAACAATAACTTTTTATCATGGAGAACAAAAAAATGATCAATTATCAATATGAAAAAGAAGCATTTTCCACATTTAAAAATGGAATCCGCCGTGAATGGGCGCTGACCAACGGCATCGGCGGTTATGCCGGAAGTTCCCTCATCGGTGCTCACAACCGGACGCATCAGGGTTATCTGATCGCGAGTCTCCACCCGCCGATCGAGCGCTATCTTGTTTTTTCCAAGATCAATGAATCTCTGTCCGTATTTGCACCAGAAAGCACTGGCAGTTCTGACGAAAAATTTCATCCCATTACGGACACATTAAAAAAAGGATCTGTTCCAGCTGTATCTGCAGTGTATAACCTTGAGACTTCACAGCATAAGAAAAATGGCGAAACCTGTTACACACAGGGGCAGGAATATCTCGTCTCTTTTTCTTATGACGGAAGTGTTCACTACACATACCAGGCGGGCGATATCACGCTGAAAAAACATATCTGCTTAAAACATGGTGCCAATGTGTGTGCCATTGCCTATGAAATCGAAAATAATGGTCCGGATGCTTCTCTCACGCTGGTTCCGCTTTTTAATTTCCGTGAACACAGCGCATCAAGCCGCCCGGAAGATTTTCATTTTCGTACTTCCCTGATCGACAATTCACTCTGCCTGATCCCGGAAAGCCATCCTGATACTGCCATTTTGTTCCAGACCAGTGAAGGTATTTTCTCCGACCATACGCCTATGTTCGATATTGACATGCAGCTTCAGACCGAGGTCGATCTTGAGACGGACGGACTCGACTGTCATTATTGTCCACATGAAGTCACTGTTTTTCTTCCGGCGAAAAGCCACAAACAGATTTCCGTGCTCTGTTCCATGATCGCTGCCGATGAAACATTTACAGATATCACGGCAGATACCGCTTTTGACATTTTAAAAGAACGGGAAAAGTATACAAAATCACTCTACGAAACGGCAGGTATCCACGATGATTTTGCAGATCGCCTGGTTCTCGCCGCGGATCAGTTTCTCTGTGACCGTGCTTCCACCGGCTATAAAACCGTGCTTGCCGGGCTTCCATGGTTTACGGATTGGGGCCGTGACACGATGATCGCATTTACCGGACTGACGCTCTGCACCGGGCGCAGAAAAGATGCAGAGGAAATCCTTTTAACTTTTTCCAAATACATCCGTCACGGGATCGTGCCAAACATGTTCCCGGATGACAATGCCGCTCCGCTTTATAATACAGCGGACGCTTCCCTGTGGTATTTTTATGCAGTATGGCAGTATCTGCAGTATTATCCGGATACCGCTGCCAATGCGTTTGTACAGGAAAATATTTATCCTCATTTGAAGGAAATCATTTCCGCTTACAAAAACGGCACAGATTTCAGTATTTATATGGAGGAGGACGGTCTCATCCATGCCGGAAGCGGTCTTGACCAGATCACCTGGATGGACGTGCGTGTCGGTGACTGGGTTGCCACCCCGCGCCACGGAAAACCGGTGGAGATCAATGCGCTCTGGTATAATGCGCTGAAGGTCATGGAGGAACTTGCCCGGCGGTATGAGGGAGACGATGTTTTGGTTACTGGCGGTTATGCCACAAGTTCCGGCAGTGAGGTTTCGGGTTCTGGCGGTTCTGCCCAGGGTTTAGGCAGTCATGTTTCGGTTACTGGCGTTTCTGCCACGGGTCTGGGCAGTCATGTTATGACCTCCCACAATTATGCTGCGCTTGCGGAACTTGTGAAAGCATCTTTCTGCCAGAAGTTCTGGTGGGAGGAAAAAGGCTGTCTTTACGATGTCGTAGACGGAGATGAGCCGGATGACCACCTTCGCTCAAATCAGATCTATGCGGTGTCACTGCCTTTTACCATGTTATCGAAGGAGCAGGAAGCAAAAATCGTCGCATTTGTCAAAAAAAATCTTTATATAGGCTGCGGACTTCGCTCTCTCACCAGTGACCATGCGGACTATCACGGCATTTACTGTGGTTCCCTGCCAAAACGTGATGCAGCTTACCACCAGGGTACGGCATGGGGATTTCTGCTCGGCGGTTTTCTGTCCGCTTACGCAAAAGTCCACGACCATTCGCTGGAATGTACCAAAGAGCTGCTTTCCCTGCTCGGACCGGTGCGTCATCATCTGACCGACAATGGCTGTATCGGCTCGATCTCCGAAATTTTCGACGGGGATGCACCTCACAATCCAAGAGGCTGCTATGCGCAGGCATGGAGCGTCGGCGAGACACTGCGTGCTTATATGCAGGATGTGCTGCCGTATATGTAACTTCCGTCCTGCTATCCTGCTATACGCATGATATACAAATGTATTGACATGCGTTACCGTATAATATAATCTCTCGACAGCAAGGTCAAAAAACATATTACTTTACAATTTAACTGATGCACACAATGGGTGAAACCTCGGTGTTTAAATCTGGTTTCACCCATTTTTTCTAACTATTTAATGACTTTCTATTGATTTTTGGCGAAATCTTCCTTTTTCTACTCATTTCGCCCTGGTTTTTCCGATTCTGTGGGTTATTCTGATTGATTTCACCTCTATTTCACCCATTCTACCCCATATTGAAGTATATTCCCGTAAAAACCGGACGAAATCCCTTTGTAATGTGCAGTTTTCGCCCATTCTGTTTCAAACTAAACGAATTGGGTTTACGTTACTTTTATTTTTGTGCGCTGCGCTGGCAATGTGGCATATGCTTGCTCTAAAATGACCCGTCTATGTTTTCCTAATTATTGCGAAAATTCATATTATTAAAAAAATTTGCATTTTCTGCTTGACAGCAAAGCCATTTTCCTTTAAAATAAGTTTTGTTGTGAGACGCCCAGTTAGCTCAGTTGGTAGAGCAGAGGACTGAAAATCCTCGTGTCTCTGGTTCGATTCCGGAACTGGGCATTAGAGCAGAAACAACAGTTTCTGCTCGGCAGTATTCAATTTCATACATCTTATGCGGGTGTAGTTCAATGGTAGAACACCAGCCTTCCAAGCTGGATACGTGGGTTCGATTCCCATCACCCGCTCTCTGTTACAGGTATTAAAACTGAGTTCCTAATGGAGCTCGTTTTTTTTAATATTTGCACCTGCTTTTCCGTTTTTACTTGAACAGCCCAACCAGTTTCTCCCAAAACGTTTCTTTTTTCTCTTCCGTGACAGTCTCTTCCTTTACTTCCTCTTTCTGGATTGCCGGTGTCTTAATGACAAACAGCACTGATTCAATGTTTGTATTTTTTCTGATACGAAGGATACTGTCTCCACATCTTTTCCTGTCATATCATCAATCGTATCCGAAATCTTATCTGAGATCTTTGTATCAAGATCCGCTGTCTCCGACTGGAATTCATCGGTGCCGTCACTCAGCTCTTTTGTGCCATCCTTCATTTCTTTTGTTCCGTCCTTTAATGCTGCCGCTCCCTCTGCTAATGATTTGCTGCCGTTTTGCAATGTAAGCGTGTTGTCTGCAAGCTGTCCGGCTCCGCTCTGCAATGAAAGTGCTCCGTTTAAAAGACTCTCTGTTCCCGCAGAAAGTGTTCCTGCGCCATCTTTTAAACTCTGTGTTCCTTTTACCAGTTCCTGTGTTCCCTGATACAATGTGGCTGTTCCGTCTGCAAGATCTTTTGCGCCGCCTGTGATGCTTGCATAACCGGTTGTGATTTTATTTACAGCACTTGTGTAATCATTGATTCCGGTATTTTCGGTCGCTGCACACTGATACAGTGCGGTGGCTTCCTGATCGCCGTTTGCCGCAAGTTCACCAATCTTTGCCGTTACCGCATCATCTAACCAGGTCACATCTGTCACACCGTCGATTTCTCCTAACTTTTCCTTATAGGAAAGCGCCTCCGGCAGATAAGAGTTCATATCATAGTTGACTGATACGAACTTCTGCGCCATCGCACAAATGACTGCTATTCCAATGAATACTGCAAAAATGATTTTACGATGACGGATCACCAATTCATAAAACTTTTCCACATGCTTTCTCCTTTTTCAAAAAACCTTTCAAACGTTTTCTACTGCTCTCCCTGTATCCTTTTTTCTGATCCCTGCTTTTTCAGTAGATTTTCATTTGTTTTATTTCTGACGGTTGTTTTATAATTGACAACTATTCGTTTTCTGTATCATAATAACAAATCGTTTTTTTCAACGTACAATTGCAATGTATATGATAGTTATTTGACAAAAACAGAATAATTGTCTTTTATTTTTCGAAAGGACGGAATAATTATGGAAGAAAAAACAGATTTAAGAATCCGAAAAACTTACAAGGCACTGTGTGATGCCTTTGTAACTATTTTGGAGAAAAAAAGATTTGACGATCTGACTGTGAATGAGCTTTGTGATGAGGCAACGATCCGGTGCGCCACGTTCTATAAACATTTTGCAGACAAGTATGATTTCTTTTCTTTTTTTATCCGCCAAAAGCAGGATCAGTTCATCTCACAGGCAAAAGAGGAAACTCCCCCCAACGGAATTTATGCTTACACGCTCTACCTTACCCAAAGGTCCATACTCTATTTTAAGGAGCACGAATCACTGATCCAGAATATTTTAAAAAGCGACATGTCCGCCTCACCGCTTGATATTTTTAATGAAGAAATACACTCTAACATCTTAAGTAATCTGAAAGAACACCAACAACGCGGCTGCACCTTTTCCGTATCCCCGGAACTTCTCGCCTCATTTCTTTCCGGCGGCATTTTTTCCACGATCCGTAACTCCGTCTTGCAACCGCAATTATTTAATACCGATACGATCATGGAAAATATGTCAAAAGTGCTGACCTGTTTAGAAACACTGACGGACCAGAGTACAGAAAATTTTTAGTTACTGCTCCCGCATATAGTGTAAACAGTAACATTTTTTAGAAAAACTTCACAAATTGGCACTTTTTTCATTTTTTTATATATGTTATGCTAGTGGAAATATGACAAATATTTAGAATTGGAGAAATACCATGGAAAAAAAGACAGATTTTAAAGCACTTTCGAACAAGGCAAAAGTTCAGTATATCTGGGACTATTACAAACTGCATATTTTATTTGGAGGTGTCATTGCTGCGATCGTGATTGGTCTGGGATATCATTTTATCACTTACCGCAAGCCGGTACTCAGCGTCATCATGATCAATGTCCAGACAACCAGTGAAAATGCCGAGGCTGCGTTTGACGAATTTTCTGATGCTGCCGGTTATGATAAAAAACAGCAGCCAATCGACGTTTCTGCAAATCTGCAGTTTTCCGATGATCCAAATGCAACAACGGACTACAACGACTACATGGTACTTTCCACGATGATCGGTGCCGGCGGCGAGGATCTGTTTTTCGGTACAGGAAGTGTTTACACCGATTATGCCGAAGAAGGTGCGCTGATGGATCTGCGCACCTATGTTTCGGATGATGTGTTAGAAAAATATAAAGATCATCTGATCTACTCCACCGATGATGGCGAGTCAGAGTCCTATCCATGTGCGATCGAACTGACCGATAATCAGTGGATCCAGAAATATGGCATTTATGACAGCTGCTACTTTGGTGTTTTCAGCCGCTCCGAGCAGAAAGATTACTATACGAAATTTGCGGATTTCCTGCTGAACTACTAATTGGATTGGCAGGCACATTACTGCCTGCTCTGTCCATAATCTCTTAAATCTGCCCGGCACAGCCTGACATATTATTTCACTATCACCACCGAATATCCCGGCATTGTCAGTGTTCCATCCTGGAGCACTGCCTCTTCTGTGCCCGTCAGCAGTACACCGCCAACTGCAAGATCACCTCCGCTCTTTTCTCCAACTGTAACTCCGGATAAATCTACATCCGCACTCTCCGGAGCAAAATTGTAAACCAGAAGTATTTCTGAATCACCATATGTTTTCTTTATGACACATACCTTGTCATCTGAAATATTCTCCTCAAACTTTACTGTTCCACGGGCTATTTCCGGGTACTCATTGCGGAGTTTTATCGTCTGTTTTACAAACTGGTAAATAGAGTTTCCATCTTTCTCCTGTGTTTCGAGCGCACCGTATTTCATTTTTATGGCATCCATATCAGCAGGTCCCTTGCACATTCCATCGACTGCGCTATCTTCGCTCCAATACATCGGTGCACGCTTATTTTCATCCTTACCGGAACCCTTCATGCCCAGTTCCTCTCCATAATACAGAAAAGCACTTCCAGACATCAACAGATTCATTGCCTGCGCGATCTTTGTCTGTTTTTCACTGTCATCCCCAGAATAATAACCTGCGCCTCGTGCCATATCATGATTTGTGTAAAATGGTGCATCGATATAGCTGTCACTGTACTGGGAAAGATTATCCTGTAGATTTACCAACGCCTTTCCATAGGAAGATGCCGAACCATTTTTAAGCACGGAAGTGATCGTTCCGGTGCTGTCCGCAAAAGAAAAATCAAAACAGCTGTCAATACCACTCTCATAGTATTTTGCGTAGGTATTCTGATCCGTCCAGACCTCCGCCACGATATAGGCATCCTCTTTTTTCTCTTTTACCATGGAATGAAACCATGACAACACTTCCACATTTTTATCCACACTTCCGCTGTAATACTCTTTTGCCGCATCCAGGCGGAATCCGTCCACCCCCAGATCAAGCCAGAAGTCTACGATCTTGTCAAATTCATCACGGACTGCCTGACTGCCAAGGTTTAAATCCGGCATCTCGCTCCAGAACTGCGCCTCATAATACCAGTCTGTACCATCGAGCTTACTGTAACCGCCCTGCATTTCCTTAGAAAAATTATAGTAATCCACATAAGGACACTCCGACGCATCCGGCTCTGCTCCCTCCGGCAGGTTTTTCAGGTAATCTGCTGCCGTTTTAAACCATTCATGCTGGGAGGAAGTATGGTTCATGACAAGATCGATAATGACATTGATTCCCCTCTCATGGCATGCCGCGATCAGATTTTTAAAATCGTCCATCGTACCGTATTCCGGGTCAATATCACAGTAATCCGTCACATCATATTTATGGTAGGTTGTCGATGGCATGACCGGCATCAGCCAGATTCCGTTACATCCAAGATCCGTATCTGTCGCCGGATCACCGTCATTGATATAATCTAACTTTTCTGTCAGACCATTCAGATCCCCGATGCCGTCCCCGTCGCTGTCAAAAAAGCTGTACACAAACACCTCATACCATGTACGGTAATTATCATCAATGATCTGTTCATCCCCGGTATTGACTTCCTGCATCAGAGAAAGGGCGGTCACTCCCCCCTCCTTCGTGTCAGCATCTGCATTTTCATCCTGCCCGGCAGAAGCTATGGCTTGATCCGCAGAACTTTCCGTCGCCATTCCATTCGAATTATCCACAGCATTCCCTGATGAAGCTGTCCCATTTCCACATCCCCCTGCGGAAACTATCAACATACCGGCTAAAACAGCCGCAATGATTCTCTTTTTCATCTCAGTCCTCATTTCTGCGCATATATGCCTGCGCTTTTTCAATTATGTTAAAGTCACAATAGTGCACCCAAGCTTCCTGATTGCACTATTTGACCTCAGCATCCTTCAACTACTCTATTAGAATAAAGAGTCGCTTGCGACTCTTTCGCGCTCGAGCGGTGCTGTTTACAGCTAACTTCTGCTCCGCAAGATGCGCATCCTGCCCGGAGGGCTTTTAAATTCATAGGACGCAATTTCCTATGAATTTAAAAAGAGAGCAGAAACAAACCGTCCCTGCTCTCCCGGCAGACTTCCCATCTGCCCAATGACACACCAGAATGTGCCTTCATATTCCATTTGTATCCTGTGGATCAGCCCTTGACAGCTCCGGTCATACCTTCCACATAGAACTTCTGTGTCATTAAGAACAGAATTGCAATCGGAATTGATACCACAACTGCACCTGCAGCGAAACAGGTATACCAGCTGTCGATATACTCTTTCTCAAGCATCTTCCAAAGACCAATAGACACCGTATAATACTGTGCATCTGCACGGCAGATAACTTTACCAAAAATAAAGTCAACCCATGGTCCCATAAAGGATGTTAAAATCGTATATACGATGATCGGCTTACTGAGCGGTACAGTAATCTTTGTAAATACATTCCATCTTGTCGCTCCATCGATAATCGCTGCCTCATCCAGCGATTTTGAGATTGTATCAAAAAATCCCTTCGCAACATAAAATCCTGCACCGGAACCGGCGGAGAACACGATGATAAGTGCTACACGGATCATTGCACCATCTGCTAAATTAAGTGCTCTTAAAATATAGTACACAGCGATCATGGACATGAAAGATGGAAACAGACCAATGATCATCGCAATATTCATAAACGGTTTTCTCATCTTAAATCGCATTCTTGACATACTGTATGCCACTGAAAGTACAAAGATGGTAGAAATGATGCAGGTAAAAATTGCGATCACAAAGGTATTCATAAACATCTTCGGAAAGTTTAAAATACTGGTGTCTGTAAATAATTTGATGTAATTATTAAATGTATAGGTTTTCGGGAAAAATGTACTTACATAAGAACCTTTCTCTCCACGGAAACTTGTAAGGATTACCCAGAAAATCGGGAGAACCCAGATAAATGCCAGTATTGCCAGGAAAATGTGAACAATCACATTTATCACTGTTTTACGGATTTTTGCCGTATTGGGTGCACCACTTTTTTTCGCAGCCACTGCTGCTGTACTCGTATGTGTCCAGTTCATTACATGAATCCCTCCTCATCTTTATAGGATGCGGTATTGCGATATGTTACCAATGCTACGATCGCAAGTACAATAAATGTCATAATACCAATAACAGCACCTAAGTTATAATAGTTCTTATCAACCGTCAGCTTATACAGCCAGGTAACAAGAAGGTCTGTCTTTCCTGCCGTGGCATCCACCGGAGTAGGATTTCCACCTGACAGAAGGAAGATGACATTGAAGTTATTGATATTTCCCGTAAACTGTGTGATCAGGTACGGCGTCATAACGAATAACATGTAAGGCAATGTGATCTTAAAGAAAGTCTGTACAGCATTCGCTCCGTCGATCTTTGCTGCCTCATAAAGTTCACCCGGAATATTCTGTAAAATACCAGTTACCTGAAGTAACGTATACGGAATACCTACCCAGAGGTTAATAACAATAACCGTTACTCTTGCCCATGTTGCATTTGAAAAGAACGGTAATGCGGTATCGATCAGACCATATTTTAATAACAGCGTATTGACGATACCGGTCGGTTGTAACATGGTACGCATGATCAGCAGTGATACGAACTGCGGTACTGCGATGGAAAGTACAAAACAGAATCTCCAAAATGCCTTTCCTTTTGTCTCCTTACGGTTGATGATAATTGCTAAGATCATACCGAGGATATAGTTTAATGCGGTTGCTACAATGGCCCAGATCAGTGTCCATCCTAATACGGAATAGAACTGCTTGCCGATGCTGTCACCGAAGTTTAAAATCTTCTTGAAATTTGCCAGTCCCACCCAGTCAAATAATACCAGATGATCGTTGACCTTACTGTAGTTCGTGAACGCCATGGTAATGTTATAGATCAGTGGTAAGATCGTAAAAATTAAAATTCCCATAACCGGCGCTGCCAACAGTAATTTATATAAATTTTGATCTAACAAACTCTTGCAGTCTTCTTTAAAGTTGTTTAAGTGCTTTCCTGATTTTGCCAGCACTTCCGATTTATAAGAGCTCTTTACGGACTCTCTCCAGACAATGATAAACATTGCTGTAATATAAACTGTTGCCACTCCATACAACAGAATCAGTGCTGACTGGTCACCTGCTGTATATTCATAAATACTCTTTTTTTCGTTCCATACTTTTTCCTGCTCTCTCCATCCAAGAGATGGCAGCATAGATAAATTATAAATTCCTGACTGAATCATGTACCAGATATATGCAGCTTCTACTGCAAGAAACATGATTCCCTTTCCAATTTGTTTATGTGCAATATTTCCTAAGCCCATAATTAACAGGGAAAGTTTTGTGATTATATTTCCTTTTGCCACCGCATTTGTAACCGTGTACGGTGTTGAAAATTCTTTATTTTTTCCTTTTTTCATTCCAGCCTTTTTCACGTTATGGGCCTCCTTTAAATCTCAATGTAGAAACATCCAGGATGCCCGTCCGGGCACCCTGGGATTTCTATCAGAAGAAATCTTTTTACTGTGCAATGTCTGTGTTCATTGTTGTATTCATATCTTCTGTTTTCTCTGCTGCGTTATCAGCTGTGATCTCACCAGCGACCAGTGCTTTACCCATGTTCTCAGCCGGTGACCAGTAGTTGCTCATTTCGCTTACTAATGGCTGCATGATAGATGTATCTGTCATAACTTTTGTAACTGCCGTAGCAATTTCATCATCTGAGATTGCAATGTTTGTATTTGTAGGAAGGATATTTCTCATATCATAATGATCTTTCTGGGCATCTTCACCTGCAAGGTAAGCCGCTAAAGCCATGGAAACCTGCATATTCTCTGTATTTGGATTAACGCCGATTGCTTTAGATCCTATGAAAGATTTCATCTGACCCTCTGTTCCTCCGATATTTACAGTAGGAAGAGCTGCAACACCCATGTTATCGCCAAGAGCTTCTTTTACAGATTCTGCATCCCATGTACCTGAGAAAATGGCATTAACGCTGCCATCACGTAAACCGGCAATACCTGCTCCGTCTGCATCATTAATGAAGTTTGGATTCTTGCAAAGGTCTACAAGATACTCAGTAACTGCTGCTGCCTTGTCACCACTAAAATCGACACCTGCTGCTGCATCAGTACCATCACCAAATAATGTACATCCGTTTGCTACATAGAAAGCCTGAATATACCAGGAGTTAGATAATGGGAAAGAAACTTTTCCTTTTTCTAACATGGTATCAAAGCTCTTAATATCATCATCTGAAAATACACTCTTATCATAGTACATGAACCATGTATTTGATGTAAACGGGAATGCCACTACTGCATCATTGTAAGTAACAGATGCTGTAATAGAATCAGAGTTTGTTGTAGTTACATAGTCAAGATAGCTTCCTCCAAGCTCTGCTAATGCATTTGCAGATACCAGATCCGGGATGTTATCGTTTGCTAACATATATACATCTGCGGAGTTTTCAACATCCTGTGTAACCGTTGCTTTTGCATCACCCTCTGCACATACACCATAATTGAAAGTGATATCCCAGTTTGGATGAGCTGCATTAAATGCATCACACTCTTTTGCAAGCCAGCCTGTGTCCTGATCTTCCTGTGGACTCCATACTGTAATTGTACCGGACCATGGCTCATCTTCAGAATCTGCGGCTGCTGCCTCAGTACCTGCTGTCTCCTCTGCTGCTGCATCACTTGTTGTGCTGTTGTCTGCTGCTGCATCACTTGTTGTGCTGTTGTCTGCTGCTGCATCGCTTCCAGCATTGTTTGCGGCTTTGTTTCCGCATCCTGCTGCCATGGTTGTCATCATAGCTGCTACCATTAATAATGACACTGCTTTCTTTTTCATTTTTTTCCTCTCCTTTTCTTTTTCCCAAAAAGTTTTCATGAACTTTGTTTTTATATAAAATGCAATCTGCACTTTATAACATAATTATCTGTGATAAACCGACGCAAGCGTCCGGATCCATGCCCTCCGCTCCTCACTCAGTTCATCGGTTCCAATCCTCCATCTCCAGTTTCTCCCGACGGTGGATGGTGCATTCATCCGCGCTTCATTTCCAAGCTTCATCAGATCCTGCATCTGTATGATCACCACATCTGCAATGCTTGCATAGGCAGCCCGGATCAGCGCATCCGGTATTTCTTCTTTATATTTGATATTCAGATACTCGTACAGATACGCAAGTTCATAATCTGTTTTATCCCTGAAGTAACCAACAATTGTTTCATTGTCATGCGTTCCCGCATAAACGACAAGATTGCAGTCGGTGTAATTATGTGGAAGATGTTCGTTTGCCGTATCATCCCCAAATGCGAACATCAAAATCTTGATGCCCGGCCATCCGGTTCTTGCCATCAGCTTCTTCACACCCGGTATCGGACTCTTTCCTGCGATATCCTCAACGATGATGTGTGTATCTCCGATCACTTTTTCGATTGCATCCGTAAGTTTCTTTCCAGGTCCCCTACTCCACTTTCCACTTCTTCCATCTTCTGCCTTGTTCGGTACGACATAATACTTTACGATCGCTGCAAAATGATCAAGCCGTATTACATCAAACAGCTTTGCATGTTCTAACATACGCGCCTGCCACCAGGCAAATCCATCTTCTTCCATCCGGCTCCAGTTGTATACTGGACTTCCCCACTTTTGTCCATTCTCTGAAAATGCATCCGGCGGAGAACCTGCAACTCCTTTTGGCGTCCCATCCTCTTCCAATAAGAAAAGTTCCCGGTTTGCCCATACATCCACACTGTCTAATGCCACATAAAACGGAAGATCACCAATCAGCTGGATACCTCTGTTATTTGCATATTCTTTTAATTTTTTCCATTGTTTAAAAAATTCAAACTGGCAGAATTCATAGAACAATATGTCTGCATGTAACGTTGTTTCATACTCTTTTAATGCCTCAGGATCCCGGCTTCGAAGCGGTTCGTCCCACTTCTGCCATTCCTCATCACCAAAATGTTTCTTTAATGCAGTATAAAGTGCATAATCAGAAAGCCATCCGGCATTTTCTTCACAGAACCTTACAAAAGCTTCATTTTCGATATCGAATCGTGCGAACGCCATTTTCAAAACTTTAAAGCGGTTCTCATAAATCATCGCATAATCAATATCCGCTTCATCATTTCCCCAATGGAAACTTCGGATCTCTTCCACACTAAGCAGCTTCTCCTGCACAAGATCATCCAGATCGATCAGATATGGATTCCCGGCAAATGCGGAATATGACTGATATGGACTGTCTCCAAAACTGGTTGGACCGATCGGCAGCACCTGCCAGTAACGCTGTTTTAAATCCACCAGCAGATCTATAAACTGGAATGCCGCATCTCCTAATGTACCAATTCCGTATGAAGATGGTAAACTTGTGATCGCTAAGAGGATTCCTGCTCCCCTTGCCATTCTTTTTGCATCCAATGATCTTCCCCGGTCCTTCCTCTCATTTTTTCGCTTTTTTTCGTATCTGTGATAATTTTATTACTGGAAACGTTTTTTGTCAACGAATTTGCAACTTTTAACAGCGTTTTTGCCATATTTGCCGTTTTTGCTATATCGTTTTTGTTTATTTTTACAACGAAAGCGCTCAAAAGTTTCGAAAATTTTAGTATGTCTGCTTGTCAACTTTTTGTTTTCTTTATATAATATAAAAAAATCAACTGTTTTTACTAAGGAGAGGATCTTACCCATGGCAACAATCAAAGATATTGCAACAAGACTCGGTGTTTCCGTCAGTACCGTATCAAAAGGTTTAAATGGCGCGAGTGACATCAGCGAAGAATTACGTCAGATGGTGCTTGACACTGCAGTTGAAATGGGATACGCAACAAAAAAATCAAAGAAAAAAGAAAACCGCAAACTGGCGGTTTTTATCGAAAATATGGAATATGAAACGGAAGATCAGTTTGGCTACGATATCGTACTCGGTTTCAAACAGAATGCTTTCCGCCATAATTGGGATGTCACCGTTATTCCGGTCACACCTGCTTTTCAGCTTACAGAAAAATATGATACATACATGTTAAAGAACGGTTTCTGCGGTGCCTTTTTAGTCGGATTCGCCCTGCATGACGAATGGATGCAACAGCTTTCCCACACCACAATGCCGACTGTTCTCTTTGATAACTATATCGAAAAAAATCCGAACGTCTGCTACGTCGGCACCGATAACTATGAGGGCATCGACGCAGCCGTAGATCATCTTTATACGCTCGGTCACAAAAAAATTGCTTTCTTAAACGGTTCCCTGCACTCCATGGTATCCGAGCAGCGCCAGGAAGCATTTTATAACAGCATGAAAGCTCACGGACTGACTGTTGATGAGAAGCTGACCGCCTACGGCTATTATGTGGCAGACAGCGCAAAGTATCACGTCCCGACGTTTCTCGGCGCAGGTGCGACTGCGATCATCTGCGGCAACGATCTGATTGCTTCCGGTGTGATCGCTGAGTGTAAGCTGCGCGGTTTCCGTGTTCCGGAGGATATCAGCGTTGTCGGTTTTGATGACCTGCCGCTCTCTGCCTCCTTAGAGCCGCCGCTTACCACGGTTCGTCAGGAGCGCAATGAGCTTGGAAAATGCGCTTACGTCGTTTTAAATTCTCTGGTGCACCACATCCCGTTCTGCCGGACGCAGATCCGCGCCAGACTCATCGAGAGAGAGTCGACGGCACGCTGTCCGGCGGTGCCGGAGATTAAACCGCTGGCTTAAAACTGCCAACAGATTTATCAACACTACTCTGCGTTTCGGACCGCCTCGTATACGGGGCGGTTTTCTTTTGCCGGAAGGCAGATCAGCAGAAACATGGCGGTAAGTTCTATCGTCGCGAGCAGCAGAATTGCAAACCGGTAAGACATGATCTGTCCCAGTGCTCCCGCTGCCATCTGGAATGCCACACTTCCGATCGCAAATACCATATTAAAAAATGCGTTGATACGCGCCCGCATATTTTCGGGCAGATAGCTCTGCACTGCTGTCTCACGGATAGTCGCACTTGAGATGCCAAGTGCCCCACAAAGGAAACGGTTACACAGCATCAGCGGATATGGCAGATATAAAAGTAAAATATCCATCAGTCCATAGACCGTATAGACAAATTTGGTAAACGCATAACGTTTTTTTACCGGTATTTCTTTTTTATACTGAAAAATGCCGCCAAGTCCCCGCCCGATCATTTCCGCACTTTTTAAAAATCCAAGCATCGTAACCGTAAGCCACGGCACTGTCTGGTAAAACGCCTGTATCAGTACGGTATTTCCATCTGACACACCGCTTGTGATACTCATATAAGTATAGATGTTACGAATGCCCTTTTCTTTTTTCAGATAATGAAATCCTTCCCTGATATCCTGACAATACTGCTTCCAGGTATAATCGTCCTGTGCTTCTTCCTTTTCCTCATGAATCCGGCTCTCCACGATGACAGATACCATCGTGATACCGGCAACCAGATAAAAAATGTGTGCCATGGATATTTTTTCATACAAAAAGGTTGCCGCCGGGGACATTGCAATAATGACAAGCGGATAGATCGTATTGCTGACCGCATAACCCTTCTGCTCCATCCCATTCGGTATCAGATTTGGATACCATGCATCATATGCAAGACGGTAAAACACTGAGATTGTTCCCACTGCAAGGACAAATATCAGATACAACAGGTAATTGAATGCATGACCACTGATATAGAGTCCCATTACCGCATACAATACCGCCGTTACAATATCCAGTCCGACGATCCATTTTTTCTTTCCGCCTTTATCAATTAATGGAGCAACTAAAACAGAAAGGACAATGTCCGGCAAAACGCCACAGATCAGTACCAATGCTGATAAAAATGTAGATCCGGTCTCATCAAATACCAAAAGGCTGATCGGCAGGTTCATGGCTTCGCCACCTACGGCTGTTAAAATGGTTGCTATGGCGATACTGGTGAAATCTTTTGTCCAGAGTGTTTTTTGCTGGTGTGACATGTTTTTCCCTCATTTCATGTTTTGTAGTATAACGTAATGTTTATGATGTCCGGAGCAAATAGTGGATTCCAGACATCATATATCGATTGCTACAGTTATTATATATTCCACTTTAAACTAGATAAAGCGAATTGATTTGGGAAAATCGGCAATCGAGTAGGAGGGAAATCTGAGTGATTTCCCGACCTCTCACACCACCGTGCGTACCGTTCGGTACACGGCGGTTCAATCAACTTAACAAGTAACACACCTTTCGGTGTAGTAATCTAACATTGAGACTAATCCAAATGAAGTTAGTCTCTTTGTGCTTATAGCCTTTTGTATCCATCCATTGTGACACATGTGTGCATACCGATTGCCAGTATTTGCCACTTTATGTGCCGCCCATCTTGGAACGCCGAGTTTAACCAAATTCTTCTCTTTGTTTTGTGGTGTTTTCCAATGTTTCCAAATACACATGCGTATTCTATATCTAATGTTTCCATCAAGTTCTCTACAGAGAGTTTTCATACTACCTATCTTAAAGTAGTTAATCCATCCTCTGATAAGCTGATTAAGTCTCTCTACTTTATAGCTGTTGCTAACGCCCCAGCTACGACAAGTGAGTTCCCTCATCCTCTTCTTATACTTCATTACTGATTTTGCATGTGGTTTCGCCTTGAATTGCTGTGCACTTGTATCGTAGTAGAATCCAAACCCAAGGTATTTAATTCCTCTTGGTCTATCTACTTTGCTCTTCGTCATATTGACTTTAAGTCCTAGTTTTTCCTCAATGAATCGTGAGATATTTCTCATAACTCTATTCGCAGACATTTCACTTCCGACCATAATGATACAGTCATCCGCATACCGTACAAAGTTAAGTCCTCTCTTTTCCATTTCCTTGTCTAGTTCGTTCAGCATAATATTTGCCAATAATGGCGAGAGATTTCCACCTTGAGGTGTTCCCACGATAGAATCCTCATACTCATCGTCAATCATGATTCCACTGACTAGGTATTTTCTGACAATAGAGATAACATCTCCATCTTTAATAGTTCTACCTATGATAGTCATAAGTTTGTCATGATTTACTGTGTCAAAGAACTTTTCCAAGTCAATGTCTACAATCCAATCATTTCCGTCATTCATCATATCGAGTGCTGTAAGGATTGCTTGCTGTGCACATCTGTTCGGTCTGAATCCATAGCTATGGTCATGGAATTGTTCCTCATAGATTGGTGTTAAAACCTGTGCAATAGCTTGTTGTATGAATCTGTCTGTTACTGTCGGTACTCCCAGGTTTCTGACACCACCATCAGGCTTTGGTATCTCCACTCTTCGTACTGGTTGAGGTTTATATTTTCTTATCCTCAACTGTTCCTTGATAATTTCGCCGTTCTTTGCAAGATATTCCTTGAGTTCTGTGTACTTCATTCCGTCTACTCCCTCGGCACCTTTGTTTCGTACGACTTGCAGATATGCTCTGTTGAGATTATCGTTAGATAGTATCTGCTCCATTAGACTACTTGTGTCCATGCGTTCTTTCCTTTCCGTCCCGCTTGATTTGACCATCTTTTACCCGATTGGTTACGGCAGATGTTATCTCTTCTGCAATACGAGACATACTCAAACTTATTGATTGTTCGCCCCTTTGCTCTATCTCCATTACAGAGACTTCTTCACTACTATGGGCTCGGCTGACTTCTCACAGTTCGTTGTTACTAGGCTAATGAAACCCCTGTGAGACCTCCACGCTTAAGGTGCACGCTCTTTCCTCTCATCTATCCGCCACATCTACTCGTACTTCCAGCAACTTTAGGACTTCATCTCTTTTGGCAGACTTATCCGTATTTCCGAGCCTTATATGTGATTTCTGTCCGTCGGACCAAGAGTTTGCTTACAGCTTCCTTCAGATTCCACCTCACGATGGACACCCTTGCTGTTCTGCTATACACTTCCTCGTTGCCTAGGCGTGTTCGGGACTTTCACCCATTAGAGCGCGCCCATGGCGCGCAAACCAAAAAAGCACGCTAAAACGTACTTTTTCTGGTCTTTGCGGAAATTTGTTCACTAAACTCCAGTGCCTTTTTATATTTTCGCTGCCTCGTATAGGCTTCTAAAATCACATTTTTATACTGATAGAGGAAACCAAACGACTTTTCTTTTATGAGTGCCCTGATCAGTCGTTCGATCAGATCTAAATATGCCGGATCCGCCGTAAAGTCTTGCTTTTGTTCCATGCAAAGTTCCTCATACATCAGACGCTCTGCCATCTTACCCTTCATATCTTTCCGGGAAAGTAACTGTTTCATTATTGCAAGATAATGATCCGCCTCCCTGGTATTTCCAAGGAGAAGATGTAACCATGCCTTTTTATGACAGAGCAGGAAATCTTCTGACCGGACACGGTTTAAACAGTCGAGTGCTTCCTCATATCTTCCAACTGCAAGATAGGTCGCCCCCATATTATAATATAATCCCTGCTCGTATTCTTTCCACCATCCGGTATTCTGTAATAGTCTTCTGGTGCGCTCATAATAGACGGTCATCATCTCATCCATATCGACACATGCATATGCGCTTCCATTCATAAAATAATAATCCGCCAGTGCATATACATTTCCCTCTTCTAATGCCGCCGTCACAAAACGGTTCTCCATCCGGTGAATCGCGTCGTATTCTGCCTGTTCATAATAACCGGAAATCAGACAGCTCATGCCAAGCGTGTTCTGCAGTCCGTGTTGTACTTTCTGATACCATTCCATTTTCTCTGCCGGATCTTTTGTGAGTCTTGAACAGACCAGACTGTAATAGGCATACTGTTTTTCATCCATGCAGTCTTCTAACTGCGCTAAAGTGCTGACATTCTCATTCAAAAAATTTTGTATGTCATTTCCATCCGCTTCTTTTTTCATCAAACTTTCGATAAAGCTCTCATCTACTTCTTTCCATGTGCTCTCACTGTAATAAATTGCGGACACCAGTCTGATATCGATTGTAAGCGGTGACATCAAAAGCCTGTCCCATTTTCCGGCAAGTTTTTTCCATACCGTTTCATTTTCCAGCCCATATTGCAGATTGTAAAAAAATTCATCTATCTGTTTCCTGCTCTCAGTAAGAAACGCAGAATCTGTCTCATAATTGATTCCAAGTCTTGCAAAAAGCTGCTTTAAAATTGCCATATCCGGCTCCGCCGATCCACGCTCGATTTTACTTAAATACGAAACCACACAGATGCCATAGCAGACTTCTTTCTGCCCCTTTCCCTGTCTGATCCGCTCCGCGCGCAAAATCATCCCTGCCGGATTTTTTTCTTTTCTATTCATGCTTATTTTCCAAATTTTTGTCTCTGTGAACTATCTATCGTCTTTATAAAGCCCATTGGATTTTTCTGTTATAAAATTGCCTCTTAAATCGGCGCAAGCAGGTACTCACACAAAATCTGATATAATTTTTGCGGTTCAACCGGTTTTGCAATATGTGCATTCATGCCCGCTTCCTTGCATTTTCTCACATCTTCCAGCGTATCGTCTGCACTCAATGCTATGATCGGAATGATCTGCGCATCCGGCTTTGCAACCTTCCTTATCGCTCTCGCCGCAACAAAACCGTTCATGTTTGGCATCTGGATATCCATCAGTATCGCATCAAAATGATAGGGTTCTTCCGCTTTAAACTGCTCTAATGCCGCTTTTCCATCCTGCGCACTGATCACATTTACCGCCACATGCTCTAAGATACGCCTGCTGATCTCAACATCAAGTGGATGATCCTCCACAAGCAGAACCCTCTTTCCCCGCAGGATGTTCTGTATCTCCTCCGCGGAACGGTGTGCCACTTCGATCTCCGGCTGTATCTCCGCAATCTCAATCTCAAGATGGACTTTTATCTCCGTACCTTTCTGCGGCTCGCTTTTTACCGTGATCGTTCCGCCCATCAGATCAACGATGCTTCTCACGATCGCAAGTCCGAGTCCCGCTCCGTTTCCCGGTTCACCCTGATTCACGCTCTCCTGCGTAAATGGCTGGAAGAGAATCTGCTGAAACTCTTCGCTCATTCCCATTCCGTTGTCGGACACCACATAGTCGGCACAAAATTGATTGTTGTGCGTGGCATAATTACAGATGCGGAATGTGACCTCCCCGCCCTCCGGTGTAAACTTCACCGCGTTGGAGAGCAGATTAAAAAATATCTGGAAAAACCGCACCGGATCAACCATCATATTAATGTTGATCTCCTCATGCGGCATATGAAATCGGATCCATTTGCGCTCACACATCGGCTCCATCATATTTTCCACTTCATTTAAAAATTCCGTAAACGAATACGGCTTGGGATGAAGATGGAACTTTCCGTTTTCGATCTTAGACATATCCACCAGATCATTCAAAAGTCCCATCAGAAATTCACTCGCGCCGCGTATCCGGTTTAAACACTCTTCCATCCGCTCCGGATGTTCCGTCTCTTCAAGTCCTAACGCCGTTGCCCCCACGATCACGTTCATCGGTGTCTTGATCTCGTGACTGATGCGCGACAAAAACTCTGTTTTTACTTCTGCAACTTCCTCTTTCGCTGCATCCCTCTGCACCTGCATGCGCCGCAGACGCACCGTGTCAAACAAAAACAATCCCACAAGTGCCGCGATCAGTACTGCGATCAACATTGTCTGTTCCATAACAAAAACCCCCAGTGGTTTCTACTCTTCATAAATGACTGCCTGTTTTCCGGCAATCTTATAAGGATAATTTTACCATAGGGGTTTGGTGGGGTGCAACTGGATTAGGGGGAGAAATCACTTTAACTTTCTGTTGCAGATACACTTGTCAAATGTTTGAAATATGATTTATTTTCATTCTTTTCCAAGCACTCCCAGCACTTTGTGCAGCAGCCGGTACAACTCATCAGCATCTTCTTTCTCCAGACACACGCAGCAGCCCATTTTTTTTGGCACCAGAACGGCATCCTCTTTCAGCTTTTCGCCGAGTTCTGTGATCGTCACATTTAACACACGCTCATCCTCACTGTCCCTTGCGCGTACAAGATAGCCTTTCTGCTCAAGCTTTTTCAGGACAGGCGTGAGTGTGCCAGAATCCAGATATAAAAGTGCTCCCATATCTTTCACGCTGATCTGTCTGTGTTCCCAGAGCACCATCATCGCGATATACTGCGTGTATGTCAGGTCAAGCTCATCTAAAAAAGGCTTGTACTTGCGCACGATCTCTTTGGAACAGGCGTAAAGTGGAAAACACAACTGGTTTTCCAGTTTTAATGCATCATATTTATCTGGCATGATAATCCTCATTTCTACCGGCACACCATTCTGCAATCCAGGTTGTTCCCAGACGATGTGCCAGTTCACAGTCAGCTCTTTCTAATTCAGATGTTCCTCGATAAAGCTGCGCATTGCGTCTTTCGGCTGGAATCCAACCGTTCTTGCCACTTCCACGCCATCTTTTAACACGATGACTGCCGGAATGCTGACAATGCGGTACTCCTGTGCAAGTCCCATGTTTTCATCGGAATCTGCGTTGTAAAACTCTGCCTTGCCGGAGAGTTCCTCGGATAATTCTTCCATCACCGGTGCTAACATCTGGCACGGTCCGCACCATACTGCGGAAAAATCAACAACTGCTGCACCTTTTTTTGCTTCATTTAAATCGTTATTTGTAATTTTCTTTACCATAATATTTTCCTTTCCTGCGCAGTTCTTTGCGCATGACACACTGTTTTTTGTGATATATTTGTTGTAAAATACGTTCCGGTTTTAGTCCCACACATTTCTGTTCATGCGGGCTGCCTCTTTACTGCTTCCCGGCTTCGCGTTTTTTCGCATCCAGATAAGCCACTGCGGATAATGCCGCAACATTGCCCTGTCCGGCTGCTTTGATATACTGATACGGTGTTCCCGTAATATCTCCACAGGCGAAAAGTCCCGGAATATTTGTCTCCATCGACAGATTGACCTTTACATGATTTCCGTCTAATTCCAGACCCGGCACAAGCTGTTTCGGGGATACGGCATCCCGCAGTACAAAAATGCCATCCACAAGGTACTCCCCCTGCTCTGTGCGAAGTCCCCCGGCTTTCTTTTCACCAAAGATCTCCTTCGGACGTTCTTTGATCACCGTTACCTGCTCTGATACGCCAGGTACATCCTGATACATTGGAAAATAAAGTATCTCTGCTGCCACTTCCGCAAGAAAATCGGCTTCGTGTTCCGCATCTTTTCCGTAACCGATGACGGCAACTTTCTTTCCTTTATAAAAGCATGCATCACAGGTCGCACAGTAGCTGACACCCCGTCCTAACATCTCTTCCTCGCCCGGAAGTGTCTTGCCGGAGACAACGCCGCACGCTAAGATCACACTCTTTGCCTCAAGCACTTCCCCGCCTGCCTGGATTGCAAAATAGTCGCCCATCGCATAGACTGTGCCGATCCGGCTGTCCGTAATATTGATCTCCATCATGGCAAGCTGCTTTTCAAACGCCTTCGCCATATCCGCTCCGGTCACCGCCGGGAGTCCCGGATAGTTCATGATCTGATGCGCCTTGCTGACCTTGTCGCTCATCTGCTTTTTCCCGATCAGCAAAATATTTTTATTTCTTACCTTTGCCGTCAATGCAGCAGAAACGCCGCCAGGTCCGGTTCCGATAATCGCTATGTCTGCTCTCTCCATTTTTCTCTCCATCTCAAAATCATTGTTTTAAATTTAATTGTGTGCAATCTTTACGCTTTTTATCATACAGGAAGATACCATCACTTGTCAAGTAAAAAAGAACCGTGAGATTATTTTCTCACAGTTCTCTTTTCCTATACGTTATTTTATTTTGCTGTAAACTTGTATACTTTCGACCTTGTTACCCATGTATCACGCTCCGTCGGATAATATTTCGAATCCATCAGACAGTATTTGGAGCCTTTTTTCAGTTTCAGATTTTTTTATACGCTCACACTTCTCCCTCTTTCAATATCTTTTTAATGTTGAGGAAAAATAATGTCGCTGCAACTGTCACCGAAATAAAATCCGAAACCGGCTCTGCTAAAAAAACGGCAAATACTTTATCTACAAAGAAATGCGGCAGGATATAAATCAGCGGGATCAGCAGGATAATCTTTCGCAGACACGCAATAAACAATGAGATTTTTGCCTGTCCGAGTGCCATGAATACCTGCTGCACCGCAAGCTGGATCCCGAATACTCCGGTCGCTGCCATATAGATGCGCAGTGCCCATTTTGTCATTTCAAATAATTCCTGTGAACTGCTGTTGAACAGATGCACAAAAAATCCAGGTGCGATTTCCACCGCCAGACAGAAGATCATCGTGTATGTAAAACTGCAGATCATAAGCAGACGATATGCCTTTTTCACACGATCCATCTTTTTTGCTCCATAATTAAAACTCATGATCGGCTGCGCTCCCTGTGCAATTCCCTGCACCGGCATAAACTGAAGCTGCATAATACTGCTTAAGATCGTCATGGCTCCGACCGCCACATCACCGCCGTAGCGTGATAAAGATGCGTTAAATGCAATATTGATTGCGCTCTCCGTCGCATTCATGATAAAAGGCGATACACCAAGTGCACATACCGGCAAAAGTACGGAGGCTTTCGGCTTAAAATACTTTGTCTTTATTTTCAGCTTTGTCTGTTTTCCCGTCAGAAAAAGGATGACCCATACCGCTGAAATTGCCTGTGAGATCACCGTTGCAAGCGCGGCTCCCTGCACACCCATGCCAAATACGAAAATAAAGACCGGATCTAAAATGATATTGCAGACTGCCCCGATCAGAACCGTTTTCATACCGACTTTGGAAAATCCCTGTGTATTGATAAAGGAATTTAATCCCATCGTAAGCATGACAAACAAAGTCCCTTTTCCGTAAATGTTCAGATAAGAAAGTGCATACGGCAGCGTATTGTCACTTGCACCAAACAGCATCAGAAGCGGCTCCGCTGCAAACTGCAGTACCACAACTAAAATCAATGCGATCACGATCAATGCCATGGTACAGTTGCCGAGTATCTCCTCCGCCTCATCATTTTTGCCTTTTCCCATGAAAATAGCAACACGCGGCGCCCCGCCATACCCGATCAGACCGGAAAATGCCGTGACAATCATCAGAATCGGGAAGCAGAGTCCAAGACCGGTCAGTGCCACGCCCCCGTTTTCCGGGATATGACCGATATAAATACGATCCACCAGATTGTAAAGAAGATTGACGAGCTGTGCGATCACAGATGGTACCGCCAAGGTCAGCAAAAGTCTGCCGACGCTTCCCTCGCCGAGATTAATTTCATTTTTTGACTGTTTCATTTATATCCTCTTTTCCTGAACTTATTTTTAACCATGTAGCTATAAAAAACTGCTTCCAGTTTCTCTGTTTATAAATCATGTGTTGCAGCAAATTTTTCCAGAATCTTTTTCTGCTTATAATGATAATAAATGATCATCCCCACCGCGCTGACCAGCCATGTAATTGGGTAACATGCCACGATCTGTGAGAGTGTGCCATCCGGTACGATCCAGGTGACCCATACGACACGCAGCACACAGATACCGATCATCGTCATTGCCGTCGTCACGATCACATGCCCCTGCGCGCGCAGTGCGCCGGAATATACTTCGATAAACACAAACAGAAAATAGGTCGGCGATATGATCTGCATCATGCTAAGACCAATTTCCACTACATTCGCATCTGTGGTAAATATGCCAAATAAAAATCTTCCCGCCGACATTAAGATCACACTCAGAAGAATCGCAGTTACAAGTGCCATGCCAAGACATTCCCTTGTTCCTTTGCGGACGCGGTCCATTTTTCCGGCACCAAAATTCTGACCAACGAACGTGGTCGCAGCGATTCCAAACGCACTGTTGATCATCCAGAAAAGGCTGTCTATTTTGCCAAATGCAGCCCATGCCGCCATTGTGTCAACGCCAAATCCGTTTAACGCAGCCTGCACGATCACGTTTGAAATACTGTACATGCTCGACTCGATACCGGTCGGCAGTCCGATGGCGAGCATATTTTTCAGCACACTTTTATGGATCCTGATTTCGCGTGGAATTAACTTTAAGCCGGCAGTATGATACATTAATGCCACACTGACGAGCACAGCGCTGATCCCCTGCGCGATCAGTGTTGCCACTGCCACGCCAAGGACTCCCATTTTAAATCCAAGCACCAGCACCAGATCCAGAATAATATTGACGATGCAGCAGACGATCAGAAAATAAAGCGGACGTTTCGAATCGCCGATTGCCCGTAAGATTGCCGCTCCCATATTGTAAACAAAAATAAATAAGAGTCCCGCAAAATAAATCCGCACATAAAGTGTCGAGTCAGGCAGCAGATTTTCCGGCGTATTCATCCATTTTAAAACCATACGTGTCATAACAACACCGATCACTCCGGCAATGATACCGCCTGTGATTGCAAATGCATATGCCGTGTGCAGTGCCTTATGCAGCTGTTCCTCATTTTTTGCCCCAAAATGCTGGGAGATCATAACTGTTGCGCCGGCAGATAATCCGGTAAAAAATCCGACCACCAGATTGATGATCTGACCGGACGAACCGCTGACGCAGGATAGTGCCTCTTTTCCGACAAACCGCCCGACGATCACCGCGTCCACCGTATTGTAAAGCTGCTGGAAAAATGTTCCCACCAGTATCGGGAAAAAGAATAATAAAAGCTGTTTCCAGATGACTCCCTCTGTGATTTTATTTTCCATTGTATCTTTTGCTGACATAAAAATCTCCATTCTTGCGCAGCTTTCTGCGCATCTCAAGTTTGTGCGCAAGCACAAATCTTGCGTGTGAAAAATCTTATTTTTCACACTATTGCCTCACTTCTTGATTGTTCTTTACAAATGAATTTATTTTTTTCCGCAGATCAGATCATAACTCTCTGCGATCATCCGTCTGATTTCCTCATCCGGTATGCTTCCATCCAGAATAACAGTATTCCAGTGTTCCTTGTTCTGATGATATCCCGGAATCACCGCTGCATATGCCTCCCGCCAGAAATCGCGCCACTGCGGATCAACTTTTATATTTATGCGCATCTGTCCTTCGTACTCATAAGTCCAGAGAAATGCCTTTTTGTTCTTTTTATACCGCACCAGAATCCAGTTTGGATCATGGAACGGTGTGTCCTGATAGACATCTTTAAATGTCATGCCAAAAGATAATGCTTCCTGTCTGGTTGTCATGGACTTTCTTCCTTTCTTTTATCTTCGGATTTTACGGATAATTGTACTCAAAATACGTTCTAAAAAATGTCCTGCCATAGGTAGTCCAATAAATCCGCTTTTTAATAATAGTAATCCGGCTCCCATAGAAAACAGAAAGGATGCCGCTATCTCTATTGCTATTTTCCGGTCAAATTTTAATTTGCAGATCAGACATTGTATACAGATGCTGATACACCAGGCAAACGCTGTAACCGGTATGGACAAATACAAATCTAATCCCCAGTGCATGAAAAGAACACCGCTAAATGTCTGCATCATCATACGCTGCGGGATTTCCATACAGACACCATCTAACGCATAAAGCAATAATTCTTTTCCGCGTGGGATTTCCGCAACCTGATTTATGGAAATGACAATGGCTGACAATAATACTGTAACAGCCAGAATCATCCAGTTTTTCCAATCAGCAATACTATGATAATTCCAGTCTGTTGTATTCTAAGATGAAAACTAATGGTATCACAGATGCAGCTATTACACTATAGCGTTCCAAAAATTTTACTTTTGACTTTTCCACACATATCTGTATCAGAAAATTAAGCCCAAACCATACTCCTGACAGCAAAATTCCTGAAACTAAAGTTAAAATTATATAAATCATCTTTATTACTGCAGCTCCCTCACTTCTCTCATAACCATCAGCTCCCGCTCCACCCACGGAATATGTTCCACATCAGCTACCCTGTTTTCCTCTCCTGTGCTATATACAATGACGAAACCTTAAGTCCTGTCTGTTGCAGTACATATGCCTTTATCTGCTCATAAGCTGCTTGTCTCCGCTTCGATCCGTGCCAGACAAAGGTCCCCCGGACCTTTAGCGCCCCTTAAATTCAGATAAATCCATATCCTCCAGGGAGAAGTCCACCTTCACTTTTCTTGTATCGACCATTCACTTGGAAAGCAAGACAACTGTCTCAACATGTGTCGATAGGGTAATTGAGATGCACTTTCCAGAGTTTTCACTGTACTCTGGGAGTGAAAAGTGTTGCACTCCTCTCTGATGAGGCTGCAAAAAATTGACATGATGCACTCTCTCCTGCCCCCACATAGAAAAAGATTGCATTGTATTTTAGATGTAAGCCAGATTAGCTTACGATTGACTCTGCTCTTTCTCTATGATCCAATACTTCCAAAATTTCTTTCATATATTGTATCACAGATCATTTTGTTTTGGAAATCACTTTCCTCTCAAATGGGCAGAAGAAAACCTCCAAATCTTCTAGGGACTTGGAGACTTGATTCCAACCATTTTACATTTTTCTAAAACTTAATTTCTCGCTTTTTACATTTCACTTTCCAAACAAGGCATTTCTTTCCAATAATCTTCTAACTCTGGTATTTGCTTTTTTGCTGCATATATCATCTGAATGCCCATGTAATAAATAAGTGTCATTTTATCATTATCTGCATAATTCACAAGTTCAACCACAAGAGAATGCCCTACATCAATATGCGCTCCTCTTTTATCTGATATATGTTTTAAATAATCATATATTGAAAGCTTATTGTAACCAATTTGTTCAAGTATATCATATATCCGTTGATTTTTAATTTCATCCTCTGGATACCTCTTACAATAAACATCCATTACTTCTCCTTTATATTCTACTTGTTCACAGGCATATAAACTTATAAATTCTGATTTTAACTCTTTAAGTTTACCTGTTAACTTATTCAATATATACTCATATGAATATTTTGGAAGCATTTGTGCAATTGATTTAACATCTCTGTCAAACCAAGATACATTCTGTTTAAGCCATTCTTCTACAGGAATCCATGTCTGTATACTCCCTATCCGCAATGGCGTATGCACTATATGTTGTCCATCATCATATCTAACTTCAATTCCATCTAATAGTGGCATTTTGAATGTAGGGCATACATTCAGAAGTACAGATGCTTTCTCACATAATAACTTTCTTAACGGCATTACAATTATTCTATCCAGCACAGACTGATATTGCTCATCCAACTCCTGCGACTCAAATAAACATAACCTTATAATATTAAATTCTTGCTCAATTTCTTTTATCATTCCATTACGAGAAAGATTAAATTCATCAACAAAATTCAATTCTGTTTTATATGTTTCATCAATATTTCTCACTTTACAATTCCTCCATGTATCCATTTATAGGAACCAATCATATCTTCTTTTGGAAATGCATGTGGCACACACCATCAAAAAGATTTTTCTCTCGATCTACATTTCCTTATACCCATTTTATCATCAGATAATTCAACAATATCCATTATTTCCCAAATCTTCATATAATAGGAGCCTCCAAGTTATTTAAACTCAAAGGCTCTCTTTTTCTTACATAACTTTATGCAAGTGCAGGTTCTTTCCCTGCAATAATCGCTTTCACTTCTTCTACGTTTTTATCTGTAGCCATAGCAATCTGCTCTACAGTAAAACCATTGTTATGCATATTAAGAATAATTTTTTCTTCTTTTCTTGCTTCTCCAATCGCAATACCCTTTTCTTCAATTCCCTGACTCAAGTTACACATAACGCTCACATCCTTCCTGAAGTTCTCCTCAATAGGAATATCGTATTCATTTCCAATTATGTTTAGTTTTTCATCTATTGTAAGTTCCTGTGACAGCAGCGCACATAACAGACGGTGCAGTTCATATGTCTCATCATGTTCCGGCAGATTCTTTGCCAGTCCAAGCATGATGATATTCAACAGGTCAAGATTTCCCTTCCATTCATAGGAACCGATCAAATCTTCTTTTGTGAGATGCACATGGCTCATGCTGCTCTCTTCCATGTTCATACATACCCAGATTGAATATACACGCTTAATGTCATCGTAGCTAGAATTCTCAAAATCACGTTCTTTTTGTGATGAGATCAGTCTGCTCACATAAAAGATTGCCCGGTTTAAGATTTCATATCCCGTCGGCTCGTCTTTCTGTGCTTCTACATTGATGATAATCTGTGACAATCCATCTTTCATGCGCACATAAAAAACGATATCAAATCTTACCAGACCTTCATTGATTTCTTCATTTTCTGTGTTGAAACCGACCAGTCTTTCACCATTTTTTTTGCTGGCTGCATTTGTAAGTCCAGGCTCTACCGGTACCGTACTGATATGTGGTGTTCCCTCGATGCAGTCGACCACATCCTTGGGATTCATGCCCTTAAACTCATCAACTGTTTTTACCAGTATATGTGCCAGTATGCTCTTCTGTCCTAACAGACGCTTTGCACTCGTATCATACTGTGCTTTTGAGTCTGTTGCTTTCACTGCATTTTTCAATTCTGTATTCACTGGCCTTCCTCCTTTTTGTAACAGATATAGTCATCCCCAAAAAGGCATCTGACCACACCTATATTATAACTTACCCATTTCTTTTATACAATCAATTTTTACATTTGGAAAAGGAACATAAGAAAAACTCCAAACCTGTCATAGACTTGGAGTCTTGATTCCGTCCATTTTTTACATTGTCTGCACCGGTGCATGCTGTTCCTGCCCCTCCTGCTCGGGAGTTTGACACATTGAAATCCAAAAAAGTACCACAAAGCCTTGAAATAGGCTTATTTTTTTGTCAAATTTTTATTTTTATTATATAGTAATATTTGGTGATATGTGGTATAATAGTGACAGAGGTGATTATTGTGCGTATAACAACATCAAAATCAAAAAATTCTGAGTCCTTTTACATCACTCAGTCCTATACAAATGCCAATGGGAAAAGTACTTCCAAAACCATCCGAAAATTAGGTACGTTAGCTGAATTATCGGCGCAGCTCCACACGGATCGTGACGGAGTTGTTGAATGGGCAAATGAACAGGCTCGTCTTGAAACACTGAAATATAAAAGTGAAAAAGAGGATGCTACTGTCATGATTCCATTTCATTCCAACAGACTCATGGACTATAATAAGCAGAAACTTTTTTCTGGCGGATATCTTTTTCTTCAGTCTATTTACTATGGACTTAAGCTCGATTCTGTCTGCCGAAAAATCAAAAGCCGACATAAATTCGAGTATGATCTTAATGCTATTTTATCTGATTTAATTTATACAAGGGTTCTGGAACCTTCCAGCAAAAGTTCTTCCTTTCGAGCAGCAAAACAGTTCCTTGAGCCTCCAACTTATGAACTTCATGATGTTTACCGAGCTCTTTCTGTTCTTGCTTCTGAAATGGATTTTATTCAATCAGAAGTTTATAAAAACAGCTTTTTTCTTGGTGACAGAATGGATCGGATCCTTTATTATGATTGCACAAACTACTACTTTGAAATCGAACAGGAAGATGGAGATAAAAAATACGGAAAAAGCAAAGAGCACCGTCCGAATCCCATTATTCAAATGGGACTCTTTACAGATGGTGACGGAATACCTTTGGCTTTCTCACTCTTTCCTGGAAACCAAAATGAGCAGAAATCCTTAAAACCTTTAGAAACAAAGATTCTCCAACAATTCGGCTGTGATAAGTTTATCTATTGTAGTGACGCCGGACTTGCTTCTGAGGATAACCGTGTTCTTAATCACATGGGACAGAGGGCATTTATTGTCACTCAGTCCATCAAAAAGCTGCCTGCTGAAGATCGGGCATGGGCTTTAAAGAAAACTGGCTTCAAACGTCTCTCAGATGATAAACCTGTTGATCTCACAAAACTGACAGATGATGACAAGAACCAGCTTTATTATAAAGACGAACCATTGACAACAAAAAAACTGGATCAAAAATTAATCATAACCTACTTGTATGATAATTAGGAAGTTAATTATCACATATTTCCTTTCTTTTAATATCGTGGTTCAATACAATTCAGATACTATGGACTTTTGATTTGTTTTCTGTAGCTTGACTACTCAACTGGAGTGTATTGCCACTACATTTATCTGAATTGTTTATTAGCTGGATGTTGCCGGAGTGTTTTTCACTCAGAGTACTTATTTCTATCAAGTCTACGATGATAATCGTTGGTGGACATCATGGTATCAGACTTTAGGAAAGGGAGGTACAACCTCATGAAAATTTACGTAGGCATTGATATTGCCAAACTTAATCATTTCGCCGCTGCGATTTCTTCCGACGGTGAAATAATCATTGAGCCGTTCAAATTCACAAATGACGCTGATGGCTTCCAACTGCTGGTCTCTAAACTCGAATCATTCGATAAGAACAGCCTCATCATCGGTCTTGAGTCAACGGCACACTACGGTGACAACCTTGTTCGATACCTTGTTACTGAGCTTTACCAAGTGTGTGTGTTGAACCCCATCAAAACCTGTCAAATGCGAAAAAATAACGTTCGCAAAACTAAGACAGATAAGGTCGACACTTACGTGATTGCTAAAACTCTTATGATGCAGGACAACCTCAGATTCGTCAGCTTCTTCGATCTCGATATGATGGATCTTAAGGCATTGGGACGTTTCCGTCAGAAAACCATAAAGCAACGTACCCGATTGAAAATTCAACTGACAACCTATGTTGATCAGGTCTTTCCGGAGATTCAATACTTTTTCAAATCCGGTCTGCATCAACACGCTGTCTATGCTTTATTAAAAGAAACACCTTCTCCAAAAGAGATTGCTTCCATGCATATGACTCATCTGGCAAATCTGCTCAAAGTGAACTCACACGGACACTTTACCAAAGAACAGGCCAAAGAATTAAGAGTTCTCGCACAGAAGTCTGTCGGTGCTAACGACAGCGCTATATCTATTCAGATAACTCAAACCATTCAACAAATCGAGTTACTGGATAGCCAATTAGAAAAGATTGAAGCTGAGATGACGGATATCATGAAATTCAACGATTCTGTCATCATGACCATTCCTGGTATCGGTTATATCAATGGTGGAATGATTCTTGGTGAAATAGGTGATATTCACCGTTTCTCCAATCCTAACAAGCTGCTTGCTTTTGCCGGTTTGGATCCTTCTGTTTATCAGTCTGGTAACTTTCAGGCTAAGACAACAAGGATGTCCAAACGTGGCTCTCGTGTTTTACGATATGCCCTTGTAAATGCAGCTTGGAACGTTGTCAGAAACAACGCAACCTTCAAGGCTTATTATGATGCCAAGAGGGCTGAAGGCCGGTCTCACTACAATGCACTTGGGCACTGTGCCGGCAAGCTTGTCAGAGTCATCTGGAAGATGCTCACTGGCGAAGTAGAATTCAACCTCGAATAAGAGGTCTGTATACCAATATCGATAGATTTTGAAAAAGCACCCTAAGGGAGCTCTATTAAAGTTACCCTTTTTTACCACCGATATGAAAAAGAAATTTTTTGCTAATTTATGGTTGACTTTTCATAGCTGGTCTCCCCTAAATATGCCGCTTATCAGAAAGCCATCCGTGCGGAGCAGATCTGTCGGGCAGAAAAAATGGTTGCAAATGGCTCTCTAAAAAAACAGCGTAAAAATCCAAATGATCCTGCAAGATTTGTAAATAAGGTAGCTGTAACCAACGAAGGAGAAAAAGCTAAGATCCACTATTATCTCGATACGGATAAGATTGCTGAAGAAGAAATGTATGACGGACTTTATGCGGTATGTACAGACCTGCTTGATGATGACGTTGCAGATATCTTAAAAGTCAGTGAAGGAAGATGGCAGATTGAAGACTGTTTCAGAACTATGAAAACAGACTTTGAAGCCAGACCCGTTTACTTAAACCGTGAAGATCGGATTAAAGCTCATTTCCTCACCTGCTTTCTTGCTCTGTTACATTTCCGGTTATTAAACCGCTCCTTGAAAGGGACTTATACCACAGAACAATTACTTCACACTTTAAAAGACATAAAATTTACGGATATAGAAGAACAGGGCTTCATGCCGGTATATGAACGTCAGGAAATCACTGATGATCTCCATGAAACCTGCGGATTCAGAACGGACTATCAATTCATAACAAAACGGAAAATGAAAGGAATTCAGAAAAAAAGTAAGCGGAGATAAAACATTACTATATTTCGTGTATGCAGATAAAAGTGCCACGCCCCTTGTATTTACAGGGATTGTGGCACTTTTTTAACTAATCAACTGTCAAAGATGAGATTATAACTTACCCATTTCTTTTATACAATCAATTTTTACATTTGGAAAAGGAACATAAGAAAAACTCCAAACCTGTCATAGACTTGGAGTCTTGATTCCGTCCATTTTTTACATTGTCTGCACCGGTGCATGCTGTTCCTGCCCCTCCTGCTCCAAAACATCCTGCTCTAAACTTTTTGCTACTTCCTGCCCTTTTCCCATATACCGGATTTTAATGCTGCTGTAATCAACTCCTGCCGGTTCCAGCACTTTTTTCTCTAACATGTTTAACATCGCTTCGGTGTCAAATTTTCCCTCAAAATAAAGTTCCTCATCCACCTTTAGCGGTACATCCATTTCTTCCGGTGAACTGCCAAGGATCGTCCTCCAGCGTCCGGCTACTTTTCCACACATTTCCATAAAACGCTCATGGATATCCGGCTGTTCATTATAGGTCTGCAAAATTCTTTGTGCCACCTTTCTCCATGTAGGTGTCTCTATCCATTCTCCCGGCGCGAACTGGACTGCCAGCGGTCTTTTCCCTTTCAGTTCTGCCGGGGACACTGTAATAAGACTGCTTTCCCGGATTGTATCTTTCATGTCTGTCCTCATTTCTCCACTTCGGTACATCTGGAGCAGTGCATCACATTTCGTGTTTACAAGCTGTAACATTTCCTCCCTCAGTTCTTCTATCAGTTGCTCATAATTCATACGCTTTTCTCCTCCTGTCGCACACTTACTTCATGTGCTTTTTTTATATCCACTTTCTTTTACTCATTTTCCGTTATATGCTTTCTGCTGTCCTTTCCTATTTTATGCCAACAATAAAACGCCCGGATCATCGGGCATTTTATTCTTACCATAAACTGGCAGGAACAACGTTTCCTATTTACTTGCTGCCATTCCTGCCGCAGCCTTACTCATATCGAATCTCCTGTTCCATGACAATGCCTGACTGGAACTGTATCAGCAGCTTCTCGCTGGATTCCACTTTGATGGTGGAGATCAGCCGTCTGACAAGGTCATTGTCGAACTCCGGTATCTGGCAGGTGCTTGTGCTTAAGTAATGGTCGATATCTTGGATTCTCTGTTCATAGCTGTCAGCCATCCATTTCTCGTTTCTGGCTGTTTTCTGTGCCTCTTTTAAGGCATTGATTTCCTCTGCTATGGTGCGATAGCGTTCATCAAACTCCGGTGTGTAGGAGCCGGTCTTTGCATTCTCCGCGATCAGTGCCACCATCTCTTCCTGCTTTTCTTTTATCTTTTCTTCGTATTCCTCAGACTCTTTTGCGGTGCTGTAGTTCCCGATGACATGGATGATGTTCTGCCGGAAGTTTTCCATAAATTCCATATCATCACTTGTGATCCTGTGGATGGCTTCCATCACCGCCCTGTTTAATGCGTTCTCTTCGAGTGTCTCGGATTCCCCGCATTTCTTCACTCCGTTGGTCAGCCGATTGCTGCATCTCCAGACCACTTTCTTTTTCCCGTTTCTCGCCCAGGTGACTCTCCTGTACTCCTGTCCGCATTTTCCGCAGATCAGCATGCCGGTCAGTGCATAGGTGGAGGAATACCTGCTTTTCTGGTTCTTCTTCCGGGTGACAGCCGCCTTGCATAAGGATGCCCTCCGCATCATCTCTTCCTGTACCCTGTAGAACAGCTCTTTCGGAATGATTGCCTCATGGTCATCTTCCACATAATACTGCGGTACGATTCCAGTGTTCTTGACTTTCTTTTTTGTCATGAAATCCACCGTATAGGTTTTCTGCAGTAATGCATCTCCCATGTATTTTTCATTGCGGAGCATTTTGTCTATTACCGTGGAATGCCATTTGTCCTGCCCTGTGGCGGTCTTGATTCCCTGCTCTTCCAGATGCTTTGCGATCTTCCCGGTACTGTAGCCTTCCAGATAAAGGCGGAAGATCAGCTTTACGATCTCTGCCTCTTCGGGTACGATGACCAGGTCACCATCCTCGTTTTTGGTGTATCCCATGAACTTTGTGCAGTTTACGATGACCTTGCCTTTTTCAAATTTCCTCACGACTCCCCAGCGGATGTTCTCACTGATGTTGCGGCTCTCCTCCTGTGCCAGGCTGCTTAAGATGGTGATAAGGATTTCGCCGGTTCCCTCCAGTGTATTGATCCCCTCTTTCTCGAACACCACCGCCACATTCTTTTCCTTCAGTTTTCGGATGGTCACCAGCGAGTCTACCGTGTTCCTCGCAAACCTGCTGACCGACTTTGTAAGGATCATGTCGATTTTTCCGGCAAGGGCATCCTGTATCATGGCATTAAAGTCTGCCCTCTTTTTGGTGTTTGTTCCACTCTTTCCGTCATCTGCATAGATGCCGGCATTTTTCCAGTTTTCGTTTTCAGATATCTTGCTGGTATAATACTCCACCTGTGCCTCATAGCTGCTGTCCTGCTCTTCCAGTTCCGTACTGACACGGCAGTAGGCAGCGACCTTCATTTTCTTCTCTGACAGTTTCACATTCCGGTCATACTGCACCTTGGCAGGTATCATGCTGATCTTTTTTGCTGTTTCTGCCATCTGCTCTCCCTCCTAATCCTTGTACCCGGCTGTGACACGGCTCCCATTGATAAGCTCCACTTCTGCCATGTTTCCGCCATGCACCCAGATGCGTGCGATTATTTTTCTATATAAATTTTCATCAAATGTTTCCAGTTCCTTTTTCCCTGCAAGGATGTTTTTGACCTCCTCTGTCCGGAACTCCCCATCCCTGACCTCCAGTGTCCGGTAGCGTTCCTCTGCCCTTTCATAGAGCAATTTCATCAGGTCTGTTTCTGTGCGTTCCTGTTCTTCTTTCATCCGCTGCAGGTTCCGCTCCAGAACCCGGTACTGAGGGCTGACCTTTTCCTCCTGCCTTTGTACCCGGAGCAGGCCTTTGTTTCGTATCACTGCATTGATGGCTTCCACACACACCTGCTTTGCCTGCCCGTCTGTAATAAAACTGTTCCTGCAGTTTTTTGCTCTGCCAATCACATAACTCTTGCACTTCCACTTGGCAGTGCCGCCACGCTCTTTTTTGTGGCTCGGCTGGATATGGCTGCATACTGCCCCGCATTCTGCACACCAGATGACACCTCCGAAGAGGATTCTCTCATCCCTGCCGGACCGGTGGTCTGCCCTTCCAAGCTCTGCCCTCACCTTTTCCCGTCTGCGCTGGACTCTCTCAAACAGTTCCTCTCCTATGAGCTGCGGATAGTATTCTGTGCCAAGGTAGCTTGGGTTTTCCAGTATCCTGCCAATGAATGCATGGGTCCAGGACACTTTCCCTTTTGCATTGCATATTTTTCTCCCTTTCAGGTTCTGGGCGATCCTGCCTGCCGCCACTCCGCTGTCATAGTCTGTAAATATCTGTTCCACAATCTTTCTCTGCTCTTCGCAGATGGTGATTTTTCCATCCACAACTTTATAGCCGATTGGCATGTGCCACTGCATCCTGTCCACCTCCCCTCTCCGTCAGTTTCAGTCCGTTGTACAGGCAGAAGGTGATGTCGTGTTCTTTGGAGACCACGATCTTCTCCGCTGTCATTTTAAACAGTTGCTCGTCAAACTCCTCCATTAATCCGTCCTGTTCTGCGATCAGTTGGATAAGCTGTTCGGTCCGCACGATTTCTTTTGTCCTTCTCAGCTTTCTGGTCAAAAGTGTCTTTTTTCTCCTGCATTCCGTCAGTTGCCAGCCAAGCTTGCTACTGCTCTCCATAAAAAGAGCAGAGTCCATATATCCTTTCCTCATGACTTGGTTTAGGATTTGGCTCTGCCCGCTTATATCTTTGATTTCCTTATCCAGTTGTCTGATTTCCTCACTGTCCTGCCTTGCTGCCACAAGTTCTGTCAGCTCTTTTAACAGCGGCTCTAATATCGTTCCCTGATTGGTGTACAGCTTGTTCCACATGTCTGTAAAAGCCCGGTGCAGCACATCCTCCCGGATGGCTTTCAGGCAGCAGCGCTCTTTATCCTCCACATGTCCGCTGCACGTCCAGATGATTTTTTCATATGGTTTCCCGATGTAGATTTTCTGCCGCCGGAAGGTTCTTCCGCACTCTCCGCAGATGATTCTGCCGGAAAACAGGTATCTTTTGGTGTAGTCACTCTTGTTCATGTGCAGTACATCCACCCGGTATGCCATCAGGTTGCGTACCGCTTCTGCCTCCTCATGTGTGACGATTGGCGGATGGCTGTCTTTGATGAGATACTGGTTTCTCTGTCCGTTGTTTACCCTGCGGACAAATGGGAACCTTGTTTCTGTATATGTCCTCTGCTGAAGCATATCTCCCTCATAAATGGGATTTTTCAGAATGTCCTGTATCACCCCGTCCTGCCACTTTTCTGCACCCCGGATTGTTGGAATGCCTTTCTGGTTCAGTGCCTTTGCTATCACATACACTCCCATGCCGTTTAAGTAAGACTCATAAATCCACCTTACGGTTTCTGCCTCGGATTCTATGATGACTAAATTTCCATCCTCGTCTTTTCCATAGCCATACGCTGGCGTGGATATGATATAGGTTCCATCCTGAAAGCGTTTCTGTATCGCCCAGCGGTTGTTGCTTGAGATGTTTTCTGATTCCCCCTGCGCCACCGATGCCAGGATGGTAATGAACAGCTCGCTTTTTTCTGACAGCGTGTTGATATTCTCTTTTTCAAAGTAGATTCCAACGCCGATCTCCTTCAGCTTTCGGATGGTCTGGATGCATTCCACCGTATTTCTTGCAAATCTTGTGATGGATTTCGTAAGGATCAGGTCGATGTTCCCATCCTCACAGTCTGAAATCATCATCTGGAACTCATCCCTGTGCTTTACGTTTGTTCCGCTGATTCCTTCATCCGCATACACCCCTGCAAACTCCCACAGGGGGTTGCTCTCGATTTTTTCCGTATAGTACTCGACCTGTGCAGTATAGGAAGTTGCCTGTGCCTGACTGCCGGTACTGACTCTGGCATATCCGCACACTTTCAGCCTGCGTTCTTCCTGTGTATGTTTCTGCGCTTTTGCTGCCTTTATGACAGTCACTTTTTTTGCCATGCTTTTTTCTCCTTTCCCAGTATTTTCAAGGGTTTGCACTCCCTGTCAGCAACATACACTACCACATAGTCCTTTATATATCCAGTGTTATTACAGATATACTTTTGCTAATTCCGGGGAGAAAGTCTTGACATTCAAAACCCGGATTTTTTCCCATTCTTCCTCGGTTAACAGCTTATCTTCATGCATCCTTTTTAAGAGAAATTCGGCAATCTTATACCGCACCTCATTCGCTCCGCCTTCCATCATCTTTTCCCTTTTTCCTCCCGCAATTTAAGAACGTTAAATTCATTCTCCCAAGCCAAACACTTTTGCCCAGAAGAAACACCTTTACATCATCCCGATTTCAGCCATGGTTGCAGCCTCATCTTCTTCCCGGAAATACTGTTCCGATACATCCCTGCTGACTGAAAGCACCTCTCCTGCGTCCTTTTCTCCCATCTGGATTGGGATTAAGAACGGATTGATTTCCTTGCAGAATTCCTGATTCGGACAGCTATTGATAAAATAGCCGCAGGTATCTAATATCAGCCTGTCACACATATCTGTGATGACGATCTTTTCAGCCTCAAACATGTGGCTGCCGATATAATTTGCGATATTTTCTGCCGTAGTCGAGATATAGTCCTCTTTCCGCTCCCCTCCATCACTCGGATAAAGATAGGCATATCCTGCCCTCTCCGTTTCAAAAATCCTTAACATCATTTCGGTATCTTCTTTCTTCATCTCCTGTTTTCCTCCATTCCCCATTTTTCAGCTTTTCTTAACTCCACAAGAATACGGCGGAAGTTCCCCTCCGCCGCATGGTTTCTGTAATTAAGTCTTACTGCCATAATCCTTCACTTCATAAATAAAAAGTGTCTGTCCCTATTCGTCACTACTCCCCGGAACCAAAACGCCGCCAAAACAGAGAAGAAAAAATCCCAAAGCCGGCATTTCATGGGCAGTCAGTCCAGACTGTCTTTGGTCCCTGCCACTCGGACAGGCAGACATCACAGGTAGCTCACCTCCACCACTGCGTGCTGGCTAATCTCAAGGTGTATCATTATAGGCCATTCCCCTCTTCGCGCCTGTCCACCACAGACAGGCTGTACCCCGGCTTTCCCGCTCGGCTCCTTAGATGCGATCTTTTTCACAGCATGGCTGGCAGAAAGAACATCTGCCCGATTGCTGCAGGAGTGTCACTGCGCCCCGGTTACGGCTCATGAAACGGCTAACGTATCTGAACTGCTGGATATGGCTGGCAGGATATGGCGTGATTCCATCCTGCGCTCGGAGCCCTGCATTCCTCTCCGGCATTTTTCAATGTGCGTTTTGTCTGCCTGTGTCGTATCCACACACGAGACATGAGAGGATTCCCGGAAGAGACCATCTGTCCAGAAAAAGTTCCTCTCATAAGGTACTCACAGAAAAACACGTTTTGAGGGGGTATTAATCAAAATATTTTTTTATTTTCTTTACCGCACCGTTTATGCTCTCCCGGATGTTCTTCTCTCCGACCCCTTCTTTCGCTGCAATCTGCCGGTATGTCATGCCCTCAAAAAAATAAAAATGCAGCCGCTCTCTCTGCACTGGGGTGAGTGACTGCATTGCTTTCTGCAGGGTTTCTATTTCCATCTGCCGGATGACCGTATCCTCTACCGATTCCCCGGTCAGCTCCACCAGATCTTCCGTTTCTCCCTCTGTATATCCGTCCTTGGTCGTATGTCTGATATCCCGCATTTCCTGTGCGTGGGCTTCTTTGCGGAACGTATCGACAAGTGCCTCGTAGACTTCTCTGGTCACATAGGTGTATTCCAGCTCACCAACTGCATCTTTATAAAAATCCTTTACTCTGATCCTGATCCATTCTGACATTCAAATGTCCTCCATTTCGTAATTTTTTTGAAATGAAGGACATCTGGAGGGCCTCTGGGTTTTACTTCACTGGAAAAAGACAATAAAAAAAGGTGCTGTTCCCATGCAAAATAAAGCATGCAAAACTGCACCCGGATGTTATCCTTATGAACTTTTCCCTTTCTGCCGCCCCCTGCAATCCGGTGCGGCATGAATTCCCCAAAACATGCCACGCCTTTCTTCTCCTAAGCCTTTTTGCGGTACTATACTTGGAAAGAAAGTGCGTTTCAATATAAGTGTAATAAGTCTTACGGTACCTGTAATAAGTTACCGTCTTGGATTGTCATCCTTCCTGTTTTCCAGAAAAAAAGTCCCTTCCGTTTGTTCGGAAAGGACTATCTATTTTCGGTATGTGACTGTATCCATAGCTGTGCTTTTCCTATAAGCATAAACAGTGCCGTGATGCAGATTCCTGTATAAACAGCGTAAGCATACAGTACCTGGCCTGCATGCCACAAAATGCCAAGCACAGCCAGTTCCAACGCTGCAATCAGCCTTGCTTTTCTGCCAAAATGCTTTTGTTCCTCTTTATCCAGTTTTCGGTTCTTGCTGTGCATGGGACTGAGTAAAAAAATAATCCCTGCGGACACCAGCAATACTGCCAGCAGCCATGCCAACGATGTCTTGTAAAACACAGCCTGTGTATAAACCGGAACCAGCAGCACCAGATTGGAACCAAGATAGCAGAAAATCCTGCTGTCTGAGTGATATCCACCAGTATAGCTGCGAAGAACCATAAAAGACAGGGTAAACACTGCCACAACCGCCAGTTGCTCTGTGAGCAGCCCGATGACCAGTGCCGTCACAACGTTTAGAAGCAGGATCATACCATTGCGTATTCCAAACTGGTATAATTCCTGCTCCTCCTCTTTTATGATTCCCCGCTCAACCATACGATGGCTGAGCCATCTCGTCATAGCTTAAAACCTTCTGAGTTTTTTGGAATCTTCTGGCATCTTGTCCTGTCCCAGATACCACATGCAGGAACGGTTCGTTGCCATGGTTGTCACCATAAGTGCCAGTGCTGCCATCACGCTCATGGATTTGCTGCTCAGTCGGTACATCCAGTTTCTTTTCTTCATTTTTAGTAAAACCCTCCTTTTTTTGATATTTTCACTCTAACAGTTTCCATATAAAAATCAATCTATCTGTAACAAGTTGCAGGTTTGCTGTAATAAGTTGCAAGTTCACTCCAGTTTTGTGATTCCATTGAGCAGAAGGGCTGCCTCAAAATGTTCCCCCTGATCCTTTAACAGAAGCTCCCCGCCATATTTTTCTGCCACTTTCCGCACTGAACGGATTCCCCTGCCGTGTTTTATTTTATCTTTTTTGCTTGTCTGTCGATAGGAACTTGTCCCGGATGGCTTGCTGTTCTTAATGGATAAAAGCAGTCTGCCCTCTTGAAACTTTGATTCTACATGAACATACCGTTTTTCCTGTTCCACTGCCATTGCTGCCTCTATCGCATTATCCAGAAGATTCCCATACAGAACACCCATGTCCCCGATATCCACGGATACTCTCTGGGGGAGCAGCGTTGTAACCTGCATCGGTATCTCTTTCTCTTTTGCCTTTACGCTTTTTACTTTTAATATGGCATTCACCACAGGATTTGCGGAATAAATGATCTCTTCTGCCAGCCGGATGTCCTGTATCTGTTCCTGATACCGTTCCATGTCCTGATAGTATTCGTTCCGGTATAAGATTTCCCTCTGGATCATTTCCTCTTCGTGCTGTTTTTCTTCCACTGTCGTATACTTTTCAATCATCAGAAAAATTACATAATTAGTGATGATAATGACAAAGATGATGCACATGCACAGCACGACCATCTGTGCCGAGATTAATTCTTTTGCAACCTCTATCAGTAAAAAGCAACTGATCAGGCTGCATAAAGGTATCATTGTCAACATATATTGCGTTTCTTTTGGCATTGCTGATAGTCGAATGCTTTTTCCAGATTTCAGTCTGCAAAACACCTCCACAATTGTTGCTTTCAAAAGTGCCATAAAAAACACGATAAAATAATATGAAACCGTGGTATCGTCCAACACCTTTTCCATGAATGCCTTATTAAACAAATATCCTAACGGTTCTGCAACTCCCATAATCCCCATATACAGCAAAACCGCAATCAGCCTGCTTACAATCCCTGCCTCATACTGGCAGACATATACACAGAGAATCGCAACCATCGTCACAAAATTCAGCCAGCTTATCCCCATCTGGTTCACCGCACTTCCAATCAGCTCGCACACTATCAGCAGAAGAACAGAAAACTCCATGGAAGTTTTTCTGTTTCCAATGAACTCCTCTAAATACCTGCGGTAAATGCAGAGGTCAAAAAGATTTATGACAAGCCTCACCCCATATAATGCCATGTCACATTCCTCCCTGCACAAACGCTATGTGCTTTTTCGTCAGCTCCTTCCGGTACCCTCTTGTCACTCCCAGCTCTGTGCCGTCTGTAAGCATGACCATGCCGCTGGATACGGAATGAACATGTTTCAAATTAACGATAAAAGAGCCATGAACGGCGGCAAACATGCGCTCATCCAGTTTCCCCCATATTTCATTCAAATTCATGTTGGACTGATATTTCATTTTCTTTGTGTGGATAATCGCCTGACGCCCCCGCTTTTCCAGATACAGGATTTCGTCAAACTTCAGACTGTACCGCACCCTGCGGTAACTAAATGAAAAACTCTGATTGGTCAGATTCAGATAGGTTCCTGCCTTCTCAAACAGCACACGGAGCCTTTCTTCTGAGATTGGTTTTGGAATAAAATCAAATGTGACAACTTCAAATACACTTGGCATGTATTTGGTATAGCTGGTAAGAAACACCAGCAATGCTTTGGAATCTGTCTCACGGATCTGTTTTGCCACCGCAAGTCCGTCCATTCCAGGCATCTCAATATCAAGAATGTACATATCCGGCTTTTGCTCCGCATCTGCACATTCCCTCAATAATTCTTCCGGTCTGGTATAAAACACATACTCCACCGCATAATCGATCATACGCAATGTATAGCGTCTAATCCTTTCAATGTCCTGCTGATTATCATCGCAGATTGCTACCCTCATACATCGTCTCCTTCTCAAAATATATTGATCAAATATACATCCCGGAGACTGTGCTGCTTTAACGGCCTGTCATCAGCTTTCTCATATACGCAAGCATGCGGTCTATAAATGCATCCCGTTCCTCCCTGCTGCAGTTTGCAAGGAACAGTTCAATATCAACCTTATGATTTGTATCCCCCGTAACCAGATAAGTCGGCTCGATCCTGTACTTCTCATACAAGATCAGCATTTTCTCCGGCTGTAAGCCATAGACACCGCTTTCGATTTTTCGATAATGCTCTACCCCTACATCCAGCGTCTCTGCAAAAACTTCCTGCGTATATCCACTGTTTTCTCTGGCGGTTTGCAACCTTTTTCCGATCTGTATATTGATTTCCTTCTTCTCTGCTTTCATGGAATTCACCTCGCTTTTATGGTAATGATACCAACGAGAAATACCCGAAAACAGATTGCAATACAACACTTCAAAAGTCGTATTGCGACATATCCCCATAAACGAAAAGTGAGCAGCAGACACCAATCCGCTACTCGCCTTCTATCTTTCTTTATTCTAATTACATTTCCTGTTATTCCACCAGTTTCCCAAGCACCACATGATTATATTGGTAACTCACAATCCTTTAGCCAAAATCGCAGTTCCATAACAGTCACAGCAATTTTATATTTTACTTCGATTTCAACTTTTTCTGGCGGATTGGCTAAAAGCCTGTCAATATCCTGTTCCTCAACATCAGCCATTTTTGCTATCGTTAGCTTGGATATGCCATGATAGGAAACAAGCACTTCCAAAAAACCGCTTAATTGCTTATCCTTATCTTCAATCGCTCCAAAATACAGAAATCCTACTTCTATTTAAAATTCTGAATTATGAACTCAATTCCGTTACCAGTGAAGAATATCTTTTTGTCCGGTTCTTTATATCCTCCTCACTGACACCATAATAACAATATAAATCTCTGGCTATTTTCTTAAACCTTTTTATGACCGACTTATTTCCAGAGTAAGATATTCCAAATATATTCCAGGTATAATCTACCTCTATTTCCATTAAATCCTCACCAATTTTTATTTCATATAAATGAAAATCCATGGGAATTACATTATCAGGCATTTGGTCAATCAATTTATTTCTAATTTCCATTTCATTCAAAAAATTTTTAACAGATTCTTCATTATGAAAATCTGGTTTTGGAATATCCTTCCTTTGGCCCAAAAGTTCTGGTTTATGCTGCATAATCAAACTAGCTTTTAGATTTTTCTGTCGTTCTATCCAATTTGTTGCGGCAGGATTGATTTCCACTAAATCATAATGATCCTTTGCGTATTGCACCACTTCCGCAAGGGTATGCGGGTTGACCGCTATTCTCTTTTCTATCCTTTTTCGTCTGGATTGATAGATAGCATTTCGGATTCTAATCTTTAGAGATTGCTTTTGAGCTTCTCCAAATATAAAAACACTTGTGGGACCATCTTCACCATTTATTATGGAAACTTGATTGATACTTTTATTTTTCATAAGTGCCCTCTACTCACAAATCCCGATTATATCGGTGATTCACAATCTTTTAGCCAAAATCGCAATTCCATAACAGTCACAGCAATTTTATATTTTACTTCGATTTCATCTTTTTCTGGTGGATTGGCTAAAAGCCTGTCAATATCATTTTCCTCAACACCAGCCATTTTTGCTATCGTTAGCTTGGATATGCCATGATAGGAAACAAGCACTTCCAAAAAACCGCTTAATTGCCTATCCTTATCTTCAATCGCTCCAAAATACAGAAATCCTACTTTACTAAGTATTTTAAGACGCAATGCAGGATCATCTGGCAAACATTCCACATTGCCCATTACTACTCAATCTACTGTTTCTTCAGTTATTTCTAAATATTTTGAAAGAGTATTTTTATTAAAACGATACTCCTCAATTAAAGAAGTCAACATTTCTGAAATATTTTTTGTTTTTATCATATTTGTGCCTTAATCTCCACTTGTATCATTTACAATATTGCTTGTAACAAGTGTCCCTATGTGAAAGGCACACTCTACACTTTATTGTTGTTATCTTCCATTTTCCGAGCAATTATAACTTTTCCAATCTACGTTTATCAAATGCTCCAAAATTTAGATGCCAGCTCCCGATTTATGATAGATGAGAGAAAATTAGGATTATTATTCTGGAACACTTTCAGACTTTCAAAAAAAGCCGCTTTATTCTCTGTCTTTATATCTGAAAAAGTTGCATCCAGCTTCTGATCTTTTACATTTTTCTCCACATATTCCTCCGACTGCTTTTCGTAATTATCAACCATCGAAGGATTCTTTTTCACTGCCCCTTCATACCAATTTGTAAGGTATTTTAATGCATTAAGCTGTCTGTCCTCATTGCTGCTTTCTTTACTAATCTTCTGATATTCCGTGTATGCACTGCCGTCCATCGTCCTCATCATATCAAGCGCATTTGTAGTCTTTACAAGATTGCTACCATGTCCAAGATATGTACCTTTCCCTACTCCATAGTCCATATTTCCGTTATTGTCAGCTTTTCCTGCGCTCGCAAGCTTTGCGATAGACTCCATTGCTTCCAAAAATGGTTTTCTGCTATCTTCCGGGATAAAATTCTCTGCCGCATATTCCGCTTTTTTCATACCAAGTGAAATATTTGCCTGCCGTTCTTCCTCTGTCATAGAGCCAGTATTTCCAACAAGGAAATTCTGACGGATGATATCATACACAAATCCCTGTTCCTCTTTGCTGCAGTTCTCCACCGCAGATGCAACCGCCTTGTCTGCACCATACATTCCGGAATATGCCGGAAGTTCTAGTGAGTTATCAACCTGCGTAATTTCTTTTTGGAACGCTGCATTTCTCGCCTCCATTGATTCCCGCTGCTCCTGTGTTACATTGGCATCCACTATACCTTTCTTGTTTTCCACAAGTGCAGCCATTCCATCTCCCGAAAATTCAACAATAACCGCATCTCCATACTGCGAACCGATGTCCTTCATCGCCTGCAGGGTTTCTTCCCTTGACATCTTGTCCATAATCTTATTGCCATGTTCATCTGTAGTGTTAAATTCATACTTTACAAGGGTGTCTTTCTTATATATACCATTCCCATATGAGGGAATATTCGTTGTTCCTCTGTAAAACTGACTGTAATCAATATTCATAATATACACTCTCCTCTACTTTATTTTTTCTTAGGTATTTGTGAAATACCAAAAGTCTCATAAATACAATATTTTTACCACATAAAACATACTATATTTTTATAGTTTCATACTTGTATATATATCTTATGCAAACATATAATATCTGCCTAAATCATCAACTTTATATACATTATTTGTCTGAGTGGTGCCATAATTATCACCATAATATATCTTTATTCCTTTCAAATTTTTTGTCCATGCACTTATGTCTGCACAATCATTTTCTGCCGCCAAACATTTTCTGGCAGTAGCATAACAGGAACCCGGCATATCAATTTCCCATGCTTTGCTGGAATCACCATCATACGGAATATATGTAACTCCATTAGGAGTCAAAAATGTAAAACCATCTTTTTCGCGTTTCAGATTTCCTGATATCTCAAGTAAAGCATATAATCCTGCCGTAGACCGCTGTGAACTTACCGGATATTTTTGAAATTCATCAGCTAATTTATTCAGCGTCTCTATATCTTTATCGGATGTTATGATTACCGAAACTCCTTGTGCCTCATTTCCCTTTATCGACAAATAATTTAACCCTGTCTTTGGATCACGTTTTACTACCAATCCCCCCTGTAGCGGTATCTCCTTTATATCAATATTTCTTTTGTCAGACAAATCATTCAAAAGATTTTTCAGTTCACTTGTCATGGTTACATTATACGAAAATGGCTGATCCATATTAATCAGGAACTCCATTCCTGTTTTCTCATCTCTTTGAATTGCTAATTGATCTTCTCTTATATAAAAATCTTTTCCTGTCTGCTTATCTACAATCTCATATGCTGCTACTCCATTCACATATGTAGCATCTTCAATTTTATATCTTTCTGTCTCTATTGGTAATTCAATATCTTGAGAGATACTATTTTGTGTATAAATTCCAAAGTTACTATAATCTGTACTGTTTACATAGGAATCCCTTGTGCTAATCTTATTACTTATACACTCTTGGGCTTTATTCATTGTATCAGAAAAATTTCCTACTGCATTTCTATTATTTTTACTGCATAACATACTTTGTTGTAAGTAACCATTCTCTATTCTCATGATTCTCCCTCCCAATCACTTGGGTTTTATTGAATACTCCATTATAAACTTTAATCTTTTATCTGAAATGTACCGTCTGCTATAACAAACTGTACATTTAACTCAGACATAATATCTTTGTGCTGTGTCCGGTTATATGCTAAAATTTCCCGGATATCGCTTGCATAATCCTGATAGGTCAGGTTATCGCCCGGATTATTTAACAGGTCATCCAGTGTTTTCGGCAGACCATGTATCGCTGTATTTTCCACGGAAAGGTCTCCAAGCGATACACTGCCGCCAGTTGCCTTATATAAAAATTTTTCCACATCCACCGCAGCTTGTAACAGATACTTTTCTTTATCGGACAATGCCTGTATTTCCGAATCCATAGAAAAATAAATATCCATCAGATCATCCGAATACTTTGACAAAACATCCTCTATCTTCTGTTTCATTGCATTATCATTAATGCCATCGACACTTACCTGACCATCCGCCCCAATTTTTATGGAAAACGTGGAATCTGAAATATCCATTCCCGCTTCTTGCAAATCAACAGATATCCTGTCTTTTACTGTGGTATTCATTTTTGCACTTGCATTCGCACTATCCAGCTCTGTTGCGGTACAAAAGATATTTAAAAGGGCATTTTCCTGCTCCGTCAGTTCTTTGCCTGCCGCCTTCTTTTCCAGTAAATTGTGAATCTGCTCATCATCCGGCACTGCCCCACCCTGCATGACAGCTTCTGCCTGTTCCTGATGCAGTTTCTCCATCTGCTCTGTATAATAAGTTTTGTACTTCTGCCGGATTTCCTTAATTGCACGCATCTCCTCCGTATCGATTAAGCCTTCCTGCATCTGCTTCCGGACTGTCCCTGCATATTTCTGAACCTCTGCCATTTCCTGATAAGCTCCATGGCTTTTATCCGCCTGCGTTGTCTGGAAAGAAAGATGATATTCGGCATCCGGGTTTACCGTCGAACCATTCTTTGCCTGTACCTTTACGGTATAACCCGTGTTGTCCGAATTCCAGTTCGGTATGGTAATACTAAGACCGCCATTTCCATTCTCTTTCCCAATGCCGACCTGATTGCCTTCCTCATCATACAAAACCATCTCATAATCATAGCCTTCCGGTATATGATCTAAAGTGATAGTAATATCCCTATTATAGGTATCCTTCACAAAACTTAATGCCCGGTACTCTGTAATATTGAATTCGTAATAGTCCACATCCTCCGTATCCGATAAACTTCCCTTTAAATATCCGTCCGGCTTATTGATAAGTGCCGTCAGATCCAGTGTTCTTCCAAACACATCCTGATCCGTATATTTATTTGTTTTCCAGAAATAATCATTGGAAACTTTACTATTTTCTACTGCAATATTTTTATCAGTGGGTAAACCTTTTTTCTTAAAATCATATCCCACAAGCTGCGCATGCATCTCTACTGTGCGGGTTATTACCATCTGTTCATTCTCCTTGTGTATAATTACTTTTCATAATCATAATACTTTTCTGAAACTGTACTCATACATATCCGAATACATGTTATCATGCGGTTGGGGCGTCAGCCTTCTATCCAATGCCGCCATATCCACCGTAAAACCACTGTCTGCCACAGAGAACGCTCCATTGCTGAATTGAAACTCCGAAGTAAAATCAGGAATCCCCAGATCACCACTTATCCGGTTATGTCCTATGATATTTATCAATGCATCCTTTATCCGCTCTATCTTGGCGTTGTCCTTTGTTTTGTTGATCAGATCAGCAGCTTTTCCCGGCAGCCCGCCAATCTTTCCGTCTGGTGTCAGGTAAAGGTTCTCCAGAGAAATATCTTCTCCCGTAACCCCTTTTAAGTAACGCCTGACTTCCTGCACATCCGTGGCATACTGGTAGGTATTGGACGACAGATTTCCCACACTGTCAGCAATTCCTGTGTAATACTGATACATCCGGTCACTGTACTTTTCCTCTACCAGTTTCTGAACCTGTTCCCGGACTTCCTTATCTTCGATACCGCTCACTGTTACATTCCCATTGCTTTCAATCTTTATCTGCATTCCCTCCAGCTCATCACGGGAGATACCTTTGCTTTCCAGATCCTTTACAAAATCCTCGGAAAAATCATTTTTCAGTTCCGCCTTCTGCTGTGCTTTCTCAAAATCTTTCAGGTTTGCAAAAATCTTCACATACTCCGTTTCCGCATCATCCAGTGTCTTTCCTTCTGCCATGTCCTGCAACAATTCATCCACTGTGCGCCCGCCTTTGTATTGTTTTTCTTCCGGCAGACTTTCAAACTGCTTCTGGTGGAGTTTCTCCATTTCTTTTGTATAATTTTTCTCTGTATCCATCAGGACTTCATTATATTTGTCGAGGTATTCCCTCCAATTTTCATCTTTCCGGCTGTATGCACCGTGAAGGTTCCCGAATGCCTCCCTTATGGCATCGGTCTTTTCCTGTTCTTTATTTTCCGTAACCTTGAAACTGATTTTATAATAATCATGCGGAGAAACTTCTTCCCCATTTTTGTTTTCTATTTTGATACAATATTTATTGGTATTTGTATCCCAGTTCGGGATGGTCAGTGTTTTACGTCCTTCTCCGTCCCATTCTGCCTTTCCGACCTGATTGCCATATTCATCATATAAGGTGAGGTCATAATCACAGCCTTCCGGCATGTCCATGTATATTTGAACCCCAAAATAATTCTGTATGGTTCGATTAAATGGAATGGAAAAGTTGTAGAAATCCACATCCTTTTTATCACTGAGATTTCCTTTCAGACTGCTGGTTTCGTCCTTAATCAGAAAATCCAGATCCAGAAACGTACTTCCCTTCTTCTTGTCCGAAACCTCATAAGTGGTATGCTGTCTGCGATAAGTGTCATTGCTGCCAAGTGTACAGGAATCTTCCTGAAGTGTCATATTTTTCTTCAGTTTTCCTTCAAAAAATGCCACTGTTTCCTTTCCAGACATGAAAAAAATCGGTTTTTGACGAAATGCTGCCCCATATGTAGAACCAGTATTGTTTATTTCCATTTCTATTTTCTTCTCCCCAATGATCTATTACAGTTCTGGCACTTACATACGCAGAAGCAAGTACATGAACAAGAAGCATATGCCATAAATGTTCCTTTTTCAGTCTTTGTTTTCTTCCCTAATTTCATATGGAACTCCTCCTATCTCAATATCATTTTTGCATCATGCATAAAATTATTCTCCTATTTTGGATGCCAACACTGTATAAAATTCTTTTTCCTGTTGCAGATATGCTGTCCTTTCCTCTGTCATTCGGAATCTATTCACTCTCCATAACGGTCCAAGTGATCTATTACTTTTATGACCATCTATACCAAGTTCCGCTATTCAAAAGCTGTGACATACTTTCTTCATATCTTTTCACTGCTTTCTGCTGAATGGAACTAGGCACCACATAATCGTTACCAACTTCACGTATTTTCCCATTTACCAGTTCGCAATGTGTCCCGTTTATCACAAATTCTCTGCTTGTATCCACTCCCTGTGACGCAAGAAAATCTAAAATATAATCGGTGTATGTATCTGTCATACTTGAAAAATACTGCTGATCCGCAAAATGTATCAGGGAGCTCAGACCACCTATCATCATATTGCATCTTTCATCATCTGCCTTGCTTCCGTTTCCATAGCCCTCGCCCCAGACAAAATCTTCCTGTACCGTCATGCTGTATCCATTTCCAAGATTAAATCTGCTTCCAACCCCAATCGTGATACTGTTTGTACTGGGATCATATGGTTTGTACCCTCTGGTTTTAAATGGCTGCTGTACGGTTCCAAAGGTTTGAATCTCGGATGGGAGATATGACATACCCGTAATTGCCGTAAACGCTTTCTGCCCATTCACATAAAAGGAAGTATGGGTTGCACTGTCTATATCCGCTGTAATCTCGACTTTCTCATCATTGGCAAAAGGATTCTGTCCGGTCATTCCGGTTCCATATGCAAACAGCATTCTTGTAAACTGATATCTTGTATGCTCATCAAAATGATTCAGTGTCTCTGTATCTTCTCCCTTTACATCTCCATTGCAAAAATCAACAAATTCATTTTTGCTGCCATCTTTTGTAGATAATTTACCTGTCTTTGTGTTATAAATGAAATTATAGGAACTTCCAACTTTCGTTATACTCATAAAATTGTTCTCCTTTCTGCATAGGAGTCAGTAATATGCTCTGACTCCTACATGAAATACTTTTTAAAAATCTAATTCATTACCCGGATATGGCTCCATAATACACTTAAACTTTCCATTTTTTGAAATGCTTTCAACTTTCACCGAATCCTCAAATGTGACTGTCATCTGTGTATCGTAAGTTTTCCATTCAAACTGCGACCAGCTTACACCGTTACCGGTATGATCATAAGCCTTGATTGCATCGTTATATTGCTTTTTTTGTTTTTCTGAATATTCCGGCACATTTTCAGTATTATTTATTTCCAACAACATTCTTAAACTATCCGGCACTCCATCTAACGCTTTTCTCCACGCTTCACTCTGTTGCTTTGCAACCGCCATCTCATGCTTTTTCCTTATTATTTCAATATTTCTCAAACATTTTAATGCCCGCATTAAACAATAAAACCAATTTTTTCAAACAGAAATTCACAATATTTATGCATATCCTGATTTCCGCTTCTTAAAACATAAGAAAACAAAGACTTTATATCTATATTTCCTCCCGTTCTTTCATATTGCTCCAGATAAAGTGAACGGAACTCTAAATAAGAATCTTGAATATAGTCACATGCCTGATTTATATCAAAGGCATCAAACGATTCATCCAATTTTGTATTCTGAAATTTCTGCTTATTTTCTGCATTTTGCTTTTGACTTTTGGCAACCATTTTGTCCCATTTTATCAGTTCCTCAAAACCTTTATTTAGCTTTTCCAATTCTTCATCCATTGACAACAGACGTCTTTTTCCACTCTCTGGATTATCGCATACATACACTTCTCTTGTTCCATTCCTATATCCTTCTACAATTTTTTGATACATAGTAGAATAGGCATATGCAGCTCCCATTCCAATATCATCGAAACCATATCCATTTTTACTTTCACGGATACTCTTTAAATATTTAGTCTCTTCATCCCATAATTCTTGAAGATAATCCTTTGACCAAGTAGTTTTAGGCACTGTTTCTCTAATATAATTTACGTAACCAGCGTCTAAGGCAAACCTATCATGTATATATGCGTTTTCCTGATTTTCCCCATCGGCTTCATCTGAATGCCCTATCCTCCGGCATACGTCCTTGCTGGATGTTACGGTCATTTTTTCTTGCGATTCATTTGCCTTATGCTTTTTATGAGAAAGCTCTATAGTTTTCATATGATCGCCTTTTTGATGACCGTACAATGAAGATACGGTATTCTGACCAAAACCAATGTGCATACTTCTATTCCTCCAATCAGTTTATCTGAATTGTACCGTCTGCTATAACAAACTGTACATTCAACTCAGACATAATATCTTTGTGCTGTGTCCGGTTATATGCTAAAATTTTCCGGATATCACTTGCGTAATCCTGATAGGTCAGATTCCCGCCCGGATTTAACTGAATTTTCAACGCCTAATCCCATATTAACTCCTTTTGTTTTGCCATTACGATAATCACAACCACAACACTCCACAAAATATTTCATTATTCTGACCTAGTTTTCCCTTTTCTTCGGTCCTTTCGGCTGGTGATAAATTGCTGAATACTCTGCCGTCCTGCCAAGAACTGTTTTTCCACTTCATTCTGGGCAATTCTCTCCACTACCTTCAATACCTTGTTTGTAATCTTTTCTTTCTTCAAAATTATAGAAATTGATACTATGCATATGTATCAAAACCTACCTTATTTTTAGTTGTCGCTTCTATAGCAATCATATTTTCTGTTTTTTTATCTTCTTTTTCTTTATCCTCTTTCATTCTCTCCAGCCATTTGTCAATTTCTGAATCCGTACCAGTCTCTCCAAAAATGCCACAGGTTGTCATTTCGGTTCCATTATTCGTAAACTTAAACTCCACTGATATCAGTTTACTACCATGACTTATTGCCGCCTTCTGTGCATTTCGTATAACATCTGGCATAATTGCTAAATTTTCCTCAAGCCATTTCGCAGTTTTTTCATCTCCACATGCCTTTTGCATTACACTTCTGTCAATCAATACAGAAGCATTTTTGCATGGAGTCAAACATTTATACTTGTTAGTCAAATACTTTGAATAGTCTGATACATTTTTAAACTTATTGGCTGAATTCATAGTGTATCCTGCATAATAATTCTTTTCACTATTCTTTGATGGCTTTACATTTTCATTTTTTACATTTCCGTATGTGTATGTATTGGCATACGATGATACTCCATTAATTCCCATACTGCATCTCTCCTTTCTATTTAGCCTTGATTTTTTATTTGCAGGCTATTGGGTTTTGTTCGATACGCTTACTGCCATTGTAAAATTTGTCTCATAAGAAGCTACTGCCTGACTTATTGTGACAGTCTTGGCAGACGAACTACTCTCAGCCACCAATCGAGTTCTGGCATCCTGAGCGGATAACCTTTTATTTTGCGCATATTCTTCATAAGCTGTTCTTTCCGCTTGTTTTTTCTGAATCCGCTTTTTTTCCTGTTGTTTCTTTACCTGATTTTCTATTCTCTTTTTATTTTCTATTCTGCGCTCCCAAAAACTATTTTTTGACTTATCATTAAAAATCTTCCCACCATTCCCATTGTTATAACCAGCACTCCACATCTCAGCATGACATTCTTCTTTTGATGCTCCATAATATATTGTAGAAAACGCTCCTCCGCATATACCGGACCATTTATCTGGTTGTGACCAACCCACTTGCAAATCATTTAATACCCATGCTTCATACTCTGGATCATTCTTCATTGCTTCAAAACCCGCCTCTGAAATTGTAACAGATATTGACTCGCCTGCTCTTGTGGGGTGCATTGGAATTTGAGATATTTTATTGTAAATGTACTGCTTGTATTCCACCATCGTCATATCTTTAGCAGACACAGAACCTATTTTTGAATTGCCCACTATACTTCCACTAGCTTCGCTCTTTTCTCTTACACTATCCGCAAACCTTGTATCTTCCTTCTCCTGATCTTTAGCCGCATTTTTCTGTTGGTACTGATTGTAAGCCCGTGTCATATAGTTCACATTAATTGTATTACTCATAGTAACCTCCTTTGCTTTCTTTATCGGATAAAATAACCTGTTCTCCTAGTCCCATATCATCAAACGACCATATTACGCATACAAAGACCATCTCTTTACAAGATGACCACTGCCTTAAATTCATTTTCATCGCAGGAAAGCACCATATCACCGCCATATTTATCCACAACTGCTTTTACATTTAACAGCCCAATGCCGTGATGTTCCCCTCTTTTGCTTTTTATCGCGTCGTTTTGAATTTCTACTTTTTCTGTTACCGGATTTCTTACCGCAAATATCAGTTTATGATCTTCGCACTCTAATTTCAGATGAATGACCGCTTTTCCAGTATTTTTCAGTACCTTTTCACTCTCCCGGATTGCATTATCCAGTAAATTTGAGAGCAGTATCACGATTTCTTCCTCTTCCAGACATATTTCCTGCAAGTCCCCTACTTTTAGGATAACCGCTATGTGTTTCTCCTGCATGCTGCGGTACTTCTGATTTAAAACAGCATTGACCACCGGATGATTTGTGTTGATTGCCGACATCTCGACAGCTATGCTCTCTGTCAGTTTCTGAGTAAAGGAAAGTGCCTCATCTGTGTGTCCATTCTTTATCAATGTCTGGATCGTGGAAAGCTGATTTTTATAATCGTGCATTTTTCTTCGCTGACGCTCATAGATTTCTTCCCGGTCCTGATAATCTGCAATACGATTTTTCTGATTTTGTTCCGTAAGTACCGCAATTTTTATTCTCTCTTCTTTTTCAATGGTATTCTGCATGAACTCCATAAGGATAAGGTTAATCGCAACCAGTCCCACCGAAAGAAATAAAAATACATTCTGCATATCATCGTTTTCTGAATAAAACATAAGAATGAAACCGACCACCGTAAATACAGGAACACAGAAAAACTGAAACCACTCTTTTCCTGTAATCAGACCGTAGCTTTTTCTTGTCTTGCTAAATCTTCTGATAAACAACATCAGAATGATAAAAGCAGTCTTTGATATCAGTGCCTGTAAAAACCATTTTTCTTGGATTGAACCTCCTCCTCCCAGCAAAACAGTCACATAATCAATCAATACAAGCATTGTATAGTTGATGATTGAAAATAAAAAACTCTGCCGGAAGGAGACCTCATAATAAGCCAGATTTAGGAAAGACATAACCAGTATAATCAGGATACATTTTAACATTCCGATCCATACCCCTGTGACTGCTGCCAGATAAAGCACTCCGCAATAAACAAAAAATCTGTATCTGTTCCTATATCCGCCATCTCTTTTTTCCATAAAAGTATCAAAAAAGTATAGCGTTCCTTTTACTTCCAGCATTTCCGCAATAAATACCAATACCCAGAATGTCATGTTATTCTTCTCCCTTATACAGCATATATTCCCTCTTTACCTGTGCATATCGTGCCTTGGGAACCGGAATCTTTTTTCCTGTCGTAAGTGTCATCACATAACTGCTGATTTTGGTAATGTATTTCATATTTACAAGAAAACTTAAATGCGCCCGCACAAATCCCATATTCTTTAATTCGTTTTCCAGTTCATCCAGTTTTTTATAAATCTGAAATGTCCCTTTTTCTGTATAAAATACATTTTTGTGAAGCTCTGTTTCTATATAAATGATGTCATCTGCATAAAGTTTTATCGTTCCTTCCACAAAACGAAATTCGAGAATCCTACGGTTTTTATTAATTTCTGCTATCAAATCATCCATACATTCTTCTATAGTATCTGCAAGGTTATCTTTCAGCAGAAAACGGCTTGCTTTCACCTTATATCCATCCAGTGCGTAATTCATGTATGCCGTCACCAGCACAACTGGAAGTTTTGGATATTTTTCTTTAATCCTCATAGCTGTTTTCAGCCCATCCATCCCCTGCATATTGATGTCCAGAAATAATAGCTGACACGCTTCCAAAGCCGATTGTTCTTCGCATAACTGTTCTCCGGATTCATATTCTGTAATAGTAAACTCATAATTCTTTTTTTCACCATAGTCTGACAGCAAATCTGATAGATTTTTTCTGTCATCTATCCTGTCATCACAAATAATAATGTTCATATTTTTCATTCCTGTCTTTGATTTCTCTCATGCCTGTAAACCATACAAGTCTCACCTAGCACTCTTTATTATATCAAACAAATCTTCCGCTCGATCATTCTCCGCATCAAATGACTATTTTTCGCATAGAACGACTATCTCCTATAGAAACGCAGAAGCACTGTATCTCAAACTCTTTGAAATACAATGCTTCCCTGCATTTTCTATATCGTCATGTTGATACCACTACTTTATGAATCCCCCACATAATCCATCTGATCCATCTGATAATACTTCAATTCTTAGTTTTTTTCCGAAAAAATATATTGATGTTTCATATCGCCAACTGTATTTTCTTTTCTCTGTTCTTCCCCTTAAAGTGAAAAGTTCCCTGCACAGGCCACGGTGAACCATACCATAGTCCACCTGACCGGCGCAGTAATCCCTTTGTGCCTATTTTATGATTTCATAGAGCAGGCTGCTCTTTCCTCCGTTCTCACGCCATCTCTGCTTTTTTTGTATAAATCCTGCACACTCCAAATCATGGATTGCACGCTTGACCGTACTTACAGACAGGTGCAGCTCTCTGGCAATGGTACCGATTGCCGGATAGCATGTCCTCTCCCTGTCCGCACGAGTCTCCAGATACAGATAGACCGCCACAGCCCTGTGTGGCAGCTCTGTTTCATAGATTTCTTTCCTAGTCACCCTGCCTCCTAATCTTCCGTCCGTAAGGTCTGCCGCATCTTTTTCATGGTGTCCGTCAGCGGTGTCTGCTGCATGCCTCCTGTCCTTGCCATTTCCACAGGTGTATCCTCCGGTTCTTCCATACAGCACATATATCTCCGTATGATCTCCTCTTCAATTTCCTGCTTGTCTGCGTATGCTACCTTTCTTGCAGATTTTTCTTCAATCTCATAGGGTTCTTCAAATGTGATGCCCCATTTTAAGAACAGTTTCAGTTTTGTCCGCATAGGGTGAGTCCCGGTCTTTGATACGATAAAGTTTCCTTTTGGCAGTGACTTTAATTCATCCGCTGTCATGAGCGGTCTTTGGATCATCTGGAGGGACTGGCTCGGATCATTCTTTCCCCGGCTGATGGAACCGGACATGACGGTTTTGTTGCCCAGGCTCTTTGACAGCACTTCCGCTGACTCCGAGTTCGGAGCGAACCCTCCGAAGATGGTATCCTGACAGTTATCGATAATGATTTCTGCACCCTCTTTCCCATAATTCTTATTAAGCTGGGCAAAGGACTGGATCATGGGTACGATACTCACCCTTCTGGATCGGGACGCTGAGAACATCATCTCTGCACTTTCAATCTTCGGAATCGTTCCGACCTCATCCCAGAAGAAAACCACACGATTGTCCAGTTTCCCTCCGTTCTCGTCTGCCACCACAAGGATTTCCCGGTAGAGCTGCTGTAAGATCAGAGAAATAATAAAATACTTGGTATTGTCCTCCTCCGGCATGACCAGAAACACCGCCGTCTTTTTTTTGCAGAAAAGCTCTGCATCGATGGCGGTATCAAAACAGAGTATCTGCTCCAGCTCGGAATCCAGAAAAGCATTCAGTCTGGACAACGCTGTGGAGAGAACCGACTGCATGGACTGCTCTGCCGTATTTAAGGCTGCCCCTGCAAACCATTTCGCCTTGTGGGTATCCGGGAGTTTTGCCAGAAGTAGCTGGAACTGGTTTTTCCCTTTCACTTTGGATGGTGCAAGTAAATCCTGTATCAGTTTGAACACGCTGATGATATGCCTCTTTCCATCCGGGCAGAATTCCGCAATGAGCAGGATGGCAGCCGTCAGCACGCCTTCTGCCGCATCATAGAAAAATGCATTCTGTCCATAGCTGGAACTGTCCGTACCACCGGAGGAGATAATGGTCTTTGCCGTGATCTTTGCATACTTTTCTGCTTTTGCCTTAGCACTCAGGTCCGTATGGTCTGCAAGATACTCATCCATGTATTTGTTGACCAGATGGAGCATATTGTCACCATCGCTTCTGGTCGGATTACGGAGATCGATGACTGCCGTATGGTAGCCATAGTATTTTTTTGCAATGCCTGCATAGTTGCGGTATAAGTCTCCCTTTGTATCCGTGGTCAGGAAACTCATTCCACAGGCACAGGCATATTCAATGTTGGGATACAGAAAATGTGCGGTCTTTCCGACTCCTGCCGCGCCAATCATCAGGCAATGCACATCCCCGGTATCCACCAGTGCGTATAGTTTTCCTGCCCGCTCCATGCTGCCGAGTACCAGTCCCTGTGCAGCCGGCAGGTTCTCACCCCTGCGCCACAGCTCCGGTTCATAGGGCACCTGCACATAGGTTTCTGCGATTTCCTTTTTCGTGGCAAATCTCGCCGTTCCATGCTGACCGTCCCCGACAGTCCTGCTCTTGATTCCGTTTAATGTATAATAGTGTGACAGAAGTGACACGCCTCCAATCACGGAAAACATTGCCACCCCTGCGATCACCAGCATCACGACTGGCTGCATAGCATCATTCCTCCCTCCTGATGTTCCATTTTCTGTTCCTTCACAGTCTGTTTTGCCGGCTTCATCTGCTCTTCCCCGCAGTCGATGGCAACAAAAATATGAGCCCGGATGCATTCCATCGCAAGGCTCATACATTTTCTGGCAAGCAGTTCCTGATCTTCTTTTTGTTCTAAGTCTTTTGTATCGAACACCTCCAGTGTTTCTTCAAAGGCTGCCTGCATCTGCCGGATGCGGGTGTTGAAGTTTCCCTTGTCTTTATGCGGCTGATAACGCTTTGACAGATTTTCCAGTATCTGGTCTGCACTAGTTTCCCTGCCAAGTGCGATTCCCTCTTTTTCCATGCACCGCACAAGCACTCCGGTCAAAAGCATCCCCGGTCCGTCAAAGGCATCCATAAGCTGTTCCCTGCTCCTGCCCTTTTTCAGTTCATTATAAATATCCTGATAATAACGGCAGATATAACTTCTGTTGGCATACTTGATGTTGATGGATTCCGTCACTTCTTTCAGCACCTCTGTCCATGCCCTGCATTCCATGACTCTCGGATGCTCCTGTGCCGGAATTGTTTCCTCACCATATCTGCCTTTTAAATCCTCATTCCAGTCTTTGCAGGCTGACTGTAACCTCTTTACCGCACCATATCCATTGCGTACCAGAATCTCTGCCAGTCTGCCGCACGCCTCTATGCCTGCCGGATCATGGTCAAGGCACAGCACAACCGTATCCAGTCTGGGATTGTCTTTCAATGCCTGCAGCATGGCATGCTCTGCCACACCGTTTAAGGTGATATAACTGTTCCCCTGCCAGTTCTCTGGATACAAGGACAGAAATGATAACAGGTCAATGGGTGCCTCAAACACATACAGTCTGTTCCCGGTTCCCCTGTATCCAAATCCGTAGGCAACTTCCGAGCCTTCCTGATTCAGCCGGAAGCTCCTGCCGTCAGAACAGCTCCCCTTCACATGGATATGCCGGATTTTCCCCTCGCTGTCCAGTCCGGCAAACACAATGTTGTGATGCTCCGCAGATTCATATATGGTTCCTGCCTTTGCAAAGTACGAGAGGATTTCCCTGTCAATATGACGTTTGTGCAGAAGATATGCATAGACTCTCTTCATGGTCGGATTTTTCTCCGGCAGTTTCAGTTCCTTTGGCTCTTTCTGTTCTTTTCTTTCCTCTGTCTGTTCTTTTTCTACAGCCTGCCGTCCCTTCCCGGCTTTTATCGGTTTTCTTTTTGTCTCCTGCCTTTTTCCCCGTTCAATAAGCTGTCCCTGTTCTCCGTCCAGCAGATAGCTCACCGCCTCCGGGTAGGACATCCCGAAGAACTCCTGCATGAAATCAATGGCATGACTTCCGACCTGTCTGCTGTGGCGGTACCAACTGCTCCCCCGAAAAGTCACACTCCTGTGCCGTTTCCAACGCCATTCATTCCCGGAACGCTCCACTTCCTCATGCTCCCGGCGAAGGATGTCCGCAATATGTACCGCATTGGCTCGCTCCTTCTGTTCCTCTGTAAAGTAAATAAAATCTCCCAATCGTACCTCCTCTCATCATTTCTACTTCTCCTCCTGTGATCACTGTGTCTGTACCATGTCCTCATGGTCATCCACGGCATGTCCCTGTGCAATCTTCTTCTGCCGGATTTTTCGTGCCAGTTTTCTGTCAATCCCCTGCCTGTGGCCTCCGCTCTTCCTTCCAGCCACATTCTCTTCGATGATATGTTCCAGATGCCGCATGAGCCTTGTTGCCATTAAGAGCAGATCGGGGTGTGGCATGTCATTCCAGTGTTCTAAAAAATACGCTGCATAAATGTTTCCCTGCTCTGCGGATTTTAAAAAATAGTCGTATGCCAGTTCCTTGTCCTGCTGGACATCCTTTCCGATCAGATACACTTTACCAAGGGTATATTGTGCATACTGGTTTCCGGTGTCTGCCGCCATCTTCAGATAATGCAGTGCCAGCTCTGTGTTCTTTGGCAGTTCTTCTCCGGCAAGATAAAGTTTCCCTAACCTGTATGCTGCAAATTCATTTTTCTGTTTCGCAGCCAGTGTCAGATACTGTATGGCTGCTGGAATGTTTTTGTTGTCCTCTTCCAGATATATTTTTCCAAGCTGATACTGTGCATAGCTGTTTCCGGCATCTGCGGCACGTTTCAGGTGGAACACTGCTTTTTCCATGTCTGCCGCCACCAGTGTGCCTTCCCTGTACAAGCGTCCCAGTGCATAATCCGCAAACGGATTTTCCTGTGCGGCTGATTCTTCCAGCCACTTTACCGCTTTTGCAATCTTTGCGTAATCCGGTGCTGTCCCAGACTCCCCGCTTAACTTTTGGCTCTCCTGTCTGATATAGAGTCTGGCAAGCTGATAGGAGGCATGGGTGTTGCCATAATCAGATGCTTTTGTCAGATAATGTTCGGCTTTCGTTTCGTCTGCCTCTGTCCCTATCCCATGCAGATACATGCAGCCAATACGATACCAGAGCGTATCATCCTTTGATTTTTTCTCCAGATTCAGAAAACCTAGAAAAGCAGCACGATAACAATTTTCCGACTTTTCCTGATTTTTCTCTGTTCCGCATCCTGTCTCATAAAGTTTTCCAAGTTCATACGCCGCATAGGGATTTCCCTTGCTGTAAGACCGGAACAGCAGACTATATGCGGTTTCCTCATTCTGCTCTACTCCTTTCCCCTGCAGATAAAGCATGCCAAGGGAATAGAGCGCATACTTATGTTCCTTTACTGCCGCCTTGAAAAACCACTCCCCTGCCTGTTCCAGATTCTCTTCTGTGCCAAGTCCGTACTGATACATTTTTCCGATGCGGTATTCCAGATAGGTATTCTTTTTCTTCTGCTCTACATACTGCATTGCCGCTAATGCTTTTTTGTACCACACATCTGCCATTTCTTTATCTGCTTCACATCCAATGCCCTGTGCATAAATCTTTCCCATGTCGTGCATGGCATACGCATTTCCCTGCTCTGCCTCTTCCAGCATGATCTCATGGGCTGCCTCCTCATCTGGTTCTGCCTCCATCGTGCCATAGAGATATTCCCTCGCTTCTTTATACCGGTCCGTCCATCTGGCAAAATAAGAAACGGATTCCCCATGCTCTTCTTCCTGCCTGTCTGGTTCCTGCTCCTCCATCTCCGTTTGTCCAGGCATGATATCCGGCATGTCCTCCCCCTGCAATGCGGCAAGGCTTTCTGTCTGCTGTTCGGATATCTCTTCCAGCCGTTCCATTCCCGTTTCCGCTTCTTCCAGATACAGATACCCTTCTCCAAAACGGACTGCCTCACGGATGACCATGTTTTTAATGCTCTTTAGCTCCTTCTGCTGTGACAGCGGTATCCTCTCTATTTCCGAATCTTTATAGTAATGCTGTATCTCCTCCCTGCTTTTTAGCCATGCCTGATAGCATTCTGCCACACGCTCTTCCTTTGCCAGTTCATCTACAATGTCATTTACGATGGCTTTCACATCTGCTTTCAAGTATCCATATACCTTTTTCCCTCCGGTATTTTTTAACCGTCTGGATAAAAGCTGCATCTGCTCTGCAATCTTGAGATTATGACAGACTCCCTCCTGCATTTGCTGCAACAAAAAAAGCAGACTTTTTTCTGCCTGCTCTTTTAACTGGTTTCTCTGTTCGGTTGCCTTCTCATAGATGCTTAGAAACTCCTGCCGGAAAATATCATGTGCGTATGCAGAACGCATGGCATCAATTCCCTTTGCCGTCAAGTATCCCTCGGACGGATCAGAAGAATAGACCACCAGATGCACATGGGGATGATGGGATTCATTGTGGAATGCCGCATACCATTTCAGGTTCCGGCTGTCTATCTTACAATTCTCACACAGCAACTGCACCCTGCTCCTCAACAGTGCCTGCCACTGGGCGGCACTGTCATAGCCTAACCGCTCGGCATCCTCCCTCCGCAGGCTGATGACATTCGTCCAGATCACACCGGGATGATTTGCCACCTCTTCTGCCACACGGGACAGCACCACTGGTTCTCCCTCATTTGAAAACAGACCGTGAGTACCTATGATTTCTACTCCCGGTCTGTTTGCCAGATAATCCATATAATTTTTCTTTTTCGCTATGATGTCAAGGTTATTTTCCAACGCCTGCGTAATAAACTCCGATGCATTTTCTCTGGTTGGTCTTTGGATATAATCGTGATACTCATGCATCCGGTTCGCATCGGGAATCTTTGCCAGAATATCTTCAATCAGACTTTTCTGCCGGTCGGTGGCTGGCAGTGAAGATGTCGTGCTGCCTACCTTCTCCACGCCCTCACGGGTGCCGATGTAATTGATGTAATTAGCAAGGTGTGCGGGCGGGGAGTTCTTGAGGTAGTTGCAGCGTAGGATAAGTTTGGGCATGGTGTCCTCCTTATTGGTCTGTCCCTAATTCCTTTTTCAGCTTTTCTGCTATTTTATTGAAATAATCTCTTTCTCCAATAAAGTGCATATCGCCAACTGCCTGATATATATTCAATATTTCCAGAACACTCTTATAGTCGTTGCCTCCTCTTTTGTTTTCAACAAGTGCTTTCACAACATCATCAAATCTGCTTTTATCCTTTTTATAGGTTGCCAGAAGCATCTCCAGATCATCTATTGTCATAATATAACATCTTGGATCTTGCTCAAATATTTCCGGCAATGAGCCGACTATCATCTGTGTATTGGTCATACTCTCATAATCGAGTAGGAGGGAAATCTGAGTGATTTCCCGACCTCTCACACCACCGTGCGTACCGTTCGGTACACGGCGGTTCAATCAACTTAACAAGTAACACACCTTTCGGTGTAGTAATCTAACATTGAGACTAATCCAAATGAAGTTAGTCTCTTTGTGCTTATAGCCTTTTGTATCCATCCATTGTGACACATGTGTGCATACCGATTGCCAGTATTTGCCACTTTATGTGCCGCCCATCTTGGAACGCCGAGTTTAACCAAATTCTTCTCTTTGTTTTGTGGTGTTTTCCAATGTTTCCAAATACACATGCGTATTCTATATCTAATGTTTCCATCAAGTTCTCTACAGAGAGTTTTCATACTACCTATCTTAAAGTAGTTAATCCATCCTCTGATAAGCTGATTAAGTCTCTCTACTTTATAGCTGTTGCTAACGCCCCAGCTACGACAAGTGAGTTCCCTCATCCTCTTCTTATACTTCATTACTGATTTTGCATGTGGTTTCGCCTTGAATTGCTGTGCACTTGTATCGTAGTAGAATCCAAACCCAAGGTATTTAATTCCTCTTGGTCTATCTACTTTGCTCTTCGTCATATTGACTTTAAGTCCTAGTTTTTCCTCAATGAATCGTGAGATATTTCTCATAACTCTATTCGCAGACATTTCACTTCCGACCATAATGATACAGTCATCCGCATACCGTACAAAGTTAAGTCCTCTCTTTTCCATTTCCTTGTCTAGTTCGTTCAGCATAATATTTGCCAATAATGGCGAGAGATTTCCACCTTGAGGTGTTCCCACGATAGAATCCTCATACTCATCGTCAATCATGATTCCACTGACTAGGTATTTTCTGACAATAGAGATAACATCTCCATCTTTAATAGTTCTACCTATGATAGTCATAAGTTTGTCATGATTTACTGTGTCAAAGAACTTTTCCAAGTCAATGTCTACAATCCAATCATTTCCGTCATTCATCATATCGAGTGCTGTAAGGATTGCTTGCTGTGCACATCTGTTCGGTCTGAATCCATAGCTATGGTCATGGAATTGTTCCTCATAGATTGGTGTTAAAACCTGTGCAATAGCTTGTTGTATGAATCTGTCTGTTACTGTCGGTACTCCCAGGTTTCTGACACCACCATCAGGCTTTGGTATCTCCACTCTTCGTACTGGTTGAGGTTTATATTTTCTTATCCTCAACTGTTCCTTGATAATTTCGCCGTTCTTTGCAAGATATTCCTTGAGTTCTGTGTACTTCATTCCGTCTACTCCCTCGGCACCTTTGTTTCGTACGACTTGCAGATATGCTCTGTTGAGATTATCGTTAGATAGTATCTGCTCCATTAGACTACTTGTGTCCATGCGTTCTTTCCTTTCCGTCCCGCTTGATTTGACCATCTTTTACCCGATTGGTTACGGCAGATGTTATCTCTTCTGCAATACGAGACATACTCAAACTTATTGATTGTTCGCCCCTTTGCTCTATCTCCATTACAGAGACTTCTTCACTACTATGGGCTCGGCTGACTTCTCACAGTTCGTTGTTACTAGGCTAATGAAACCCCTGTGAGACCTCCACGCTTAAGGTGCACGCTCTTTCCTCTCATCTATCCGCCACATCTACTCGTACTTCCAGCAACTTTAGGACTTCATCTCTTTTGGCAGACTTATCCGTATTTCCGAGCCTTATATGTGATTTCTGTCCGTCGGACCAAGAGTTTGCTTACAGCTTCCTTCAGATTCCACCTCACGATGGACACCCTTGCTGTTCTGCTATACACTTCCTCGTTGCCTAGGCGTGTTCGGGACTTTCACCCATTAGAGCGCGCCCATGGCGCGCAAACCAAAAGAAAAACCTTTATTACAGGTTTCTCTCCTTTATATTCCTGCTCTGATGCCTTCAACTGCTCATATGCCTCTTTTATGTTCCTGTTATAAAATATATCAATCTGCCCAACATCCGGCACCTGCTGTTTTGCTCCCAGTCCAAGTAATCCTGATTTTAATTCAAACAAAAATACCGCTTCATCCACTTCAACATAATAATCAGCACTCTTTTTTCTTTCCTCTGGAATCTTATGCCATGAATTCTTGGGCAGATATAAACCTGCCAGTTCTTCAAAGTAATCCTCAAACATCTCTCCAAAAGCAATTATAAATTTGGTTCCCCAATGATTGTTGTGATAGTAATCCCGAATCAGCCAGTACAATCCATCTGCTATCATCATCTGTACCAAATAGAAACTGACTGCAATCGTTTCTTTCGTCTTTTGCGTAATCACAAATGGTTTGTTGTAGAAAATCTGTTTTCGCAATGATGAGTTTCTCACCTGTTCATAGGTCACAGAATAATAACTTATAACCCGCTCCAGATTTTTCTTTGTCAGGATGCTATTTTCTTTTTTTCTATATAACTCTTCCGGTGCGCTTAATGGATCTGGATGAATAGAACACAGCCACCAGATAATCCATTCTACTGCTAACAATTCCTCTGCTGTAAGTCCAAATAATTCGTTTGTAATCACATTGATATCAACTATTTTTTCCCTGTTAATATTAGGCGAACCGATCAGCATATGGTAATTGCGGTTATAGTTCTGATATATCCATGCCGGATTTGCGTATTTAAATTGTTCATATGACATTCCCATCAAATATTTGAATATACTAGGCAGTCCATTATTTCCAATATATTCACTTCCTGAATGCTTATTTTCATACCCACGATACAGGTTGACCACTCTTCCTGCTAATTGTTCTGTCATAATATCATTTCTGTAATCATTGGAATTCGTGATAGAAAGATATGCCATGTTTGGAATATCCCATGCCGATAACATGACTTTTGCCTGCTTATGTATAAAACCATGCTGAATAATGTTTAAAGGAAATGTAATATTACATACCAAATGTTCATCTAATTTTTCTACTTGATTTTTATATATTTCAATAGATTTTTCTGCAAAAAAATAGAAAAAATCTCTGGTAGCATAGTTCTTAATGAACCCTTCAAAATCTTTCAACTATGTTTCCTCCTCATAAATTCACAGCTTTTAAGAGTACAGAAAAGACCACTACCGAAGTAATGGTCCTGTATTCCCTTCTGATAATTAATTTTTTTCTAACTCTCTCAACAACTCATCTGGGAGAATTACTTTTACTCTTGAATGCTTAAAATCAGCCGGATTTCGTGTAACAATATAATCTGCCATAGACTCAACTGCACATTCTTCCTGCAGACCATCTTCAAAATCTGAAAATGCATTGTTTTCCAATGCAGCTACTATCTTCTTTTCATTCAAGTCAGAAATCTGAAATATCTCACATAAATTTTTCAGAAGAAATCTTCTTTCTTCCTGACTGAAATTTTTTCTAAGAATATAAAACAAGTTTGGTATGCTATGTGCCGCAAGTATTCCTGTTATTTCCCTTGCCGCACATTTTTCCATAATTCTTTTTGCATCATCAGCATATGGTTCCCGATTGGCAAGTGCATCTATAATAATATTTGTGTCAACCAATATTACCATACTTTTCCTCCCTTGCCTCCTGTAATTCCTTGTCTGCGTCAAAATCTTCTGGTAATCTTCCGCTGAACTTCAGCACATTCTGGAGTGCTTCCATTGCCTGTTTCTTATCTGCAGGTCTGTTGGATGACATTTCCTCAAGATTCTGAAGAATATTAATCACATAAAACATTTTTTCATCTGGAATACGTTCTATCAATTCAACTGCCCGTTCCTTCATCTGTGTCATCATGTACCACTCCTTCCTTTTCTTTTATCATACTGTAAGTCTTACCGCATTTCAATAAATTATTTCTTAAAAACGATCCCCCTGCTGATATTGATATGCCTCCTCAAACCTCACTGCTCCATTGATCCGTTTCACCTCTTCTGCACACTTCGCCTGCAGCTTTCCGAGTGCCTGCTCATCCACACCATGGCTGTATGCGATCACATGGGACAGCTTGGAAGTTTCCACTGCAAGTTTATACATTGCACGAGCCATGCGGTTCTCGCTGTCCTTTACCGTTGCATGCATGACAGAGGAGATGGTTGTCAGCATATAATTTTCTATTTTCTCCGAAGTGAGATATCCGATATAAAACCGCAGTGCCCGATTGACGAATTCGTTTCGTGAACGCACATCTGCCTGTGGTAACAGGGCATCTACCTGCCCCAGCAGTTCTTCTTCAATATAAAATGCTTTTCTGACTTTTTCCATTCTCCTCCATCTCCTTACATCTGCTGGCTCATTCCTGTACTCTGCTCCTCAGTTTGTTTCTGCACAGCCTTTAATATCATGCTCCTGTATGCTTCTTCGTTTTCCGCACTGATCGACATTTCAATTCCGTCCATCATATTTTTGACTCTCAGATTATCCGCAGCATAATAAAAGGTTTCACCACTATACTCTCCCCTTTCTCCATGCCTTGGAAATCCTATGTCACAAAATTCCTGCAGTTCTTCCTCTCCCTCCCGGAAATGGAATGATACCGTATCCTGTTCCATATCGATTTCAATTCCAAATGATGCCTGTTCTTTCACTGCAAGTTGAAACATCTGCTCTTTTTTAACCGCAGTAAACAATTCTTTTCCCTCTATTTCTTCCGGGAACAAATAATTGCCTTTCATCTGTTCCAGCATTGGTGCTGCACATAATCCTTTTTGTGGAGACATCGGGTCATTCAGCACACCTTTTAGACTATGCAGAAAATCAGCTACTGCAAAAGGGTAACTGAAACCTCCCGCATGTTCCGAAAAGAAATAGTGTTCCTTTCCGTTTTCGTGAACGGTATAAATTGCTTTTGTATTCATTTCATCCCTCCTCACAAATATCTACGATATGCTCACACAGTTTCTGCGGTATCACACTGCGCTCCCTCGAACCTTTCAGTCCCTGCGTTCCTGTCTTGCTTCCCCTCGGTGCCGGTACATGGCATGAATCACCGTTATGACACATCGGCAGAAATTCAGGGTTCGGATGATTCGTCCAGATATCAGTCGGTTTCATTCTGTTATCTCCATACTGGCAATAGGTCACTGTATATCTTGGCAGGTTCTTCATCCATTCCATCTTGCGCATGCCGCCTCTCGGATTCTCTATAAAATAATACTTTGGCTGTAGCTGCTCAATGAGTTCCAGCACATGTTTGTCTACCCTGTCACAGAATTTTGCATATGCACTGACCGGTTCAAGACTTCCTGTCTCTGGATTCTTTTTTCTGTGATGGCTGATCGCTGCAATACTAAAAGTAGCGCAGTCAGGACTCGCCCAGATGACATCCGGTTTTCCAAAAAGTTTTAAGATATCCTCCGCCGTCACCTTGCTGATGTCCTCATACAGATCAATGTTTTCAAAATCTTTTGACCATTCCACACTGAATACTTCATGTCCCCGTTGTTCAAAGGCTTTCCCGATGCTCCTTGTTCCTGCAAATAATTCCAATACTTTCATCGTCCCATTCTGGTAGTGGTGCGCACCTCACCCCATGGGACTACTCATTTCCTCCTTCTTTTTCCTCTGTCTATAGACTTTTTTCCTGTTTCTGCAAAAGGCATAACTTCTGCCGGCCTCTACTGCCTGATTGCACTGTAACAAAAATAAAAATGGCATAACCTTTCCGAATCTTCCAAAAAAGTTATGCCATGCTTAGAACTGCCCAACGGCTCTGCCGGTGGGTGTCTGACGGGTTAAGCCGCTCTTTTGCGGCATAACCCCTTTAACCTGCACTATTTTCGACCCTGTTTTACAGCCCCGTTTCATCCCCATTTTCGGAGTCTTGGATGCCTCCGCACTCCGGGTTTTCTGTTATTTTCTCCAAATCGGCTCATACAGGGCAGAATATAGCTTAATCGGTCACTTTATCCAGTTTTGCAGAATAACGGCACACGTTGCCACACGCAGGCTCACACGGCGGTGTCTGTGCCGTTTCCTTTCCATTGTCCTGTCACTTTCTTAAAAAGCGAGGATGGTCATATGTGGCTCCAGTTCCGGTTCCTGCCCTGTAAACTGCTCAATCTCTCCAAATCGTCTGGTATATTCCTCGATCTGCTGCTCCGTCAGGGAAATGAAATCACCGTCCGGGCTATCCCCACAGATAAAAAATGGACCGCAGATGATGTCATCACCATTCCTGCGGTTCGGCTGCATTCCATTTAGTTTTCCTTCAGCGTTGATTACTGCCACACATCCATCTCCAAAACCAACGCACTCAATGTCTCCCTCCACCTCTGCCTGACTTGCCTTAAAGTCATTCGCAATCTCCTTCACACAGGGAGGTTTCCCCGACTCTACTTTCAGAATCTTTATCTTGTCCATGCTTCCTCCGTTCCCTACTCATTCTCCGCAGCACTGCCGGATGCCACACTGTTTTTGCCCTGCTGGCGGTTTGCCTTTTTGATTGCAGGCGGCACATCCCCTCTGCTTTCAATGTACTCACGGACTGCCTGCGGTACATATTTTTCGTACATTTTTCCAAGGACTTCCTTCAGTTCCGCATCAAAATCCGCGTCCTTTTTTCCCATGTACTGTTTCACAGCATTTAACTTTTCCTCATCATATTTGATCGTAACGACTGCCTGTTTCATCTCTTTACCTCCAAATTTAAACTCTCAGTTGAAATCATTTTCAGAAAAACACACCCTTAAGAAAGCACCATTCCTGCCTGCTCTTCCTGTCCGCTTTCCTTTATCATGGACAGCGTCTGTGTTTCCTTCACTGCCTGCTCCTGTTCCAAAATGCCGCTTACCGATGGCACAAAGGCAAAGTATCTGGCGTAAGATGACCCTTCGCTCTCCACCAGAACACCTTCCTCCATGCCCTCTCCGGTTACTAAAAGACAGTGCCGCACCCCATCTTTTTCATACATGAAATCCAAATTTTCCCTGATAAAATCATGCCTGTGCATCAGATGATTGGTAAAAGATTCATACTCCCCAGCCGGAAGCATGATGACCTTTTCCACACAGAATTCTTTCGCCTCTATCTTCGGCTCTTTTCTGGAAAATACTGCTCTCATAGTTCCTCCTTCCCATAAACTCCCAGTTGAAATGTTTTCAGAAAAACACACCTTTAAGAAAGCACCATTCCTGCCTGCTCTTCCTGCACGCTCGCCGGTATGACAGACAGCCTGTGCGTATCCCTGTCATATCGATAAATCTCATCGGACAGATAGTCTGCCTCCGGGAACGCCCTGTTTGCTCCATATACCCCATTCCTCAGCCGTTCCATGTCCAGACCTTCCCTCTCCACCATAAGATACACATCGTGGATGGATGCCGGAAGGACGATCAGATTTCCATCCAGCTTTTCTGCTGATTTTTGCAGCGTTGCCTCGTCCATCATGTACACCGCCCCATGATCCATGTTGTTGGTAAGGACATAAAAGTCGGCATCCGTCCTCCAGATTCTCTCCGGTTTTTTCTCCATCGAAAGGATATTCTGGTCATAGTGATGCCCGTAGGCATCCTCAAAATCCATAAGGAGCGGCGGACGTTTTGCAAACATATTTGCCCATGCATCCTGAAAAAGCACCTCTTCTTCTATCCCCCAATGCTCCATCTGCTCTCTGGTGACAAGTCCGCAGTCCCTCTGAAACTTTTCGTCATACCCGCTGAGACGGCATACCAGCATGAGGTTTTCCTTCTGCTGATGCGCCAGTCCGTCCCATTCCTCTCTGCCTGCCGCATTGCACACTTCCAGAAACAGACGGTCTTTTATTTTCTCTTCATATCCGTTCACTTATCCGCCTCACATTCCCATGCTCATCGTATTTTCTGCTGTCTCTTCCACAGTTTCCAGCACCGGCTCTCTCGGCTGCTCTTCCTGATTCTGTGTCTCCCTGCTCCGCCTGCCGGATGCTCTCTGCTGTCTTGTGCCTCCCGTTCTCTGGGATTCCTGCTCCTGATTTGCTGTCTCCTGTAGAGTTTCCATCCTGCTCTCCACAAATTTTCTGACCTGTGCAGGAACATTTTTCTCATAAGATTTATCGAGATGGCTCTTCAACAGCTCCTCCACGGTTTTTCCTCCCTGCTCTGCCAGAAAGAAACTTAATGCCTCCAGTTTCTCCCCGGCAAATGTGATTTTTATTTCTTTTTCTGCCATATCGCTCCTCCTTCATTTCTATTTTCTGGCGGAAAACAGATGCCTGCGGCATCAAAAAATTTACTGCGGTCTGCCATACAGTACCTGCTTATCGTTGTCAAACAGGGGACGGTACACCACCTTCCCTTTGGAATAGGACGCATCCACGACCATGCCATCCCCGGCATAGATTCCCACATGCGTGATGTTCATGTATCTTCCGTTTGGTTTGTGGCTCCAGAACACAAGGTCCCCCGGCTGCAGTGATTCCTTTGCAACCGTCAGGTTATGCTCCACCATATATCTTCCCTGCTCTGCCGCCGTTCCCGGCAGGGAGATTCCTATCTGTCTGTAGCACCACAGTGTCAGGTAACTGCAGTCGACATAATTCCCGGTTCCGCGGAGTGCCTGCGAGTACGGATGCCCCAGTCTCGATAATGCAAGCTGTACGATATCACTTCCATTCCCATTGGCCGGCAGATCATACACAGGGATATCCCCTGCCCCGTTCCAGCCGCTCCAGTCGGAAAATTCATCCCCCTCTGTAGGGGCCGCTGTGTCATACTTTGCCACATACCACACATTGACTGCATTGGACTGTTGTTCATAAGTTGCGGTAACTCCATAGTCGGATGCAAGTTTTTGGAAGATTTTTGTCTTATCCCCAATGGCAACTGCCACGGTATATTTTTCCAGCGTGACTGTCCCGTCCTCCTGCTCTGCGTTTTGTGTCCGTTCCTCATAATCCACAAAACAGTCTGCAAATTTTTTATAATCATCCGTCTCAAGCCGTACCCGGTCTGCGCCGAAATACAGAGAATAAAAAACGGATTTGACCAGATACCTGTCGCACAGTTCCCCTTCTGTCATGCCATCAATGTCATCTAATATGGCATCCAGCTCCGCAAAACTTTCCTGCATCTGGCGGACATAAGCCTGATAATCCGCAGGCATTCCATCCGGTGCTTCCCCTCCATCGAATGCCAGATGCACTGCCGCCCGGTTATGTTCTGTTCCACCGGAAGCAATGCTGATGTAGCACATGACGGCAAGGATGACCGGAAGGCACAGGGCTGCCAGTACAGAGGCAATCCCTGTCCACACTTTTTTATTGGTTCCGGCTGCTATGGCTGCCCTTGCGATCAGAGCGGCAGTTGCTGGCTCCATGATGCTTCCTCCATTCTCTCTGCTTCCATCTCCTGTTTCATGCGCTCCCTGCTCTTTTCAACACCTGCCATCAGAACATCCTCATCAAATCCTGCCTCCTGATATCCGGTGCGGATAGTAGCAAGGTAGTGTTCCGAAGGGACTCCCATGGCATACCCATCCGTCATGGTATATGCCATCATTTTCTCCCGTTTTCCATCCATCTCCACTTCCAGCATTTCTTTTCCATACAGTCTCGGATATCCCTCATAACGGTCCAGGTTAAACTCATCTCTCGGACTGATCTCCCAGATTAACACCGGCACACTCTCCCCTTTTTTCGGCTCCACCGTGGCTACCGCCCCGTTCCTGTTTCCACGGAACAACAGCTCATAGTCCTTGATTTCCCCGGTTCCTACCACCTTTGCATCGGGGCAGCGCAGTGCCATCTGCCCCCGGTTTAAGTTCGAGCCATATGCAATATATCTTCTTCCTGTCATGTTCATATTCTTGTTTCCTTTCTCTGCGTTTTGTTTTTACATGGTCATGTTCATTCCCTGTGCATCCTCCGGCACCTCTTCTTCCATGCTGTCTGCCTGCTGTGCATGTCCGATTTCCAGTTCTTTCTTTTCTTTCATCGCACGCAGTCTTTCCTTCTGTCTCACAGCCTGTTCCGGGTCCTTCCATGCAATGCCGCCCTCCAGATTTTCCAGAAGAAACTTCCGCGCCGTCTTAAATTCATCCCCGATCATTCCCAGCCTTAACAGCCAGGTACGGAATGTATATTTTTCGTTGGTGCTGGCAGTCTTGATCCGGCTGGCACATTTCTGGTTCAATGCCTGCGCAGAAATGGCAAGGCAGAGCTGGATATATGCCTTTATTTTTCCTGCATGGGTAGTGGAGTTAAACAGACGAAACTCAATCGTTCCCTTCTGGAACACGCTGTGCAGATTCAGACAGTGGTAACGGCTTTCATGGTAATGCCTGTGCCTTCCATCAACCCCCTTGTACCAGATCCTGCTCACTTCCTCCAGACTCTTTGGTTTCTTCCGGTTCAGTTCCTGCAAAAAGTCCTCTTCCACCTTCTGGCAGTAACGATGCTCCCTCTCTACATCTACCTGAAGTGCCTTATAGATCAAATCTTCCTTGCTGTACATGATGTTGGTGATGTTCCGCAGTGTCCTTGCATCATGGGGTGCCGCGTTGATATGCACATGGATGCCTGTATTCTTTCCTGCCACTGCACCTGCATGCCGGAGCTGCCGGATGAGTTCCTGTATGACAGGGATATCCGCGTATTCACAGATAGGGGAAACAAATTCTACCTTGTACTCACTCCCCGCATAACCGCCGCCTTTTTTCTGCGCCTCAATGCTGGAGTCATACATGACTTTCCATCTGCGGCCTGCCGCATCCCTGACACTGTACTCTTCATAGCTTCCGCCGTCATAGCTGAACGTAGAGGAAAAATAGGCTGCCATGACCTCCGCAGCACGCTGTCTGGTAATGCCTGTCATCTCGATCTCAATGCCGAATTTCTGCTCCCTCATGTCCATAGTTTGGCATCCCTCCTTCCTTTTTCCCTGCTTTATCGTCCTCCGGCACTTCCGAACAGTTTCTCCTTGTACTCCGGTGCATGTACCATAAGGTTGTAACGTTCATTGCCGCATTTATAGAGGCACACGCCCCTCTGCGGATAGCGGATCAGGTTGTATTCGCTCTGCTCAAGCTGCAGGGTGTCGATATAAAATCTGGAATCGATGTTTCCCGCATTGAACAGAAATACATGGGTTGGGATGGAAAACAGCGGTTTCGTATACTCCCGGATTCCATCGATATTGAAGTCCTCCAGATTCTGGCTGGCAAGGATGACGGCACTGTCCTTTTTTCGCACACGTTTCATAAAGTTTCGGATATATTCCACGGCGGTCAGGTTGGTAAGGAACAGATAAAACTCATCGATGCAGGCTGCCGTATGCCCGTTGGTCAGAAGTTCATTGGACATGTAGGAAAGCACATTAAACAGCATGGCATCCTTCACATTTTTGCTCGCCTGAAGCAGTCCCTTGACACCGAAAGTCAGAAAACTGCTGTCTGTGATATTCGTATGTCCGTTAAAAAATTTGGACTCCGCTCCCTTACACATGGAGTGAAGTCCAAGACAGATTTCCTGCAGAAGCTCTGCGGTATACAGTTGTTTCTTCTTCGCATCGTAATGCTTATATTCCTCTTCCATCAGATCGTAAAGGTCAGACAGGATCGGGTAATCCTTTGGCGTAAGCCTGCCAAAGTCCGTATCATCCCCTATGTTCCACTTCTCATAAAGTTTCGCCAACATGATTTCTATCGTGTCAAGCTGGCTGTCCGTAAAATTCTTATAGCTTCGGAAAAAGTCTTTTAAGAAGGAGATATGCTGGCTTAATTTTGAGGAACAGCGGAACGCATAGGGTGCCTCCGTATCCTCCGGGCTGCCGTTTTCATCCCATGTTTTGGGTTCTAACACATTGATGATATACTCCCCGCTCATCAGATCCACAAAACAGCCTCCCAGATTTCCGGTCAGGTCAACATATTCATGCTCCGGGTCCAGGCAGATGACTTTCATCCCGGACTCACGCAGGATGGTCTGTATCAGTTTTAACAGGTAGGATTTTCCCTGCCCGGAGTTTCCAAGGATGAGGATATTGGCATTCGTCTTGTCATCCGCCCTTTGGTTGAAATCTACAATGACATTGCTTCCAAACTTATCCCTCCCGATATAAAATCCGTTCTTATCGGTCTTGCCGGAGTAGTTAAAAGGAAACAGGTTCGCCACACTCGAA
>NZ_LR027880.1:27500-200000 GCF_900537995.1 Roseburia intestinalis L1-82 | reverse complement strand
CAACGGTAACAAATGTAAGTACTATGACCCACGATACCAGGGAATACACAATTCGCAAAAATCCTTTTCTATATCCTCTTATAATATTGTATCCCAGTATCAGCAATACCAGCAGCAAAACCCAGTTCATATGTATGCTCCTTATTTCAGTCTTATTTTTTCTGTTGTATCTTCCAGTATCAATGTATAATTCAGCGCGCCACTCTCGGAAATGATCTTATACAATGTCTGTTCAAACTCATGATGGAATTTATATATCCCATGTATGGTGTATATATCACATGCGTTTTCATTTGTAATACAAATCTCATTGTTCGCAAGAAATTCCACACCTGTATACTCCATTGTAAAATCTTTTTCCAGAACGCTTTTTCCATCCAGATCATAGACACTTATGTGATGTGTCACTGCCTCATCCTCATTGCTTATCACGCAGCCAATATAATTATCATTATAGAAAATACTCTTCACTTCTTTTTCAAAAGGGATCGTTCCGGATTGTTTTGGTTTCTGAGATCCCTCAAACAGGATCACTCCGGTATCCGAGAATGCCGCAAGCCTGTCATCCGCCAGGTAAACAATTTCCGGGATCACGGTATCTGGAAACGTCTGCGCTCCGACTACATGATCAATTTCACTTTCTCCTGCTGTTCCAAAATTGTAAAAAGCAATCGTACTTTTTATGCTTCCATCATTGATGTCCAACATGGCAACTGCAAGTCTTACAGCATCCGATGACAATGCAATCGCGACCGGATACCCTTTTTTTGCACCGTGAATCTCTCCTTCCGTTAATTTTGCACCTGTTTTATCATACATTGCAAGATAACCGGAAGCATCTTTTTTCATCAGAACCGCCACCGTTCCCTGCGATGCCACACGCACCTGCTGGATCGGCATTGTCGTTTCTATTCCGCCTAAGATTCCCTCCTTTGTCATGATATAGATCATAGTTCCCTTTTTATCATAGATTGTCAGGTAATCTTCGCAAATATCAATCTGCGGATCGGTCATCTCATAGGTCTGATTCCAGATCAGTTCGTTTGCCGTATCCGTATAAAAAGCACCGTCGTTGCTGTATTTTAAAATATTCCCCCCAAAATCTGCAAACTTTGTAGCCTCCGTATCAGCCCTGTCAACAGACGATCCCACGTCAAAATTCTCATAATGGCGCAGTGCCATAAACACCCAGAGTCCCGCAGAAACTGCCAATACGGTAACGATCAGAATAACGGTTCTTCTGACTACTTTTACCCGATGTTCACGCAGCTTGCGTTCATACTCTTCCATATCCGGTTCTTCTACCGTATGAAATCCTCTCTTGTTTTTTTCCGCCATACCAATCTCTCTTTCATCTTAAACCTCGTTCTTGCCCATTTCGGGCATCTCAAGTTTGTGCGTAAACACAAATCCTGTGTGTGAAAAATCTTTTTTTCACACTGATCTTTCGATATTATAGCATTATTCCCTGGATGTTTCATCTTATTTTTAGAAGCGGCTGCTTTGTTAATTCGGAAGCGTCAGATACTGGCCTGCATAGATTGCATCCGGATCATCAATCCCGTTTGCCTCGCATACTTTGTCCATCATGGCTGTTGTCTGATATATTTTCCGGCAGATCGCAGCCAGATTATCCCCCTGCCGCACCACATAGTACCCCTGTTTTAAATATGTCTGTGCCTCATCCGGCTGTGCCGCCGTCTCTTTTACGTTTTCCTTATTGCTGTTTGTTTCATCTGTGTCCGCTTCCGCCTTCTGTTCTCCCTCCCGATTCTGCATACTCTCTGTTTCCTGGGACTCCATCGTTTTCTGGGCATCTGCTGTTCCAGACGTTTCTGCAGTTTCTTCTGTATCTGTCATTCCTGACAATTCCGTTCCTGCCTGTATCCCTGCCGTTTCATCCGGTGCGGATGCCTCCGCCGCCTGCGTTCCATTTGTTTGAAGCTGTTCCGCCTCTGTCTGCGTACTGTGTTCATCCGCCTGTTTTGTCTCCGTCTGTTTTTCTATACTTCCTGCAATATTTTCCACCACGATCCCAGAATCTGCCGTTTTTTCTGTTTCCGGCATTTCTGTCACGATATGTACCTGATTCATCTGTGCCAGAGTATTTTCCATCTCATTCATCTTCTTATGGTTCTGATAAGCGGTAAAACCAAGAGTCAGTACCACCACAGCCAATACGAGGGAGGAATATGCAGGGATCTTTGCCTCTTCCGTTTTTTCCGCTTCTTCCAGTTGTTTCCGATAACGCCCCTGTCTTTTTCGTTCCAGATGTGGCTGCAGTCCGGGCTCGTCCGGCTGCATACTCTCTTCCATATAGAGTTCTTCTTCCAGGATATCGATATCATTCGTATCTTCCTTTTCTTTTATGTCGTAAACAGGCTCGTCCGGCTGCATGAATGTAACCTCGTCTGTCTCCGGCAAATTTACTTCTTCTGTTTTTTCTTCCCTGTGTTCCATCTTTTTTAATTTTACCGCGGCGTGCCTGTCATAATATATGTAAAATCCTTCTCTCCGGTACAGATGTCCGTTCCGGATGCTGAAAAATGTTTCCTCCTTTTCCAGGGTATCCATTAAGAACAATGTCTGATGAACGCCGCCAAAATGCGTCTGATGAAACTGTTCGATCTGTTTTGTCATATTCGGCAGACATCCTCTGTGATCTAATGCCCATCCAACAATGACCATGCTGTCATACTCATCTTTTAACCGTTTATATATATACGCCCATTCATGGTCGCTCCATCTTGGAATCTCTGCATCAAATTCCAAATGTTCCAGCTGTATTGCTGCCTCCACAAATGTGCACTGTCTTCCACTGTAATTTTCGAATCTTCCAAGCAAAACATATACAAGTTTTTCACAGCTGCTCTCATATGGATGCAGATACCTGTATACTTCATCCTCTATGTATATTCTCTCCCCAACATCCGGTCTCCCAATCTGTCTGATATCTTTTGGCAGCTTTTTTTCTTTCGTATCATCCCAATTTTCTTCCCGGATAATCTCAATCATTCCAATCCTCCCTGTTTAAATTTAAAAAGCTTTTTTTATTTTGAAATGGTATCACAGCATGTCCGATTTTTTTGTGGTTTTATGGACAGTTTTTCAAAAACTTTTCGACAGAAAAAGACTGCTGCATACGTTTCCGTAATGACAGCAGTCTCTCTTTTGGATTTCTTTTATTATTTTACAAATGCTTTTACTTTTTTGTAGATGCCCTCTGCATCAAGCTCATATTTATGAAGCAGCTCTAATGCCGGACCTGACTCACCGAATACGTCGTTGACACCGATCTTTAAGACTTTCGTCGGAGCCTCCTCACAGAGCACGTCACATACCGCACTTCCAAGTCCACCGATCACAGAGTGTTCCTCAACCGTAACGACTTTTCCGGTCTTTAACGCGGATTTTACAACCAGTTCACGGTCGATCGGTTTGATGGTGTGGATATTGATGATCTCTGCATCAATACCGTCTTTGGCAAGCATTTTTTCTGCCTCTACCGTCTCATTCACACAGAGTCCGGTTGCAAAAATTGTCACATCTTTTCCTTCTTTTAAGACAATTCCTTTGCCGATCTCAAATTTGTAGGTTGCCTCATCATTGAATACAGGAACCGGTAAACGGCCAAAACGAAGATATACAGGTCCTGCATGATCATATGCAGCGTGTACGGCAGCTCTTGCCTCTACATCATCCGCCGGGTTGATGACTACCATGCCAGGGATCGTGCGCATCAGGGCGATATCCTCCAGGCACTGATGGGTTGCGCCATCCTCACCAACGGAGATACCTGCGTGAGTTGCACCAATCTTGACATTCAGATGTGGATATCCAATCGAGTTGCGCACCTGCTCAAAGTTTCTTCCTGCCGCAAACATGGCAAAAGAGCTGATAAACGGCACTTTTCCACAGGTTGCAAGTCCTGCTGCGATGCCGGTCATATTTGCCTCTGCGATACCGACATCCCAGTGGCGCTCCGGGAACGCTTTTTTGAAAATTCCAGTCTTTGTTGCGCCTGCAAGATCCGCATCTAATACGATCAGGTCTTCATGCTCTTTTCCCACTTCTACCAGAGCATTTCCATAGCTTTCTCTTGTTGCAATTTTTTTTATTTCTGACATAATGCTTCCCCCACTTTCTCAAGGTCTTTCATTGCGATCTCATACTCTGCATCATTTGGAGCTTTTCCATGCCAGTCTACGGCATTTTCCATAAAAGATACACCTTTTCCTTTTACGGTCTTTGCAATGATCGCAGTCGGCATTCCCTTTGTCTCACGCGCCTCTTTAAATGCAGCACGAATCTCATCAAAGTCATTTCCATTGATATCGATCGTATGGAAATTAAATGCCTCAAATTTTTTGTCGATCGGGTAAGGAGAACATACTTCATCAACAGTTCCATCGATCTGAAGGTTATTATTGTCAACGATCACAACCAGATTGTCCAGTTTGCGGAATCCTGCCCACATGGCAGCTTCCCAGATCTGGCCTTCCTGGATCTCACCGTCTCCGCAGAGTGCATAGACACGGTAATCTTTTTTGTCAAACTTTCCGGCTGCTGCCATTCCGGCTGCTGCGGAGAGTCCCTGTCCCAAAGAACCGGATGACATATCAATCCCCGGAATGTGTTTCATATCCGGATGTCCCTGCAGGTAAGAGCCTGTATGACGCAGTGTGACAAGATCCTCCTTCGGGAAAAATCCACGTTCTGCCAGAACTGCATAAAGTCCCGGCGCCGTGTGGCCTTTTGAAAGCACAAAACGGTCGCGGTCTGCCATCTTAGGATTCTTCGGATCAATGTTTAACTCCTCAAAATACAGATAAGTAAAGATATCTGCTGCGGAGAGTGATCCGCCCGGATGTCCGGCTTTTGCGCTGTGTACTGCAGTTACAATACTTTTGCGGACTTCGTTCGCTGTTTTTTCAAGTTCCAGATTTGTCATAGTCTAGTCATGTTCCTTTCTATTCCTTTTATTAAATCTCCGTTCTGCCTTCTAAGGCACGGAGCAGTGTTACCTCATCAATATACTCTAAATCTCCGCCGACCGGAACACCACTTGCGATCCTTGTCACTTTGATCCCGGTAGGTTTGATCAGTTTGCTGATATACATCGCCGTCGTTTCTCCCTCAAGGCTTGAGTTTGTCGCAATGATCACCTCGTCAACATCCTTTTGCAGGCGCTGCATCAGCTCTTTTAACTTGATATCTGCAGGTCCGATTCCAAGCATCGGAGAAATTGCCCCATGCAGGACATGATAAACCCCGTCGTATTTGCCGGTTTTTTCATATGCTGCAAGATCTCTGGTATCTTCCACAACCATAATCGTCTTGTGGTTACGTCCGGCATCCTTACAGATCGGACACAGTTCATCATCTGTCAGGGTAAAACATTCCTTACAGTAACGGACATTTTTCCTTGCATCCACGATCGCAGACGAAAGTTCTTCGACCTGTTCCACCGGCATATTCAAAATATGAAATGCCAGACGCTGTGCAGATTTTGCACCGATTCCCGGAAGAGACGATAATTCCTGTATTAATTTACTGATCTGACTGCTGTAATAATCCATGGTGTTTCCATTCTTTCATTTATAATGTTCCAATACGGCTATATGCCTTCTTTAATATTAAAGGATAACGGCGATTTTTACAAGAAGTGTTTTTTACGGCATATTTTTTGAAATTTTTGTACATGATAAACAGGTAACCACACAAAAACAATAGATTACACGTCCCGCAGGCAAATCTGCTGCCGGAAATAAAAGGAGGACCATATGGCATCTTATGTAGCACCTGGAATCAAAGACAAATTCGAGACACTTTCAACGGATCTGAAAAATCTGATCCTCGAGCGAAATGTAGAGCTTAATAACATGCAGGATCTGATCCGCGTGTTAGAGCAGATCGTAGAAGAAGGGGAAGCCGAGTAACCACGGCCTCCCCTTCTCTTTTATGCTTATCTTTTTTGATCTGCAAAATACAATTTCTGTGCCCGTAACAATTCCTTACTGAATGTTAGTTACCTCATATCCTGCATCTACAACGGCTGCTTTTAATGCATCCGCACTGACTGATTTCTCTGCGGTAACAACTGCATTTTTGTCCTCTAAGCTCACCACTACCTCAGACACACCCGGTACTCCTTTTAAAGCCTTCTCAACGGTTGCCTGGCAGTGTCCGCACATCATTCCTTCAATACTTAATGTTGTTTTCATTGTTTGTTCCTCGCTTTCTGATACATCACTTTTTGTTTTTATTTCAGAAGTGACCGCTCTGTTTTCACAGACCGCACTCTCCTGTTCCATGTTACCTGTCTCATTTCCGGATGAAGATTTTTTTCCAAGCTTTACCCATCTAAGGCGCAGTGCATTACTTACTACACAGACGCTGCTTAAGCTCATGGCAGCCGCACCAAACATCGGGTTTAATTTTAATCCCCAGATCGGATATAAAAGTCCTGCCGCAAGCGGAATGCCGATGCTGTTATAGAAAAATGCCCAGAACAGATTTTCCTTGATATTTCGGATAACCGCTTTGCTCAAACGGATCGCCCCGACCGCATCGATCAGGTCATTTTTCATCAGGACGATGTCCGCGCTCTCAATGGCTACATCCGTACCTGCCCCGATCGCGATTCCCACGTCTGCGGAAGCAAGCGCCGGCGCATCGTTGATACCGTCTCCGATCATTGCAACTTTATGTCCGCTGTTCTTTAAGGCGGATATCTTTTCTTCCTTCTGTGTCGGAAGCACTCCGGCAATGACTTCATCAATTCCTACCTGATCTTTGATCGCCTGTGCCGTCACTTCATTGTCACCGGTTAACATGATGACATGGATTCCGTATTCTTTGAACTGTCTGACCGCTTCACGGCTGGTCGGTTTTACGACATCCGCAACGGCGATCACGCCTATGATCTGTGTTTCATCTGCAAACAGAAGCGGTGTTTTGCCCTGTTTTGCAAATTGTTCCATCTCTTTTTTTATCTCACCGGACAGGGCAACGTGTGCCTCTTCCATCAGCTTTTCATTTCCTGCATAGTAAAGTCTGCCGGAGGATAAACGTCCTTTAATTCCTTTTCCAAACAGCGCTTCAAAGTCATTTACTTTTTCCGGAACGATGTTCTTTTTCCCGCAATCGGAGACAATCGCTTCCGCTAACGGATGCTCACTTCCCTTCTCAAGACTGCCCGCAATCTTAAGCAGATCGTTCTCTGAAATTCCTGCATAGGTTCTGATATCCGTCACAACCGGTTTTCCATAAGTAATGGTTCCGGTCTTGTCCATTACAACGGTATCCACAATATGTGCTGTCTCTAATGCCTCTCCTGATTTGATCAGGATACCGTTTTCCGCACCCTTTCCGGTTCCAACCATGATTGCCACCGGTGTTGCAAGTCCAAGTGCACACGGACAGGAGATCACAAGAACTGCAATTCCGCAGGACATTGCAAACTCAAAATCTGCCCCGCTTGCCAGCCATAAGATAAATGTTACGATCGCGATTCCAATAACTGTCGGGACAAAGATTCCCGCAATTTTATCGGCCAGACGTGCGATTGGAGCCTTACTCGAAGATGCTTCCTCCACAAGACTGATGATCTGTGCGATCGTCGTATCTTTGCCGACACGCGTTGCACGCGCACGGATCAGTCCGGCTTTATTGATGGATGCAGAGATTACTTTATCGCCTTCCTGTTTTAACACCGGGATGCTCTCTCCGGTGATTGCGGATTCATCAAAAGAGGATTTTCCTTCTAAGATCACACCGTCCACCGCAACCGACTCTCCCGGCTTGATCACGAAAATATCCCCCTGCACCACATCTGCCGCATCAATGACCTGTTCTTTGCCGTCGCGCACGACTGTCACTGTCTTTGGTGCTAAGTTCATCAGCTTTGTGATTGCCTCACTCGTCTTTCCTTTTGACTTCGTCTCAAGATATTTTCCGACCGTGATCAGCGTAAGAATTGTTCCGGCGGATTCAAAATAAAGATCATGGCTGTACTGATGTACCAGTTCCATGTCTCCGATACGGAATCCCCAGCCGATCCGGTAAATCGCGAAGATACCGTATACCGTCGCCGCAGTTGCTCCCATTGCGATCAGACTGTCCATGTTTGGACTCCTGCGCGCTAATGTTGTAAAGCCGTTGCGGAAATATTTCTGATTAACAAACAGGATCGGAAGTAAAAGCAGGAATTGCGTAAATGCGTAAATGACTGCATTTTCACTTCCATGGAAAAACTTCATGGTAAGCGGCGGCATCGGAACGCCAAGCGCGTTGTAGATCATATGTCCCATCGACACATACATGAGCGGTATCAGAAATATCACGGATATGATCAGTCTTGTCTTCATGTTTTTGATATTCTTCTGCTGGATGGAAACGGCATCCTCCGTCTCCCCCGCCTTTACTGCTGCTTTTCCGTCTTCTTTTACCGAGGCACCGTATCCGGCATGTTCCACCGCCTCAATAATCTTTCCGGTATCAAGCTTTGTCTCATCATACTCGACCTGCATGCTGTTTGTCAGCAGGTTGACACTGACTGTCTTTATGCCCTCCAGTTTGGAAACACTCTTTTCCACATGGGAGGAACATGCCGAACAGCTCATGCCTGTTACGTCAAACTTTTCCTTCATGTCAATCTCCATTTCTAAATACAAACCGTTATTTCATCAATTTTTTTAACAGTTCACAGAGTTCGTCGACAGCCTGCTCATTGCCTTCTTTGATGTCTTCGGAAACGCAGGTTTTAATATGGCGTGCTAACAGCTCCTTGTTAAATCCGTTTAATGCAGCCTGGATCGCAGATACCTGTGTGACGATATCCACGCAATATCTGTCATCTTCCACCATGGCACGCACTCCCCGCACCTGTCCCTCTATCCGGGAAAGTCTCGTAAGCAGTGCCTTTTTTTCTGCACTCTCACGCTGTTTATGCTTCACATTATCTCCGTTTGCGCTGCATTTTTCACATGCCATCTGTCTACCTCCGGTCTGTATAGTCTGTGCTGTCCCTGATTTTTTATCACGGTTTTACCATTTTATTGTATACCATATACCCCTATTGGGTATCTTGAATTTACACCACGATCTGCATTTTGTCAAAAGATTTTCTAAGTGTTAAGAATTTTTATCAACAAACTTTATTCTCCGCAATCCACACAGTGTGATCAGCATTGTCACAAATTCCGCCGCCGGGAAGGCCATCCATACCCCGTTTAATCCAAATATTGCGGACAGTATAAATGCAAAGAAAATGATCGCCACAAAACCTCGGGAAATCGACGCTGCAAATGCATATTTTGTAGATTCGACAGCACTTAATATGGCAGTCCCTACGATATTGATCCCGGCAAATAAAAATCCGATAAAATAGATCCGCAGTCCAGTTTCTGCGTAGTCAGCAAGCGTCCTGTTATGTTCGCCATTAAACACTGCAGTCACCACAGGTGCAAACAGGTAAATAAAAATAACCAGAAGTACAGAGACGCCTACTGCAGTCGTAACCGCCATTTTTAAATAAGTTTTCACATCTTTATGAATATCCCTGCCATATGCCTCGCTGACTAACGGCTGGGAGCCCTGTGCAATTCCGTTAAACAGGGCAACTGCAACAAGTGATGTGTTTGCAACCACGCCGTAAGCCGCCACTCCGGTATTTCCGGCAAGTCCAAGGATGATCATATTAAAGACGACCGTGATCACACCGGATGAAATCTCTCCCACAAAAGAGGACACACCAAACTGACAGCAGAAAAGTATTTTTCGCAAAGATGGCAGCATCGGCTTAAATTTTACCGTACATTTTTCCGAGCGGAAATGGATACAGCAGATCAGGATGCCGACCACCGGGGAAAGTGCCGTTGCAAGCGCAGCTCCTTCCATGGAAAGTCCCAGTGGGAACATCAGTACATAGTCAAACACAATATTGAACAGACTGCTGAATAATGTCGCAGCCATTGCGATCGACGGATTCCCATCGTTGCGCACAAATGCATTGCAGATATAATTCCACATAAAAAAGGGCGCAAAACTCATAAAAATGCGCGTATAATTTTTCCCAACCGCAACGATCTCTGCATCCCCGCCAAGCAGGGCGATCAATTTATCCGGGAAAAATATTCCTACAAGCATAAAAAGCAGGCCAACAATCAATGCCCATGACAGTGCATGGAAAAAGTATCCGTCTGCATTCGGATGTTCCTGATTCCGCTCGATCACCAGACGGATCGCTGAACCGACACCCATCATTGCCCCGATGGCAAAGATCATGTTGTAGACCGGCAGTACCAGATTGAGTGCGGTGATACCATCCGTCCCCACCGCAACAGAAATAAAGTAGGTATCTGCCAGAATATAGACAGACATACCTACCATGCCAAGCATGTTCTGCGAGACATACTTTACAAATTTTTTTAACATCATAATCCCCATTTTATCAACTTCAATCATAGATTGTGCACTTCTTGGACAATGCTATTGTCATGAATAATAGACCGAACACAAAATTTCAATATTTTCTATATTCGGTCTTATACCCGTTTTACTATTTAATTTTGATGATTAAGAACCCATTGCAATAAACCATTATAATCTACGCTTCCCGATGCAACATTAAGAATTGTTTCATATAATTCTTTTTGCGTATATTTAAGTTCTATCCCGTTCAACGCAAGAAATACAAGCATTGCATGTGTTCCAATTCTTTTATTACCATCTATCATACAATGATTCTTTATCAGTCCATATCCTAATCTTGCAGCTTTCGCCTGTATTGTCGGATATAATTCGTCCCCTCCAAAGGATTGAAAAGGCGTTTCCAAAGCCGAGTCCAATAAATTATAATCTCTGACTCCATCGCTTCCACCAGTCTGCTGAATTAATTGAGTATGAAGCATAAGGATCTGCTCTTTGCTCAATTTTTTCATTTAGCCAGCACCTCATATGCTTCCCTATTCTGTTCCATAAGCTGCTTCGAAATACTCAATACATCATCATCAGATGCTATCATATCTTTATCCGCTTTACTAAAGTCTATAACAAGGTATCTTGGTACATTGTTTTTCAAAATTACTGCTGAACCGCATTCATCTACCAGTCGTGCAACCTTAGAAAAATTCTGGTTTGCTTCGGAAATTGAAACCATTGTATTTGTATCTATAGTCATTTGAACACCTCCATAATCTTTTTACAATAGTATACACATTTTTTAGGATAAATTCAACCTAACACAAACAGGCAGGTCGTATCCGACCTGCCTGACTTATTATTCTGATTTCTCTGAACCTTACTTTTTATGTTCTTTTATATAAGCGCTTTTCCAAGACTTCTGCACGCTTCTAATGCTTCAGCGTCCGGTGCTTCATGTGCGATCACACCTTCACCATTTACAACAGTTGCTCCTGCTGCATTCATGCGTTCTTCCCAGTCGCGCATCCACTGTCCGTCACCCCATCCGTAAGAACCGAATAAAGCGATCTTTTTGCCTGCTGCAAAGCCTTCTACCTCTTCTACGAAAGGCTCCATCTCGCTCTCCTCTAATACTTCAGCTCCCATTGCCGGGCAGCCTAATGCAAATGAGGATGCAGCTTTTAACTCATCTACGGATACTGCAGATACCGGAACAACGTCTGCCTCTCCGCCTGCTGCCTTGATTCCCTCTCCAACTGCATTTGCCATTGCTTCCGTATTTCCCGTCTGGGACCAGTATGCCACGATAATCTTGCTCATATTTCCTCCATTCCTGTGCTTATTTTTGCACATTCATTTTATACAAACGGATTCCTGGTCTCGCACGACGCCTTTGCCGCATCAAGCCGGGTGTTTTCCGTTTTTATCTTATTTACTTTCATCTGAAAATCCAGTCATACATCAAATGATAGAATATGCTTTTGTAAACATTCTGTTATCATGAGTCCATCTAGGCAGACTCTAACATCTTGCCGTAAAGCAGAAGTTCATGGATTTCCATGCCGGACGATATCAGGCGGATCGCGTCTTCCTTTGCCTGATTGTAGCGGTCAAATGTTATTCTTGCCGCATCCACATCTCCATATACTTTCCAGTAACCGCAATATAGGTAATTGCGTCCCTCGTTTCGGATAAAACCTAACACATCTTCTACAGGATAACCCAAGAGCAGTCCAAGCTCATGTGGAAAAGACAGATGATCCTTCATATATTTTTGATAGCGGGCACACAGTTTTTCAAAAATGTCGATAAGGCGTAATGTCTGATACCCAAACAATCTCATCGTTTCCTTCACATCTTCTTCGTTCAGATAAGCGAGTAGTTGTTTTTCACGAAAAAGCAGGAATATTGTACGATGTTTTGTCTGGTAGAGTGTATGTACAGTAATTTCTGTATTACGGAACAAATCTTTCACATCTTCTTCGTTGCTCTTTGTCACCGTAAGAAGATTTGACAGTTTGATTCCCGTAAGAAGCGGGGCACATTGCAGTGCCAGTTGAGTCTTTAATTCTTTTTTATCCATCTTCTCCAGAATCTCTAACACTTCCCTGCTCATGGTCATCTCCCATAGAACAACAGATCTCTCGATCCATTGTTTTAACATATATAGTTAGTTTATCCTAACTCCTGTTTAAAAAAGAAAGAGTTGCTAGAACTCATTTCCTTTTCTGATAGTTAGATTACACTAACTTTGGTTATTTGTCAATAACTTTTTTTTAATTTTTCTATTATTTTGATGTTGGGGGCAGATAGTGCATTTAAACTTCTTGATTGACAAATTGCACAAAGCCGTGTCTGTTTTGTTCCGTTGTACGAAAATAAGAAAATCTAAGCCTGCCTGAGTCAGGTTTTCTCAGAGTGACGTGAATGGCAACAACGAGTCCTCCATGACTCGATGCTGCCTTGTTCTGCCATCCGTGGCAGAACATCACTGTGTATTACCAGGCAGTCTAAGATTTACTAATTTTCTCCCAAAGTCACAAAAGCAGTCTCGGCTTTGTGCAATTTGCCAGTCGTTATGTTGTGAATGCACTATTTGCCCCCAACATCATTATTTTAAGAGTGTATGATTTAGTGTCATTCTATATTGATCAAATTTGATACAACCGCACTGATTCGCTCTGAACCGAGAACCTTCCCCACTAAATTTATAACTTCTTCCTCTGAGGAAAGCGTAAACTCACTTTTATCCATTCCAATTTCGTCAGCTATGGACTTTTCCAATGATACTTCCACAGGATATACCGATATGCCAAAAGCGACAAACATAATCCTGTATTTATATTTTGGTGCCGCTTTTGCTGTTATATAAAATTCATAAATAAATTTGCTCTGTTGGTCTCCCAAAACATTTTGCACATCAAAGCTATTATCCTGCACAAAAAGTCTCCCTGCCAGTTCCAGTTCATTTGATTTAGAATAGCTTTTATAATCCCCCTTATAAGGTGCGATCCTCGCAATCACTTTTCCATCTGTCATTTCAGACAAATATTTGCATTGTTCACTTATGATATCGTGCGGTGTGTGTATCTTCTTTTCTGTTTGTACTCTCCATAAATTCTGCATCATGCATCCTCCTTAATACCAAATACGATCGGCAGGTGATCGCTATATTCTTTCCGGTTCGGTATCCCTTTACCATCTGCTAAAACACCACTGCTTGTTTCTGTCACAATTTTCAGATTATCTTTATCAAAGTATTTTACCATATCAGCACTGACAATAACCTGATCAAAAATATGTTTGTAAAAATTGAATGCACCTCCCGAATCATAATAGCATGTGCTGTGAGGTGTATTCAAATCACCAAAAAAATTCCACATGGGGTTATAAAACATCTGATAGTTTTTCCCATATACGTCTCTCTCACGCTTATTTTCGACAATGTCAGCATATGGCAAAGCATGAAAATAATTCGCTTTTAACATTACCTCTTCAAACGGATCAGCATTAAAGTCCCCTGCTATGATAACCTTTTTATGTTCCGCTTCACTTTGTGCCTCACACAATGCATCCATAAACTGTTCTGCCACAATTTCCCTGTCTCTGTTTTCAGCATATCGCTTACTTGGAAAATGTAACCCCGCAATTAAAAAGTCTGTTAATACATTGTTTATGGAACATATAAAATAATATTTTGAATCCCTGATCAACTCTACATTAAACTTCATACTTACGAGCATTTTTGCCCTGCTGTCTTCTGGAACAGGTGCAGTTTTAAAATCCTTTCCATTCACTGAAAGCATATCGCACATAAGCTTCATATCAAAAGTATATTCAGCCAAAATCACAATGTCTATGTTATTTTCTAATATCAGTTCTATTATTTTTTGTCTGACATTTTCTCCCCGTATACTGTGCCTGTCTTCCTCTGTCCGTATTCCCGCATTCCAATACAAAATATTTATCATCCACAGCTCCATTATTTTTTATCCTGAAAATTCTGTCCATAAAATAATTTCCGTCTCACTCCTCTAACGCCGCATTCATGATCTCCATCTTCTCCTCCGCCTCATAGATCAGGCGGCTGCATTCTTTTAACTCATCCGAAAAATCCATCGTGACGTCCTGGTAAAGTGACTTGTACTTGATGTCGTGCTCCAGGCTCGCCCAGAGATCCATCGCAAGGGTGCGGATCTGCAGTTCAACCGGCACCATCTGTTTTTTGTTCATAAAATAGACCGGCACACGGATAATGATGTGCAGGCTGCGGTAACCGTTGCCTTTCGGCTGCTCGATATAATCTTTGATCTCCATGATATGTATGTCATCCTGCGCCATCAGGCGGTCACGGATCAGATATACATCCTTGATATAGGAACAGACCACGCGCACTCCGGCGATATCGTAAATATTGTTGCACGCTGCGCTGAGTGTCAGATCAAGATTCTTTTTCTGAAGCTTTCCCAGAATGCTTTTCGCCGATTTCAGCCGCGTGTCGATGTGATGGATCGGGCAGCGCAGTTTGCGGTATTTAAACTCATCCTCTATGATCTCAAGGCGCGCGGTCGTCGCGCACATCGCCGCATTGTACATGCGCAGGATCGGATCAATCGTCTGGGAAAACTGCTCCTTCATATCCGCGATATGCTCCATGTCATCATCGACCATGCCGCGCACCAACATCAGGCTGTTTTCCTGCGCTGCATCCGCTGTTTCTTCTGCATCTTCCACCTCCACAGAAGCCTCATACTGCTCCTGCTGTTTCTCATCCTGTACAAGTGTCTGTCTCTGTATCATAACAAAAAAACCCGTTTCTAAATTGTTTTCTTCTTCATTGTCACGCCGTCTTTTCGCATAGCATCTGTTGAGCGTAACTGTCTCTCACTATAAATATTAGTATAACAGATACCGCCAGAAACGGCATAAAGTCTGTATGAAATATTTATAAACAATTTAAAAACAGGGTTCTATTTTCTATAATTCGATGCCGCAGCCTTTCATCAGCTCTCTTGCAGAATCTAAGGAATCTACGCCGTGAAGGTTTTTGATCGGCGCAAATTCTCTCTCACGCACTACCTCATATGGGATACAGTCATCCATCATGTGCACCATATCAAGCACCAGTGTCTCGAATTTGTATCCATTTGGCTGCTCCGGTTTCACAAATGTGCCGTCCACATCCATGTATGGGATCTTTTTCTCTACCACATGGATCGGCATTCTTGCGTCTGCGATCTGCTCTAATTTCTTTTCTGAGAACAGATAGTTTAAGATTACGCCAAAACCGTATTTTAAATCACCGTTTTCTTTGCGCGCCGTTGACATCTCCTCTGTCATCTCGTAGTATTCTGCGATCGAAGGTTTGCCATCTTCCGTACAGAGTACACCGACACGTTCGTCCGGTGCAGCTTTTCGTACTACTTTTGCACCACTCTCGCATCCGTAAGCGATGGTTGCGCCGACAAACATCGGGTCTGCGATGCGCTGTAAGCAGTTATCTACGGCAAATACGTTGATCCATTCAATACCTCTTTCTTTGATATCAGAAAGAAGTCCTGCATTTACCATAGATGAAAACCAGCCGCCGTTGCCGTTTGGAGACATTGCCACCTCAGTCTGGGATTCCATATAGATCCGTCCCTCATAATCGCATGCCGGCACCATTTCCTGTACGAAAAATTTCACATAATCTTTCGGATAACCAAAGTAATCATGTTCCTCAAAAAAAGCTGTCGTATCTGCGTTGTTGATATTGCTTGTCATAATATAAAGCGGTACATATACTCCTGCCTCATCTGTCACGTCCATCAGATTGCGAAGCAGCTGCTCAAATAAATATAACTCTTTGGCCACTCCGATATTTAATGTTCCCTTTGGCCGGTCAAGTCCAAGGCGGGTTCCCTGTCCGCCCGCTAAAAGCACCGCACCGACTTTTCCCTCACGGATCGCCTTTAAACCGAGTTCTTTGAATTCAGCCCCTCTTGCCTCGATCTCGCTAACTTCCACGGCATCTAACGGAGCAAATACACCGCGCTCATTGACAGTTTCTTTTCTTTCAATGTGTTCTAACACTGAAAAATCAATCTCCTCTAATCGCTTTGTCAGTTTCTCATTCTGCTCTGTGGTATTTTTCTCCATCATCGCCTTGATGTATTTCTGATTATCATCTTCCCAAATTTTCATTCGCTTCTCCATTTCTTATCTTATAAAATAGCTGCATCACGGTTTTGTACTCATACCATCTTCAGATATGCATAACTTTTCACATACGCAACCCACTCTCTATATTATATAATAGACTTCTCATTCCCGCAACCAAACCTTAGTTGAAACCACGGAAACCCTTTCCGATAATCTCACTGCTGTTTGTGATTGCAATAAACGCGGATGGCTGGTTCATACGGATATAATTACGAAGTTCTACCGCCTGACTCCGCTTCATGACCGTTAAGATCACCGTCTTCTGATTGTGCTGGTAAGCACCTTCTGCCTGATAAACCGTAGCACTGCGGTTTAATTCTTTTGTGATAAATTCACAGATTGGCTCCGGATCGTTGCATATAATCGTAAAATACTTGCACAGGTTGATACTCTCGATCACATTATCGACTACCAGAGATTTTGCCAGAAGACCGCACATGGAACAAAGACCTGTCTGCGCATCAAATACAAGACAGGATGCAACGACGATTCCAAGATCCACTAAAAATAATGCTGCTCCAATGTTCAGCTTCGTATATTTCTTTAAGATCATTGCCACGATATCCGTTCCGCCGCCGGACGCTCCGATATTAAACAGAATTGCCGCGGAAAATGCCGGCAGTACGATCGCATAGATAAGCTCTAATACCGGCTGTCCGGTCAGAGGCGCATCCATCGGAAACACCCGCTCCGCAAAGCTTAACCCAACCGATGTCAGTACACTGACGTAAACAGTTTTGACTCCAAATCCTCTTCCAAGAAATATAAATCCAAGTACCAGCAACAGCATATTGATGATAAAGGTAAGATTTCCCGGAGATGTCGGAAGTACGGCACCCAGCACGACTGCCAGACCGGTTACTCCGCCAAACGAAAAATTATTTGGAAATTTAAATACATACACTCCCACAACAAGAATCAGTGTTGCAACAGTCAGCACCACATACTCTTCCACGGTACGTTTGATCTTTCCAAGATTCTTCTGCATTTCTTTTGTCCTCACTCTTTGTATATTTCGCAGAAGAAGTATACTACATCTCTTACTGATAATAAAGTACCTTTGTGCAAATCGGAACTGCATTTTTTTCGGACATCAGAGATCAGATATCTGCATCTCCTTTTGCATGCTCTTTCCGCTTTTTGCATATATCGGAAATTACCTGAATGAGTTTTTCTGCATCCAATGGTTTGGAAATGTGCGCATCCATGCCGGCTGCCAGACTCCGCTCCTCATCATCTGCAAATGCATTTGCTGTCATCGCGATGATCGGAACGGTTTTTGCATCTTCTCTCTCCAGTTTCCGGATGCACTGCGCTGCCTCCAGACCGCCCATAACAGGCATCATCAGATCCATCAGAATCACATCATATCCACCCGGTTCTGATGCTGCAAACAGATCAACAGCTTCTTTGCCATTCCATGCCTCCTGTACCTGTGCCCCCTCATTTTCCAGCACAAACCGGGCGATTTCCATATTTATCTCATAATCTTCCACCAACAGTATTTTATCATTTTCAATTCCCTTTACTGCATCGGTACTTTGTGTCTGCTCCGTCTGCATTTCGATGCTGTCATCCGGCAGAAACGGGATCACAAGTGTAAACCGGGTGCCTTTTCCAGGCTCACTCACGAAGTGGATCGTTCCTTCCATCTGTTCTACCAGTTTCTTTACGATTGCAAGTCCAAGTCCGGTTCCGGTATAGGAAGTGCGTGCTGAACTGTTTTCCTGCACAAACGGTTCAAATGCATGTTCCTGAAATTCCGGGCTCATCCCGATCCCATTATCGGTACACACAAACTCAAACACGGCTTTTTCATTTTTCGGCGGCAGCTCCCGGCACTCCAAAATCACTTTTCCATTTGGTTTATTGTATTTTACCGCATTTGAAGTAATATTTTGTAAGATCTGCCGGACATGAAGAGAGCTTCCAAGCAAATTTTCATGGTTGATCTCTCCTTTTTTTACCGTCAGCGTGATTCCCTGTTCAGTTGCCGCCATCCCGACTACTGTCTCCACTTCTTTTAATATTTCAGAAATGGAAAATGGCTTTTCCTCCAGCTTAATCTGCCCGGATTCCAGTTTATTCATATCCAGAACATCATTGACCAGCTCCATCAGAAAGGTGGATGAAAGCAGAATCTTATCCAGACACTCCTCCTGTTTTTTGGGATTTCCGATATAATACCGACAGATATCCACCATTCCGCGTATCCCATTGATCGGTGTGCGGATATCGTGGCTCATCCGCCGTAAGAAATCCGTTTTCGCAATGTTTGCCTGCTCTGCCTGTTCCACCGATTTTTCCAGTTTTTTCTGATAGTCCATCTCACGCATTTTTTCGTCGGTAATATTTCTGCTCAGAAAAAGCGCCGCCTCAACATTGCCATGTGCGTCATGATGCTGCGGCACCAGCATGATGCTGAACCATTCTCCCTTTCCGATTTCGGTCTGGCAATTGATATAATCTTTTCCCTGCAGCCGCTCTGCAAGTGTATCAGGGTTTACAAAGTCCCAAAATTTCTGCCGTTCTGACTGCGCAACTGTATTTTTACAGAAAAATTTCATCATGTTAGCAGTGTTTGTCTCATTGCCGGTCATTTTTCGAATCTGGTCAGATGCTTTGATCATTTCCCATGTATTCTTTTTGAGATCTAACAGCATACAGATAGAAAATACACTGCTGACAGATTGGATGATATGATACTGTTTTTCCATTTGGCGCATATTCGATTCCGCCACATACCCCCGTACCAGCATAAATGTCATCCAGCACAATATGTATACACCCATGGTACCGATCACAACCTTTGTACGCAGTGCATATATCGCAGTTTCGGGGAAAAATGCATAAAGTGTATAATCTTTCATCTGCTTGATCTCCCCATACCAGCTGCCTCCCGTACTTTCCAGATGGATCATCCTGTGCTCATCCCCTGTATATATGTCCGGTGTAAAAATATCACGATACTCCCCCGGCTTCACAGAAAGCAGTTCCTCCGAATTGGAACTAAGCACTTGTTTGTCGTCTGTCACCGCAACGATACCATTCATATCAAATGTAAATCCAGTAAACAGCGAGTAGATGGAAATATCACCGTTGTCTTCCATGTTTTTTTCTTTTTCAATATAAGCGGCGACAAGCCCTTTTCCGTCTGTCCTGGATACCACCGCAAAATCATAGTTTTCCCCCTCTTTATCAAGCCGTGTGATATATGTTTTCCGCGGCTGCTCCAACATATTTTTTACTGCCGGTTCACTCATCTGTTCCTGCCAGAATGTATCCATCTTTCCAACATCTTCTGCCTGATACACACAATTCAGATTTTCGTCTATAAGCAGAACACCATCTAATCTCTGATCTTTCATATAGCGTTCGACCAGCTCTTCCTGATCTGCATCTTTCTCTTCCAACCGCTGATCCAGCTCCAATGTCTTATCTGCCAGACGATAAAGACTCTTTACTTTATCATTATTTTTGTAGTCATCATATTTTTTGACACGGTCCTGCATAAAATCGAGTGTTTCATCTGCAATTTTCTCAATTTTCATCCGGTCATACCCGGTAAATACCACAAAACATACTATCCCTAAAAGCACTCCCATCAAAAATGGCAGCCATATATATCTGCGGGCGATGATCTTTGTTATCTTTTCATTATTCAGCATTTGTGACCCCCAGTGCTTTTTCGGCATCCAATCCGTATTTTTCTACCATGTCCCGGAGTGTTCCATCATCCTGCATCTCTTTTAAAATCTGTGTCATTTTTTTTGCCAGATCCTGATGAGTGTCATTTTTGAAAGCAACTCCCAGTTCTGAAATATACAGACTTTCATCCAGTATGGCATACATATCCGGTGCATTCCCAACAAATCTCTCAAGCGCACTTTCATGTCCTGTGATCGCATCCACATACCCTTTCCTGAGGCTTGCATAGATCTCGTCCATGCCGGACAGACTATACACCATATCCACCTCCGGGACTCTCGGATCACTTCTCTCTAACAGAACCTCCTCCGGTTTTGTTGTCGCCTGTACTGCAACCCTTTTCCCTGCAAGATCGGATATGTTTCTGATTTTGCTGTCCGTCCGCACTGCAATCACCTGTCTGCTGTAAAGGTATGGGCCAGCCCACTGATACTCATCCTCCCTGCCATTCATGGTAAAGCTTCCCCACAGACAGTCCACCTTCCCATTGTCCAGATATTCATCCTTTTTATCCCATACGATATATTGAAATACCGGTGTGTATCCTAACTGTTCACACACCGCCTCCGCCAGTTCCACATCAATACCTACCGGCTTTCCATCGTCATCCAGATAATTATATGGCTCATAATTATCACTTCCGATGATAAGTTCTGGCAGCTCTTCTCCCACCTCCTCAGGATCCTTTTTCATAATGCATGCTGCCCCCAGTGCCATAAAACATATCCCTATTGCCGCAATGTACTTTTTCAAATTAATCTCCATTCTTGCGCTGTCTTTTGCGCATCTCAAGTTTGTGCGTAAGCACAAATCTTGCGTGTGAAAAATCTTATTTTTCACACTATCATTCCTTTTTCGTTTATATTTGCGTGATTCACCATTTTTATTTTAATGTTTTGTAAAATACACGTCAATTACAAATGTATATTTTTAGTGTTTTAACGACGCTCTTCAACTTTTTTTGACAAAAAACGGATAATGCATTTTTTGCACTATCCGTTTTTTTACAGTTATTGTTTCCATCCAGGCTGGTCTGCTCAGTTACAGCGGTGACTATCTGAACCGGATTACTAAAAAATACACCGGCATGACCTTATTCGAATATAGAACCACTTTCTCAATTAGAAAGGCAGAGTTTATCTTATGTAGAATCCATACTCTCTCTCTTCGATCGGTATCTGATTTGCCGTGATACGGTCAATATTTACGTAGGTGCCCTGGTTTACCATCGCAAGCACTTTGTCGATCTGCTCGTCCGTCCCCTGCACCTCCAACAATACGGATCCGTCCGGCTCATTTCTTACCCAGCCAGTCACACCAAGCATGTTTGCGGCGTGTTCCGCCCGGTAACGGAAACCGACGCCCTGAACTGCACCATAGACAAATACCTTTTTTCTGATTATTTTTTCGTTGTCCATCATGTTGACATCCTTTTTAACCGATCAGTTCATACTGCATCAATTCATATTTTAACTTGCTGCCCTCCAGGATCTCCGCCGGAAGCAGGGCGCGTGCCACAAGTTTCAGATCATTCGATTCGATGTCGGTTCTGCGCAGGTTCGCATAATCCCCGTCGATCGAAACCACTTCATAAAACCATGTCTCCATTACTTTAAGTCCTCCTCTGTATAATAAGTGCCTGACATCTCTGCATTGATCTCAGCAATTTCTCTTTTTCCGTTGATATAATCTGCGTAGATATCCCACAGATCCATATCACCACTGTCACCAAGCCCGTCCTCATCCGGGATCCACTGCCTGATCAGCGCAATGCGCTGTTCTTTGGTCGTATTTGCAATGCTGTAATCTTCCATTTCATCTCCATTTCTGCGTGTAATAATTTTATTTTTCACACTGCACAATTCTTTCTTTTTTATACATTTTTCGTATATCTGCAATCCGGGAAACCGGTGCATCCCCAGAACCCGCCAAATCTTCCGTTTCTCTTTTTTAAGGCAAGTCCGCATCGCGGACAGATTTTCTCCTCTGTCTGTTTTGCAGATGTTCCGCCTGATTCTTTCGCCATCAACTCAAACACCTGCTGGTTCATACGGCAGTCCGCCAGTGCGCGGTGCGCCCCTTTGGTAGAGATACCATAATGTTCCGCCAGATCAGAGAGCTTCCTGTGTTTCCATTCCGGGAAACACAGTTTTGCGATCGCAAGTGTATCTATATAGTCGTTTGTCAGTGTCTGCCCAAAATATTTTTCGCAGTCTCTGTACAAAAACTTCATATCAAAACCTGCGATATTATGCCCTGCCAACACATCATCCCCGGCAAATGCAAGAAATTCCGGTAAGACTTTTTCAAAGGAGCGTGCATTTTCCACCATTTTATCTGATATATTATTCACGCTGCTTGCCGCATAAGGAATTGGTCTGCCCGGATTTACAAGTTCACTGAACTCGTCCACGATCTTTCCGTTTCTTACTTTTACCGCTGAGATTTCTATCACTTCATCATACAGACTTGATATCCCCGTGGTTTCAAGATCATAAAGTACATAATCCCGGACATATTCTCTCCGCTGTTTTCCTTTTCTCTTTCCTAACATGAAAGTCCTCCATTCCGGTGACACGCTTTACAGCTGTCCCATCTTTTAAAATTCATATCTGACCACTGCGCAATTTGCCACACCAAATGCGGCGTATTCCTCGTTGGTCATCTCATAAAAATAGGACTGCACCACACGCGCGATTCCATTGTGCGCCACGAGAATATAAGTTTTATCCGAAGCTGCCACCTCATCTAACAGGTTATAGATTCGCTGTGCCAGATGAAGCATCGACTCTCCGCCTTCGTAACAATTTACAAACTGTTTTTTGGCTTCCCTGAACTCTGCTCCGTCTCTCGGTGTAGACTCATATTTTCCAAAGTTCTGTTCTTTTAAACGTGCTTCTTCCCTTGCCGGAATCCCGGTAATCTCTGCGATATGGAGTGCCGTGTCCTTTGCCCGGATCAATGGGGAATAAAGAATCTCATCGGCTTTAATTCCCTGTTCTAAGATCTTTTTTCCTGTCTCAACCGCCTGTTTATGTCCAAGTTCCGTGAGTGCAATATCCGTTGCACCGCAGATCTTATTTTCCACATTCCAAATTGTCTGTCCATGGCGGACAAAATAAACCTGTCCCATTTTATTCTCCATTCCTGCGTGTGAAAAATCTTATTTTTCACACTGACTCCTTTTTTCTATATCCACGCATAATCACCACCGGTCACTGCAAGTGAAAGCAGCGTATCCATCCGCTCAACCTCTTCTGCTCCTTTTACCACCTGAATCAGCTTCGCACTTTCTGCTGCCACCGGCATCTCCTCGTCCGGTCCGACTTCCATATCCGGCTCTTCCCCACAATACGGACATACGAGCTGCGGTCCTGTCTGTAACGCCAAAAACCGGTTTCCACATTCTTTACATTCATAATATCCACACATCTCTGTGCCATCCGGTACATAATACATTGTCTGATCCTCCCTGTCTGCATGTCACTGTTCACTCCCTGTCAGTTAGTCCAGCAACGATCTTATGGCATCAATTTTACCACAAAGCGGTTCCATGTTCCATCCAGACTTTTACAGCTTCATTCATACCAAATTCTGTTGCAATACCTGCCGACACCCCATTCATATTTTACATTTGGCAAATAAAAACGTGATTTCACACAAAAGTCTGGCATTCAAAGTGTGCAGTATGCACAAAAATGGGCGATAACTCGCATAATTCTGCGTGTTCCGCCCATTACCAAATACCTCTGAACATTTACCCCCATAAATTGCACAGACAAATTAAAAAAGCAGGAGACAAAACCCCCTCGTCCATTCCAAGCTGCATAATCTTCATAATTTCCTCATTTCCATGTAAAAATCTGCGGACAACAAATGCAACGATCACATTTCTTATTTCCGCATCCGCTTCGTGTTTCATGGAATATAAAATCAACAGGTGCGCCGCCACTAAATTACATAATACACACGCAAGATAATTTTTTAATAATTTACGGTTCTTCTGGGGCGTAAAAGCAGAACGCATCCAGTTATACACAAGCATGTTTTCCCACTGCTGTTCATTTTCCTGTGCTGTCCACTCTTCTCTGGCATGATTCCATTCATCAAATGTACATGTCCGGTTTAAATGAAGTAATTGCAATATTTTATCACTGGTACCGGATTTATCGGAGAACATTGATCCAAGAATAATTTTTTCATAAGCATTTACCGTCCCACACAGAGACTGGAACTGCTGTTCTCTGTTAACTTTTGTATTCTTTATCCCCTGATACATTGCCTGGTAAAACGATGGTTTAAAAAAATGTTCCAGCTTTTCCCCTACTGCTTCAAAATCCTGTTCAGCTATCTGTGAACTCATTTTTTCTATCGTATAAGCCCCATAAAATTCCCGGAACCACAATGGAAGTTCTGACTTCTGAATAAAATCTGTGATTTCCCCCCTCACTGTAAGATTGATCTTCATCACATGATTGTATATAGGAATGTCTTCCATATCTAAATCCGGATCGCGCTCAAACATAAAAGTTATTTTCCCGGATACCTCAAATAACAGGTGTGCTGCTTTCGGACAACCCAGAAAGATATATTTCTCATCTGTATCATACGACCTTACTGTTTCCCGTGGAAATATTGCACAGGTACGGCATAGTTTCTTATTTCCTTTATTTAGTACAATTTCGCACAACTGGTCTTCATTCAGCATCGGGCACATTCCATCCGTATCCCGCAGCCGCACTATATAACTCTGTAAATCAGAGTTATATGTTACACCTTTTCTGGCAAATCTTCCAATCTCTCCCCCCATCATCCTGTAATCTTTTAATGTTTTCTCTTCCATTGCTATCATCCATCCCCCGCAGCAGGTCAATGGGCACTCCGCTCCAATACATGCAAATTCATCGTAAAACGTTGTTTTTAACAGATTCATTTTTTCCTCTTTCTATGAAAAATGTCCTGGAGCGTAACGCCCCAGGACATCTTTACATTGCATATAATAATTACCGTTTTTCCAGAGATTACTGTAATAAGGAGAGTACACCCTGTGTAGACTGGTTCGCCTGTGCAAGCATAGACTGACCTGCCTGTGCAAGAATGTTGTTCTTGGAGTACTCAACCATCTCTTCTGCCATATCTGTATCACGGATACGGGACTCTGCAGTCTGGGTATTCTCTGCTGCTGTATCAAGGTTGCTGATGGTGTGCTCCAGACGGTTCTGGATCGCACCCATTCTACCACGCTGTGCAGATACTTTCTTGATTGCTGCATCAATGGTATCAGTTGCTTTCTGTGCGCCAGCCTGTGTGCTTAAATCAACTTTGTTGCCATCTACGCCAAGTGCTCTTGCACTCATGTCATCGATAGAGAAACTCATGGTCTGACCTTCATTTGCACCAATCTGCAAGGTAATGCCAGCACCAGAAGATACACTGTCATAACCAGCTTGCCCCCACATAGCATCTGTACTTCCAAGACCAGCTCCGGCGGTGCCAGCACCCATTGTAATATCAGTCACAGTTGATGCGCCACTGGTTGCAAATAAAGTATTTGGCTCATCTGGTGTATTTCCACTTAATTTAACATCAAAGTCGAATCCTGCCGTTTTAAGAACATCTTCTAAATCTTCTGCCGTATATTCTTTGCCTGCTGCAAGATGAATTGTATATTCACCTGCTGTTACCGCATTTGCTCCATCAATTTCAATTGCTGTATTTGTCTCTACTTCTTCTTTGCCTGCTGCCTTATCAAATTTGAATTTAAATACAGTATCATTGAACTCTGCTCCATACTTATTTGCCGTAAATGAAATTGTATCTGCACCAACAAATCCAGTTACTGTTCCTTCATCAGATACTGCCTTCACACCACCGGCTGTTACAGTTCCGGCAGTTGTGTCTGCATCTGCATTAAAAATACCATTCTTTAAAGATACTTTCACTTCAGCCGGTGCACCCGTTGCAGAACTGTCTTCCTGTTTTGCATTTGCGATCAAGTCATCAATTTCGTCCTGTGTATATACCTTATTTTTCGAAAGATTTAAAGTTAATGTCTTTCCATCAGCAGCCCAGATAGCAGTCTCCTGACCTGCCTTTGTTGTTGTGGCAGCTGCTGTTGCTACTTTAATACCTTTCACGTTAGATGTTACAAGTGCACCGTCTAATGTTGCATCTACAACACCAAACTTCGGACCTGACCCGGTTGAAGATGTACTTCCACTCTGAGAACCATCCAGCAGCTTCATCGTGTTGAACTCTGTTGTCTCAGAAATTCTTGTCAGCTCTTCCTGTAACTGGGAAACCTCGTTCTGTACTGCCTCGCGGTCGTCATCTGTCTCTGTACCGTTGGCTGCCTGTACGGATAACTCTCTCATTCTCTGTAAAATAGAGTGGGACTCATTTAATGCTCCCTCAGCGGTCTGGATTAAAGAGATACCATCCTGTGCATTGTCAGATGCTTTATTTAAACCGCGGATCTGGCTTCTCATCTTCTCAGAAATAGAAAGTCCTGCTGCATCATCTGCTGCACGGTTGATCTTGTAACCGGAAGATAACTTCTCTGATGATTTTGCCTGCATTCCTGTTGTAACACCTAAATTTCTGTTCGCATTCATTGCGGACATGTTGTGCTGTACTACCATTGCCATAATATTTACCTCCGTGTGATAAAAAATGTGTTCTGCCGTTGCCCGGCATCCGGGAATCCTTTCCCTTTTTTTCCGTGATATGCGGAAATTCTTCTTAATTTTTAAGACATACGTCTTAAAAAGATTTATAATAAGCCCGACCCCTAGGTTAGCCTGACCTTATTACCTTGCTTCTTCTGATCTGCTGCGGCGCTCCCTCATCAGAATTGCAGCGATCTCTTTCTGTGCCTGTTCCGAAATGCCCTGTTCCTTATAGTAGTGAGTACGGTTGCTTTTTCTTTCTGCAGAACTGCGCGCAATGTTCATCTCTCTCGGCGCATCCACCAGAAGATGAATGTTATTTGCAGAACCGCCGGAAAAAACGACCCTGATGTTTTTACCGATGTCAATATAGTCACCTGGCTTTAACGTTAACTTGAGCATATAATCTGTTTTCCTCCCTGATTATCTGTTTCTCCCTGAATGCAACATTCCATATAAAATGTTGCGTTTACAGGCTTGCGGTATTTTCCGCAGAAAGGAGTCATTATGGGTACAACACAGCCGATCCGTGACAAGGACGAACTAAAAAATTTCATTGCATATTACGAGGTTGCACATCCGAATATCCGCAACTATACGATGATCATTCTTGGGCTCTACACCGCATTGCGCATCAGTGATGTATTGAATTTAAAATGGAAAGATGTGTATTATTTTGAGAAAGACTGTTTCTTAGATCATCTTCTGATCCATGAACAGAAAACAGGAAAGGTCAATGAGATTGCCTTAAATTCACACGTTATCAAAGCACTGGACTATTACCGGAAAACAAGAAAACCTGACGCGGAGGATTATATTTTTTCAAAACCCACCACACCTGCGCATCCGCTCTGCCGTTCCCAGGCATATCGTATTGTGCGCAGAGCAGCGGACGAAACCTTATGCGAAACGCATGTCAGCTGTCATTCGCTCCGCAAGACGTTTGGCTATCATGCATGGAAACAGGGAATTTCGCCGGTTCTTCTGATGGATCTGTATAATCATTCCTCGTTTTATATCACAAAGCGTTATCTGGGAATTTCTCAGGACGAGCGGGACAGTATTTTTCATACCATTAATTTCTGAACGGATTTAAAAAAATTTAAATTTGGGGGTTAAGTTTCTTTTTGTTCTGCCGAAATAATAATTGCAAATAAAAAACGCAACATTTTATATGAAATGTTGCGTTTTTTATTTATTATGGCATAACTTTAAATTTATTATGAGTTATTGTTTGAATTATCAGACTTTGTTATAATTCTTATAAATAAAGAAGTGGATCAACCAGCCAAAGGAGTCATAGATCATATGAAAGAAAATATTGCAACCATCCCCTTAATCAAAGCATTCAACGCCAAAGACGAATGCCCTTTCTGCAATTTAGAGCGCGAAGCCGAGCAGCATGCGGTCTCATTTATTTTAGGTTCCGCCTATATGGAGGATGATATCCGTGAAAAGACAGATGCAACCGGATTCTGCCGCCATCACTTTAAAATGATGTACGATTACGGCAACCGACTTGGAAATGCATTGATCTTAAGCACGCATTTGAAGAAACTGAACCAGGAACTCGCAAAAGAAATGTCCGATTTTGCCCCAGGCAAATCAAGTCTGTTAAAACGCATGAAACGCACAGACACAACCACAGAACATGAACCGCAGACTGCACTTGGCGCATGGATCTCCAAAAAGACGACGGACTGCTATGTCTGCGATCATTTCCGAAAAATCTATGGCAGATATCTGGATACATTCTTCGACCTGTATCTGAAAAATGAAGAATTTCGCCAGCTTTTTGAAGAGAGCAAAGGTTTTTGTCTGCCTCATTTCGGAGATCTGATCGAGACTGCGGAAAACAAATTAAACGATACGCAGAAAAAGGAGTTTTACCCGAAGGCATTTGCACTGATGCAGGAAAATATGGAACGCCTGCAAAAAGAAGTCGCATGGTTTGTAGAAAAAAATGACTACCGGAACAAAGATAAAGACTGGGGAAATTCCGCAGACAGTATTCAGCGCGGCATGCAGAAATGTGCCGGCGGCTATCCGGCAGATGAAGTGTTCCGGGCAAAGTTGTAAACTGAGGTCTTTTGGGTTCATGGAACGTAATTTCCAATGAATCAAAAAAGGCATAATGATTCAGGCGAAAAACATTCCTTGTCTTCCCTGAATCATTATGCCTTTTTTCCTAGAACGGAAGTCCGCCAAGACCACCCATGCCGCCGGTAATTTTTGACATGGAATCCGAAGAGAATTCTTCTAACTGACGAAGTGCCTCATTGGTTGCTGCCATGATCAGATCCTCTAACATCTCGATGTCATCCGGGTCAACTACTTCCTCGGATAATTTTACTTTTGTAATCTCTCTCTTACCGGAAACAGTAACTTCAACAGCTCCACCACCTGCTGCTGCAGTAATCTCTTTTTCTTCTAATTCTTTCTGTGCCTCTTCCATCTGACGCTGCATTTTCTGCGCCTGTTTCATAAGGTTGTTCATGTTGCCCGGCATACCGCCCGGGAAACCGCCTCTTTTTGCCATGTGAATCCTCCTAAAAATCGTCTTCTTCTATTTCAAAATTAATCAACTGGCGTAAATCGGGATAGATCTCCCCGCTTGGCGTGCCAGTGTCATTTAATTTTACCAGAATCTCTACCTCTTTGCCAAGTCTTTCTGCAACTGCTGCCCGAAATTCATCCTGGCAGTTGGAACGGTTCTCTTCTATATAAGTGTACGCATTGGCATCCTCAAATGCCAGGATCAGCGTACCGCCCTCTCCTAATGTCGGAACTGCTTTTTTGAGATAGGTTCTTGTGATCCCTGTCAGCTGTGATAAAATGCCGCTCCAGCTGCTCATGATCTGTTTGATATCTTCAGGGATTGCCTTGGGAAGTTCCTTTTTTTTTAACACCGCCGATGCGGCAGAAGAACCTGTTGTCCCCGCAGCCATGTCACCGGATGCCTGCGTTACCACAATACCCTTCTCCAGCTTTTTTTCGAGACTGTCCACGCGGTCGATCAGCGAACCATAATCTTTTTCCATCTCCGGTTTACATAATTTGATCACCGCAATCTCGATCAGTATACGCTTCTGTACGGCATAACGGATCTGATTACTCAGTTCTGAAAAAATACGGATATAGCGCATAAGAATGTCTGTGTCTACCATCTGCGCCTCTTCTTTTAACAGGGCAAGATTCTCCGTTGAAATGTCAAGCACATCCTCCATGTCATCCGAGCTCTGTACAAGCATGAGATTCCTCAGATACCAGGTAAAATCATTGACAAACTGTCCTAATTCCCTGCCCTCAATGACCATCTCATCGATCACACCGATTGCACCGGTCACATTTTTCTCTAAAATCTGACGGAGTAGTCTGCTGAAAATCTCAGTATCAACCGCACCGAGTGTTTCAAGTACTTTGTCGTAAGTAAGATCCTGCCCAAGATAAAACGCAATACACTGGTCTAACAGACTGAGTGCATCCCGCATGGAACCGTCCGCCGCCTTTGCGATATAGCGGATCGCACGTTCCTCCACTGTGACCTGCTCCTTTTCCATCAGTTCCATCAGTCTCGCTGAGATCGTCTCAATGGAAATACGCCTGAAATCGTATCTCTGACAGCGGGATAAGATTGTGATCGGTATCTTGTGTGCCTCCGTTGTTGCCAGAATAAAAATAACATATGATGGCGGCTCCTCGAGTGTCTTTAGCAGTGCATTAAATGCACCTATGGAAAGCATATGAACCTCATCGATAATGTAGACTTTGTATTTGCCTTCCGTCGGACGGTATTCCACCTCCTCACGGATCTGGCGGATGTTATCCACACCGTTATTCGATGCGGCATCGATCTCGATCACATTCATGGAGTTGCCCGCTGCAATCGCCCTGCAGGCCGGGCACTCTCCACACGGGCTGCCGTCTACAGGATGCTCACAGTTGACCGCCTTTGCAAATATCTTTGCGATGGTCGTCTTACCGGTTCCCCTGGTTCCACAAAACAGATACGCATGCCCGATCCTGTCTGCTTTGATCTGGTTTTTTAATGTTGTAACAATGTGTTCCTGTCCTTTGACGTCCTCAAACTCCTGTGGACGGAACTTACGATATAATGCTGTGTATGACATCTTAATCCCCGAAACTGATTCCAATCCGTTTTGCCTCTTTGATCATCTGGCAATCCGGGTCTACTGTTTTTAATCTGCCTGCCACTTCACCTAATGGAACGCGTTTTGTCTTTCCATTGATCATGGCGATCATGTTGCCATAATCCTCGTCCATGACAGCCTGTGCTGCGGCAGAACCAAGTCTGGTACAGAGTACACGGTCGTATGGACACGGACTTCCGCCTCTCTGTGTATGTCCCGGAACCGTCACACGGACTTCCACTCCGGTCTCCTCAAAAATACGATCCGCGATCTCATAGGAAACAGACGGATATTTGCGTTTTGCAACCTTTTCTTTGTACTCCTTTTTGGATAATGCCGCATCCTCTTTTGAGATAGCTCCCTCCGCAACCGCAAGAATTGTAAATCCTTTTCCGGCTTTGGTACGCTTATTAATAGCTGCGATCACTTTTTCAATGTCATAAGGAATCTCCGGCAGTAAAATGATATCTGCACCACCTGCAACTCCTGCATAAAGTGTCAGCCAGCCAACTTTATGTCCCATAACTTCCACGATAAATACGCGGTTATGGGAAGCTGCCGTTGTATGGATGCAGTCGATCGCATCCGTTGCAATATTGATCGCACTCTGAAATCCGAATGTAACATCCGTTCCATAGATATCGTTATCGATCGTTTTCGGAAGATGAATTACATTTAATCCTTCCTCGCGAAGCAGATTTGCCGTCTTCTCCGTTCCATTTCCGCCTAAGATGACCAGACAGTCCAGTCTTAACTTATAATAGGTAGATTTCATCGCCTCCACTTTGTCTAATCCGTTCGCATCCGGCACACGCATCTGCTTAAACGGCTGTCTGGAAGATCCAAGGATCGTTCCGCCTTTGGTAAGTATTCCGGAAAAATCTGCAGATGTCAGTAATCTGTAATCTCCATAAATCAGCCCTTTATAACCATTTAAAAAGCCGTAAATCTCCAGCTCATCCACATTTTCACTTAAGCCTTTTACTACGCCGCGCATTGCTGCGTTTAATGCCTGGCAATCACCGCCGCTTGTTAACATACCGATTCTCTTCATCCGCGTTTCCTCCTGCATACCCATATTTACTTTGCCCAGTTTTCACATATTCCGGCTGACTGACAAAATCGCAGTGCCTGATATGTGTCTTTCGCTCTATTTAAAATATTACCCTTTTCACGGATATTTTGCAATATTTCAGATAAAAATCAAGAGCCAAATATTAACCCACAAAATGATTAATATTCAGATCAATTCCATAAATGCTAGAAAAAAATAAGCGGAGCACACCGATATGTGCTAGAATTATTTTTGAAGAGTTTTACGAAAAAAATTGAACATTTAACTATTTGAAAGGAGATACTGATTTGAATTTTCAAGGAAATATTCTAATTTATCAAAATGAAAAGGGGGATACAAAAGTTGATGCTTATTTCAACGATTCCACTATATGGATGACACAAAAAAGTATTTCCCAACTTTATCAGACTTCTCCTCAAAATGTGACATTACATATAAAAAATATATACGCTGATGGAGAATTATATGAAGAAGCAACTTGTAAGGATTACTTACAAGTTCAATCTGAAGGGAGCAGAACTGTTCAGAGAAAAGTAAAAATATATAATCTTGATATGATTCTTGCAATCGGATATCGTGTACGAAATAATATCGGAATACATTTTCGAAACTGGTCCTCATCCGTTCTCTCCGAATATATGAAAAAAGGATTTGTTCTTAATGATGAACGTTTAAAAAATCCAAAAAAATTTGGTTCCGACTACTTCGATGAACTTCTTGAACGTATCAGAGATATTCGTTCTTCTGAAAAACGTGTTTATTTAAAGGTTCGTGACATATTTGCTACATCTGTTGATTATGATCCACATTGTGAACAGGCAGATCTTTTTTTCAAAACCGTTCAGAATAAACTTCATTATTCCGTTCATGGGCATACTGCACCAGAACTAATTGTTGAACGTGCTGATGCTTCCAAAAAAAATATGGGTCTTACTTCATTCAAAGGTGCGAAAGTAAGGAAATCAGATATAACCATTGCCAAAAACTATTTAACTCAGGAAGAACTTGAAAATTTAAACAGAATTGTCACCATGTATCTTGATTATGCAGAAGATCAGGCTAAACGTCATATTCCAATGTATATGAACGATTGGGAAAACCGCTTAGATGCATTCTTACAGTTTACTGGCAGAAGTGTTTTAGATAATGCCGGACATATTTCCAGAGAAGCTGCCGATAAATTTGTCAATGAACAGTATGCCCTTTTTGATCATAACCGTCATTGTCTAGAATCTGAAGATTCAATGGAATTGGATGCATTACCTATTCTTCCAAAAAAATAAGCGGATCACACCGATATGTGCTAGAATTATTTTTGAAGAGTTTATGTTATTGAAACAGGAGGTACACACTATGCCATTACCAAAAGAAAACACTTACACGACCGATTACATCTATTCACTTCCAGAAGGACAGCGTGCAGAGCTGATCGACGGTGTCATTTATGACATGGCACCACCAAACAGATTGCATCAGAAAATCCAGCAGGCTCTTGCATGGAGCATTGAGACATATATTCGCAAAAATAACGGTTCCTGTGAAGTCTATCCTGCCCCATTTGCCGTTTTTTTGAATAAAGACGATAAAACATACGTCGAACCGGATATCAGCATTATTAGTGACAAATCAAAGCTGGATGACCGCGGATGCAGCGGTGCACCGGACTGGGTCATCGAGATTGCATCTCTAAGTACGAAACGAACTGATTATGGCGTGAAGTTATTCAAATACCGTTCTGCAGGAGTCCGTGAATACTGGATTGTAAATCCACTTACCAAAACAGTAAACGTCTATGATTTGGAAAAAGAAGAGCTGTGCGATCAATATAGTTTTGATGATGATATACAGGTGTGCATTTACGATAACCTGATGATAAATATTGCAGAATTGCTGAAATAAATAAAAACCGCCCCTGCGAACCGGACACCAGCCAACAACAGGAGCGGATGCGTGCTCTGAAGATACACGCCCTGAACAAGCACATTGTATCATTCGGAGCAGCCAAACGCAAGCGGAACACCAGTTCTCTGCTGGCTGTTATTTTTATACCCCAAAATAGAAAGGAATGATACATATGAAAATCGAAAAACTCCCAAGCGGCTCTTACCGGATCAGAAAAATGTACAAAGGGCAAATGTACACAGTTGTGTTTAATGAGAAACCAACACAGAAAGAAGCTATGCAGGCTATGGCTGCAGAACCGGATAAAATAAAAAGTAAAAAATACCATCTAACATTCACAGAAGCTGCCCAGCAATACACAGAAACCAAAGAACATGTGCTCAGTCCTAAGACCGTAAAAGAATACCTTGAAATACCCAGCAGACTCACAGACGATTTTACAAATAAACCTATATACGATATTACGCAAATCGATATTCAAAAAGAAATCAATATCCTGGCAAAAACGCTTGCGCCTAAGACAATTCGTAATTACCATGGCTTTATATCATCCGTTTTGGGAATGTTTCGACCGGAAATGAATATTTCCACAACCCTGCCCCAAAAAATCAAAAATGAGCCGTATATCCCCACTGATGAGGATATAAAACGATTATTACAGGCTGCGCAGGGCAGCATGTTTGAGATTCCTATCAAACTCGCCTGTTATGGTTTACGTCGTTCAGAAATATGCTCTCTGACCATAGATGATCTAAACGGAAACACGCTCGCGATTGATTCTGCCAAAGTGCTGGATAAAAATAATCAATGGGTGGAAAAGCAGACAAAGACAACTGCAAGTACCCGCGAGATTGTCATATCCCCCCCAATTAGCCGATTTAATCCGTGAACATGGATATATTTATAAAGGGCTTCCAAATTCAATTACCAAGCACATGAACAGGTTACAGGACGAATTAAATATGCCCCATTTCTCACTCCACAAACTCCGTCACTATTTTGCGTCCTACATGTCATCTTTAAATATTCCAGAAGCAGATATTCTTGAGATGGGCGGATGGGAAACAGATTATGTTATGAAAAATGTATACCGCCATACTATGAAAGATAAATTAAAAACCTCTCAGGACAAAGCATCCGATGCATTGTCAAAGATATTATTTTAGAATTTGTCATGACAAATTCCATGACAAAAAAAGATATAAATATGACAAATTTTAAGTAAACAGACCAGATATTTTAGAGCAAAACAATAGCCGAAAAGCCTTGATTTTACAATAAAATCTCGACTTTCCGGCTACTTTGCACCAATCGGGGTAACAGGATTTGAACCTGCGACCTCACGGCCCCCAGCCGTGCGCGCTACCAAACTACGCCATACCCCGTAGACAAGGAACATCTTTATCGTAGATGATATAAACTTGTCAGAATCCACTATACCATATGTATATGCTTTTTTAAAGGTAAGAATGCATTTTGTATTTTTTTTATTATTTTTATGCTTTTTTTATTTTCTGGTAGAAAAAAAATTCAGATTGTGTTAAGATTTAACCTTGCAAAAAGACTATTTATTGACATTTTTTTGCAATCAACAAATAATGATATGGATTTATATATCATAGAATTTGGAGGCTGATTTTATGAAAAAGTTATTTGCTCTTTGTGGAAGCATTGCAACTATGCTGCTTTTCACACCGCTAACGATTCTCGCAGCAGAATCCGGCGAAAGCAGTACTGCAACAGTTCCGATATGGCTTTGTATCCCATTTGCCGGTCTGTTACTCTGTATCGCAGTACTTCCGCTTGTAAAACCGGAATGGTGGGAGAAAAACCAGCCGCTTGCCGTAGCCGTATGGTCCCTGTTATTTATCATTCCGTTTGCAGTGACCTATAGTGCCGGAGATGCGGTCGAAACAGTACTTGAGTGTATTTTAAACGATTACCTGACTTTTATCGTCCTGTTATTTGGTCTGTTCTGTGTTGCCGGTAACATCACTTTAGAAGGCGATCTCGCAGGTTCCCCGCGCGTCAACGTAATCTTCCTTGCGATCGGTACCTTACTTTCCAGCTGTATCGGTACAACCGGTGCCAGTATGTTAATGGTACGTCCAATGATCAAGATGAACTCCTGGCGTCAGCACAAGAGTCACATTATGGTATTTTTTATCTTCCTGATCTCGAATATGGGAGGATGCTTAACCCCGATCGGTGATCCGCCACTTTTAATGGGATTTATGCGTGGTGTTCCGTTCTTCTGGAGCCTGCATCTGTTCCCGATCTTAATCTTTAATATGGTAATTTTACTGACTGTATTCTATCTCTTAGACCGTCACAATTACCGCAAAGATATTGCAAACGGCAGAAAACCGGATATCAGCAAAGCCGGTACCACATTAAAGATCGATGGTCTGCACAACATTATTTTCCTTATTATGATCGTTGCTGCTGTTATTTTAAGTGGAACTCTTCCGAACCTTGCAGCATTTCAGGATGCAGCCGGAAACGTTCGCGGTATCCGTGTATTCCGTGAGGTGACACTTGGTTTTCCTTCTATTATTGAGGTTGCCATCATCCTGCTTGCCGCTTTATTATCTTTTAAAACAACAGACTCTCAGATCCGTACCAGTAACCACTTTACCTGGGGTGCGATCAAAGAAGTTGCCGTTCTTTTCATCGGTATCTTTATTACCATGCAGCCGGCACTGATGCTTCTGAAATCCATGGGACCGGAGCTTGGTCTTTCCAAACCGCTTGAGATGTTCTGGGCAACCGGTGCACTTTCCAGTTTCCTTGATAACACACCGACCTACCTGGTATTCCTGACAACTGCAGGTACGCTTGGTTTCACACAGGGTATTGCAACCACGGTCGGAACAATTCCGGTCAAAATGCTTACCGCGATTTCCTGTGGTGCCGTATTCATGGGTGCAAATACTTATATCGGAAATGCACCAAACTTTATGGTAAAATCCATCTCTGATGAAAACGGTGTGCGCATGCCATCCTTCTTCGGATACTTATTATGGTCAATCGTATCTTTAGTTCCGGTGTTTATCATTGACACTCTGGTATTCTTTTTATAAAGGGGGGATTTCACAATGGAAAATAATATCGAAACATCACGGGCACTTGCTACCCGCATTTATGATCTCGACAGTGAAGTTTACCGTCTGGTAGGTTCTTCCCTTGGACGCACTTTTACCGGCGACAAAGAAACAAGTATTCGTAACCTGACAACCCTGATCTCCACACATCCACAGGGACACCTGCTCCGCAGTGAGATCGCTTTAATCGGTAATATGGCGCGTACGATCCGTAACAAAGAGGATCGCAGCCGTATGATGCACGAGTACAATGAGATTTTACATCAGATCGCAGAACTGCCGGAAAGTTTTGGTTCGGTTGATATCCTTGACCAGAACCTTGCTTCCTTAAATACATCCAACCTGCACCAGAAGTTTTCCAAAGACGATCATCTGATCATCTGCATCGGAAGAACACACGGAAGCGCCGGTACGGATATTGGTTTCGCGCTTGCGGATGCATTAAAGATCAACTACTACGATGTTGAAATTTTCAACCGTGTATTAGAGCGTTTAGAGGCAGAAAAAGATTCCGTCACAGACCGTGACAGCTTTACATCAAAGCTTAACCAGGTTGCAAAACATGATACCAGTGCAAAACGTTTCTTAAAAGATTTCAGCCGTTATCACGGCCTGCCGAAGAAAGATGCCGTATTTTTCAACCAGAGCGATCTGATCGTGGAAATGGCAAAAAAAGAAGACTTTATCGTAATGGGCCGCTGTGCGGATGTGATTCTGACAAACAACCGTATCCCGCACATCAGTATCTTCATCACCGCTCCGTTTGAACAGCGTGTGCGCCGTATGATGGAGGTAAACAATCTTCCACTCAAGGAAGCCGTCCGCCGTTTGAAAAAGATTGATAAAGGACATGAGCAGTACTATCATTTTTATACCGGACGTAAATGGGGAGATGCCGTAAACTATGATCTTTGTATCAACAGTGCATGCTACGGTATCGAAGAATCCGTAGAACTGATTGAGCGTATGATCGATATCCATCCGGAGAAGTAGATCACATGCTAAAGAGGCATATTGCAGAAACCAGCTGGGCTGGCTGCAATATGCCTCTTTTTTATGTTTATGTATATTTTTCTTTTATTTTACATATAATTTATAATTGTGCAACAACTATATGGTTTTCCACTATTATGCACTCTTATCCACATTATCCACAGAGTTATCCACATTTTTTCTGATAGTTTGTGTATTGTTTGTATATTGTCTAACATTTTACATTCATCTGTCATTTCATATTTTTGCTGTTCCAGCGTTTTCCTATACAACACGCTTATTGAGCCACTTTCCCCGCTTATACCGTATTACAAATAAGAGTGAGCGGAACACCCAGTCCACATACATTCCGATCCACACGCCAAGCACGCCCATTTTCAGCGTTCCTGCAAAGAAATAGCTACTTGCAACACGGAATACCCACATGGAAAACACGCTGACTTCCATGGTATATTTCGCATCCCCCGCTGCACGCAAAACGTTCGGAAGCGCAAAACTGAGCGGCCAGATGAGCATGGCACAGATGGAAAAAGTCTGCAAAAGCTGCACCGTGATTGCAAACGCCTCGCCGGACAGTGAAAAACACCCAACCATCGGACGGACCAGAATCAATAACGTTATGTCGGTCAAACACATACCTCCATATGCAAGCCCTAACAGTTTTCTGCTGTACCATTTCGCCTGCTCTTTTTCCCCGGCACCAATGCAGCGTCCGATCACTGTCACCATCGCAAGCCCGATCGCAATCCCCGGAATATTGGCAAACCCGGCAATACTGTTTGCCACGGCATTTGCGGCGATCGCAGCCGTTCCAAACGTTGCCGTCAGGCTTGACACCAGAAGTTTACCGATCTGAAACATCCCATTTTCAATACCGCTTGGAATACCGATCTTTAAGATTTTTCCGATCACATCTTTCTGTGGACGCATACAGCCCGGTGTCGCGATGCAGAGCGGATTATCTTTTTTCGATAATAACACGACCATGACAAGTGCAGACACCATTCTTGCGATCAGTGTCGCAAGCGCTGCTCCCATTACACCGATTCCAGCACCATAAATCAGGATCGCATTGCCGCCAATGTTAATCACATTCATGACAAGGCTGGTGTACATACTGATCTTACTGTTTCCAATACTTCGGAAAAGTGCCGCCCCGGCGTTATACACACCGAGAAACGGATAAGATATCGCCGAGATCAAAAAATAAATCTGAGCCGCATCCATCACATCTGCTTCAATCTGTCCGAAAATTGTACGCAATAAAAAACGATGTAAAAATAATACCAGAATCATTACTGTTCCGGATGATGTGAGCATGATAAACATCAGCTGTCCCGCAGAAAGTTTTGCTTTCTCCGGCATCTTTTTACCGAGATACTGGCTGCACACAACGGCCCCGCCTGTCGCAAGTGCCGACAGTATCTGAATCAATAACACACTGATGCTGTCTACGAGTGATACACCGGAAACGGAAGCCTCTCCACAGGAAGACACCATCAGGGTATCAAACAGACCGATGCTTAAAGCCAGCATCTGCTCTATGATCAGCGGTATGATCAGTTTTTTCAAATCCTCTCTTGTAAAAATCGGTTGTTCCATATTAATCCTCATTTCTGCACAGTCTTTTTGTATCACAAATTTGAGCATAAGTACATTCCTGCACAGTCTTTCTGTATAACAAATTTGAACATAAGCACATTCCTACATGTAGAAAATTCAATTTTTCACATGTGTTTCCACACAAAACGTGGCATAGCTTTACGCCATGCCACGTTTTTATTCTGTCATATTTGTTTTGTATTTAAAACGTACTGTCATGCACGGAAAATTCTACCCGTACCAACAGTTCCAATCATCCGTCTTATGCAAGTGCTGCAGTGATGATAGCCATAGAATAAACTTCTGCTGCATTACATCCACGGGACAGATCGTTGATCGGAGCATTTAATCCAAGTAAGATCGGACCATAAGCCTCGAAATTACCAAGACGCTGTGCGATCTTGTAACCGATGTTTCCGGCACTGATCTCCGGGAAGATAAATGTGTTTGCATGACCTGCAACCGGATTGCCCGGGCATTTGGTACGTGCTACACGAGGAGAAACTGCTGCATCGAACTGAAGTTCTCCCTCGATTGGAAGATCCGGATATTTTGCTTTGGCTTTGGCTGCAGCATTACGCATCTTATCTACATCCTCACCTTTACCAGAACCAAGTGTAGAGTAGCTTAAGAATGCAACCTTCGGATCAACACCGAAAATCTTTGCACACTGTGCTGTCTCACCTGCGATCTCAACTAACTCATCCTCTGTCGGATGGATGTTGATTGCACAGTCACCCATTGCAAGAACTTCGTTCTCACCGGTAGCTGCAGGACGTACCATGATAAAGCAGGAAGATACGATTGTGTTGCCCGGTTTTGTCTTGATCAGCTGTAATGCCGGACGTACGGTATCTGCTGTTGAATAGGTTGCTCCACCGAGAAGTGCATCAGCAACGCCCATTTTTACAAGCATGGTTCCGAAGTAGTTTGCCTGGGAAAGAATACCTCTTGCCTGCTCCGGTGTCACACCTTTGCTCTTACGAAGTTCACAGAATAAATCTACCATCTCATCCATTCTGTCATAATTAGTCGGATCAATGATCTCTGCTCCACGGATATTAAAACCGCACTCTTCCGCTTCAGCAGCAATTTTATCCGGATTACCGATTAAGATCGGATGAAGGAATGTTCCTGCTAACAGGCGGGAAGCTGCCTCTAAAATACGAGGATCATCGCCCTCTGTAAACACGATTTTCTTAGGATCTTTTTTTAAGATGTCGATCAGTTGTCCAAATCCAAACATGATTAATTCCTCACTTTTTATAAATTGTAATTGGCGCTCTCTACCAGCGCATATCATGTTTTCATTATATAGCAGTTTTTTCGAAATTCAATATTTGTATTCAAATAAATGCAGTTTTATTTGACATATTCTCTCAACTTTGATATACTGTCAGTGTCTTTGTGAAAAAATTAACGTAAATTGTATTTTTCTTTATACAAAAGGTACCGTATACCAGAGACCTGATCCCCGGATCATGCGTCTGATATACGGTACCTTTTCCATATAATTTTCTGTTGTCTGTGACAAATCTACTGTTCGTTATCTTTTGTTTCTTTCTCCTGCTTATTCCCTGAATGTCTGATTGCACCTAACAGTTCCGGCACATGCTGTTCCTTATCCGGTTTGGTTGCGAGCATGAATCTGCGGAAAAAGAATAAAATTCCGATGCTGACTACGGATAACAGGTCTTCTAATGCTGACGTTTTCTGTACGATCATATGACGGGCAATCAGAAAGATCAAAACCTCCATGATATTCTGTGAACTTGGTTTGCAGAGCATCTTGATAAACTCTACCCCAATCACGACGTCAAACACAGCATCGAGAAAAATAAGAAATGCCTCCCCATTCGTCCGGTTCTGCCAGTATACCAGAAGTTCCGGGAAAAGATTTACCGCCGCTATGACCACACCAACCACAGCAACTAACGCTATGATGAGTTCTAAACCTTCACTTACCTGATACAGTCTTTTTCTGAGTTTGTCCACTGTAATTCCTTTCATCCTGATATATGGTCAATTTTAGATATACAAAACCGAGCGCCTCCCATCGAATCCAGACCACAGACGTTACCTCCACAGTTAACTCGGCCCAGGCACCCTTACGGCACACAAGAGCTTCTGCTTAGGGCTGCTTCATTCCTGACCTGACCCGGTTCACAGATTCCTGTTGCGTAAGACCCAAACTTCAACGCCACTTATGAAGGGCAGCTCCACAATCTGACAACCCTCCGTTCGGCATCACCCCAGCTATAGCGGATTGCTGGTTCAGGGTACCGCTGCCACCCCGGCTGCTCGGAGATTTAAGTATAGCCTATTTCGCCCTGTATTGTCAAGCCAGATACGCGCTTAACAGGGATTTCGCTTTTAACTTTTTTATCTATGCATTTTTATAAATAATCCAGTTATCAGCATTCCATCTGCGGTTACCCTTCGTTCCTGGTCAATACGCGCAAAATTCCCCCTGCTTTTTCCCTATATATTTTTTCTGCTGATTTTCTATCCGCCTTTTTCACATAAAATCTGTTTCACTTTTTCTGTTAGCAGCTCATCGCAAAAAATCCGGTTTATGCTCTTTCGGCTTATACCACTTCCTGCAAAGTTCCGGCTTCTTCGGTACAAATATAACTCTCTTACATTAAAGCCTATGATTATCAGATTAAATATGGTTTCAACCGCATCTCGACAGTAACAGTGCTTTGCGTGGTAATACGTTTTCAATTGATGGAAACCATTCTCCTCAATGTCCCACCTGCGGTGCATCATTTCCCATAAGACTCGGTAGTCTGCCGCTTCCAGAGTCGTTACAAGCCACATGAAACGCTCTGTTTCTTTTCCATTTTCTTCCCACTGCTCATGATACCGCACCACACGCAGTTTATATGGACACCCTTCCATCTTAAAACCAGAAAGATCCCATACTTCAATCTTCTTTTTCCCTTTCCAGAAAGATGCCTTTTTTCCCTCATCCTGTTTGAACAGACGCTCTGCATCCTGAAAAATCATTCTTCTTTCGTCTTTCAGGCGTATCACCCCTTCCAGACCATTTTCCTTCAGAGTGTTGATAAATGGAGCATTCAGATATAACGCATCCGCCACAATCACATCCGCAAAATGTCCATGCCGTTTCTTCAGCCGCTCAATCAACCTTTTTCCGCCTGTCAGTTCTCCTTCGTCTTTCCCAGAACCATCCCTTGGTTTTAACATTTCCTGCCCCAGAATTACGTGTGGCGATTTACCTATAATCATGCACACCACACTCCGGTAAAAGTATTCGGTTTCCCCTGTGTGTTTTTTTCGGCTCAGACAGTTCGGACAGGATTTTTTTGTACTGCTGAATAATTCCACACCATCGAGACCTGCCACAACATATCCGCCTATCGTTCCTTCCCGGAATACCCGGTTACGTTTTATGATATCAATCATTTCTTCATGTATGCTGCGTATTTCATCCGGGTTTATTCTGGAGAGAAGGTCGCGGACTGCATCAACTTTTGGAATCCTTCCACTGATACAGTTTTTCAGTCTTTTCGACATGCTTTCAGGGGCTGAAAAAATGGTATGGAAACTTTCATACTGCAGCATCAGAAAAAGCAGTACCGGCATGACAATGTTAAACAATGGAATAGATTTTCTTTTTCTTTCGTCCGTTAAACACTTGATTTTTTGCGGGATTTTATATACACTCTTCATATAAGTTAGCAGTTTCTTCAATGCTAATTTTTCATTCAGGACACCTTCTTTCGTATGTTTTGTTCCATAACATAATTATACAATAAAAGGTGTCCTTTTTGAGTGATTATACAGAAAAAAACAGTAATTTGATACCCAAAATTGATATCCCCTGCTTTGCCTGGAATTCACAGGCAGAACAGGGGCTTTTATTTTTTAAAGCGAAATCTCTGCGCGCTTAAGACTTCTTTTTCTGGCGAAGTTCTTTAAAAAATGTGGAAAGCATTGCCGAACACTCTTCCCCAAGCACACCCTTTTCTATCTCGACCTGGTGGTTAAACTGCTGCATCTGGAGCAGATTTAATACCGAGCCGGCGCATCCGGCTTTGGGATTCATGCTTCCGATCACCACTTTTTTCATCCGGCTCTGAACGATCGCACCTGCACACATCTGACATGGCTCTAACGTCACATACATCGTGCAGTCCTCTAACCGCCAGTCACCGGTTTTCTTACTCGCTTTGCGGATTGCGGTCAGTTCCGCATGTGCTAATGTGTTGCCTTCTGTATTTCTTCTATTATATCCACGCGCAATGATCTTATCGTTCTGCACGATCACACAGCCGATCGGCACCTCATCCAATGCATATGCTTTTTTTGCCTGCCGTATCGCCGCTTTCATGTATTTTTCATCCTGATTCATGGACAGTTTCCCCGAAATGTTATACTATATAGTATGCAGTATTGTACCGCATTTTTTCATTTTTGTCGAGAAGGAGGCATCTTGCCTGATGCAGTGGAAAAACGCTTCTTTAAAATATGAATCTCAGACAGACCGGCTGATCTTAAAAGTCTTAACACCGAATTATGCAAATGCGGTTTTAAATTTTCAGAACCGCAATCGTGAAAGTTTTGAAGCCTACGAACCGACAAGACCTGCCAACTTTTATACCGCATCCTACCAGCAGGCAGTTTTAAAGTGTGAATGGGATCTCGCATTAAAACAACAGTGTATCCGTTTCTATGTTTTCCGGAAGGATGATCCGCAAATGATCATCGGAACCGTATGCCTGCACGACATCCGCTTTGCAGCATATTCCTGCACAGAGATCGGCTATAAATTTGACGCAGCATTCCGGCGCATGGGCTATGCCTCAGAAGCGATTAAAAAAGTCATGTCACTTGCCTTTTACGACCTTCATCTTCATCGTGTATTCGCACGTGTTATGCCGGAAAACAAGCCCTCCATCTACCTTTTGGAATCGCTCGGTTTTCAGTATGAAGGTGTAGAACGCGGCTGTTTTTTTATCCAGAACCGATGGGCAGATCATCTGCGCTACGCGTATCTCAACCCTTCCACCGACAATTAACAGCTGCATTTTTTATGCACAGCCCCTGTCAAAAACGTCTCCATTTTGTCAGACAGTTATTCCTCAAAAAAACGATACCAGCAGCCAAACCGGTTTTCAACCTGCTCCGGCATAAATTCCGGGAATCCAAAGATGATCGCCATGACACGCTCCTGATTCTGATAAATGCCAGGCACCCCTAAAAACCATCTGTTTTGTGTATCTTCTTCTATTTTTCCAATCACCAGATACCGGTAATTAAAAAATCCATGTAACAGAAAACTGTTATTTCCGAGATACCAGTATTTTCTCGGCAGCTCCCGTAGATCCTTTAATTCAATTTTAATACAGGTAATATTTTTTTCCGAAAATGGCATGCTTGCCGGATGATTTTTTAAAAACTGCTCCCAGATGTCCGTCCACTGGTACTGTGGAAAGAAATTGCGCGCGGGGAGTTCTGTCGCAGCGAGCTCACTGTCATATTTCTGTGCCGGCTGGGTGGTCTGTTTTCTGTTTTTCTGTTGCCTTTTCATACTGTCCGGCACAGGTGTTTTACCTGACACAGGCTTGTTTTCTGTTTCTGATATGATATTTTCCGTTTTATGCACATCTTCTCTTGCATGCATATCTTCTCTTGCATGCATATCTTCTCTTGCATGCATATCTTCTCTTTTATGCAGGTCTTCTTTTGTATACAACTCTTCTTCCACCGGCGGTTCCTCTGGCTGGCTTTCTCTCCACTCCCCAAAGTGCTCCATATCCACGGTAAGCGGCTCCCCCTCCGTCCAGCGGCTCATGAAAATACGTCCATCTTCGCTGCACAAAAAAATCCCGTCCATCTCAAAAAAACTGAGTGATGATGTCGGTATATGCATTATTTTCATTGCTGTGGCAAAATCTCCAGCACCATTGCGGACGTCAATTTCTCCGATCAGACTTCCCTCCATCTGATTACCCTGTTTGCGAAACAGATAAACCCTGCAGTGCGTCTGCGCAGCATAGACACTACGCAGATGGATTTCAAGCCTGCACTCTTCTCCCCGCAGCTCGATCCTGGCAAATCCCGTATTGCCTGCCTTTTTTGCATTTTCATACCCATATATATATGCAATAAACCGTTTCATTCCTGCCATAGGCAATCTCTCATCTCTGTTTTTGTTTTCTTCTATTTGTATTCCGTTTTTTTATAAATTAGAACATAAACGATAACATCCATTGCCTGACGGTCTAAATATAACTACTTACTCTGTCCTTTCATTTTCATTGGTATCCCGCTTTTATTTCTCTCTTCTTTTGATACATTTTGTCATCTGCACGGGATCTGGTATCCTCGATATCCCGGTCTGTTTCCGGGTCAAACTCCGCATAGCCATAGGCAATCTGTATCTGTGGTATTGCGTTCTTCGAATTAAACTCATCCTGTTCCTGCTCCATCTGCCGGAATAACTCTTCCATATCTGAAGGATCATTCCCATAGATCACAACGCAGAATTCATCTCCACCGATCCGGTAACAATTTCCACAATTTCCAAACACATGCAATATGATCCCCGCAGCATTTTGGATATATGCGTCTCCGGCTGCGTGCCCCATCGTATCATTGCACTGTTTTAAATTGTTAAGGTCAAAAACAACAATCTTCGCCTTCTTCGGTCGCCTGTTTACCTTGATCCATTCATCATATGCATTCCGGTTATAGAGCTTCGTCAGCATATCTTTGGTTGCAAGTTCTTCATAGATCTGCAGCTTCCGCCCTGCATCCACCTGCTCTGCCACTTGTCTGCATACTTCGACCGCAAAAATAATGATATAGATAAAAACACCATACATGCCATATATACTTGTCTGAAATGATCCGTAATAAAAGTGCAGCAGATCTGCCGCAAGCGTTCCCAGAAGAATAAACCCACCAACCACAACAAACCGCAGATGGCGGTGTACCTTCGTTTTTCTGTACTCAGAAATCAGCATGACTATCGTATAAAGCAGCGCTACCCCCAACAGGACATGTGTGACCGTGTACATCTGCCGGAAGCCTCGAATCCCGGCAAGCTGCAATATAAGCTGTACCGCCAGATTCAGATATGCCAGCACGCAGATAATATCTGATCCCCACTTGTCCTCAACATCAAAGAATCCCTTGGTAAACCACACAAAGGAAGGCACCATGAGTATCAGGGCTACCGCTGATACGAATACGATCTCAACTCTGACCGGAAACAGGATCAGAAGTGCGGCATCTGTCTCGTTCAATGCCCAAGTTCCGGTCAGAAAGGAAAAAGTGCCAAAATGCAGCAGAGTCTGCTTCATTTTCATTCTGGTCCGTGCGATCAGCCACCACAGTACCATGAAGAAACCCAATAATATCTCTAGCAGACAGATAAATGTTACCGGCATGGATCTGTACAACATTCCGCTATACATCTGGGTATACCCGCCGATTGAAAAATCAATTTGCTTTTGTCTGACCTCCGGATAGACCGCACGGATCATAACCTGGATCTGTTCTGCCCCGGATGGTATCCCGACATAATTCCACATAACTACGGGTGACACCTTAGGCATTGCCTGCTGCTGTCCGACATGATAGATCAGCGTGTCATCAGCGTACACACTGACTTCCATATGCGCCGTATAAAAACGCAGACAGTCCCCTCCATCCTTTATCTTCTGTGCAGAAAATACAAACCTGCGGTTATCCTCATCTGTCTGGTATTCCCTGTCCGGAATAATGCTGCGGCAATATTTTTCCTGATGTTTGTTGTCAAAAAAACTCAATGATAAAATAACAACATGCAGAAAGACACACACTGCCACTATGATATAATATATCCTGCCCAGAATTGTCTTTACTTTCAAACTGCTTCTCCCTTACACTGCCATTTATTGTCAAAGCTATATTCCATATATACCACAAAACATTAGTTTATCAAAGATTAAAATGAAAAACCAAACCATCTTCATCTTGACATTTTTTCTCTGTGATTATATAATAATTTTAGTAACAATTACTATTATCAAGAAAGGATGGTAATATGCTGAAACGAAGTAAGCAGCGGGAATCCATCAAGAAGTTTCTCATCTCGCGTTATGACCACCCTACCGCAGAGACCGTCTATATGAATATCAAGGAAGAATTTCCGAATATCAGTCTCGGTACGGTATACCGCAATCTGTCATTACTGGCAGATATCGGTGAGATCCAGAAACTGTCCACCGGAATTGGACCTGATCGTTTTGACGGTAATCCAAAGCCGCATTACCATTTTATCTGCAAGGAATGCGGGAGCGTTCTGGATTTAAATGTAACGGGACTGGATCATATCAATGTTCTTGCCGCACAGGACTTTGACGGTGAGATTGAAGGACATGTGACTTATTTTTACGGAAAATGCTCTTCCTGTAAAGCCAAAAGACAGACTTCCTGATCATTTTTCCCCAAAAAACTTCTAAAATAATATAAAATAATGTTGACAAAAAGAAGTTTTTCATTTAAAATCAGTAATAGTTACTGATATCAATTTAAAGCATACAGTAATAGATTTCAAATAAGCGGGGAAATCTATTACAGCAGACAAATAACATTTTTCAAAGAAAAGGAGATTAAAATTATGGCAAAGTATGTATGTACAGTATGTGGTTATGTTTATGAAGGCGATGCAGCTCCGGAGATCTGCCCGGTATGTAAAGCTCCGGCTGAAAAGTTCAAATTGCAGGAAGGTGAGAAAGTATGGGCTGCTGAGCACGTAGTTGGTGTTGCAAAAGGAGTAAGTGAGGATATCGTATCCGATTTAAGAGCAAACTTCGAGGGTGAGTGCTCTGAGGTTGGTATGTATCTTGCAATGGCTCGTGTTGCTTACCGTGAAGGTTACCCGGAAGTTGGTTCCTACTATGAGAAAGCTGCATGGGAAGAGGCAGAACACGCTGCAAAATTCGCAGAACTGCTCGGTGAAGTTGTAACAGACAGCACCAAAAAGAACCTTCAGATGAGAGTTGACGCTGAGAACGGTGCAACAGCAGGAAAAACTGATCTTGCAAAACGTGCAAAAGCTGCAAACCTTGATGCAATCCATGATACCGTTCATGAGATGGCACGCGATGAGGCAAGACACGGAAAAGCATTTGAAGGACTGTTGAACAGATACTTCGGTTAATCTTTAAACCGCATAGACAATAAGCATTTCATAGGATAGACAGTTGTCAGCTGTCTATCCTTTTCGTTTGAAAATCAATATATATACTTTATGCCGGTTCCCCAAGTATGATCCGTATCAGGTTTTTATCCAGCATGATCGTCCGGTTCCACGGGTTCACGATAATTCCCTTTGCCTCTTCTGCGGCAAGTACCGCGCGGAATGCCTGCTCAATTCCTGTTAAAAATGTAGACATTACACTCCCGCTTCCCTTTAATTCTTCCTCAAAACTGGTAAATGCCGCCCACCAGCTATTGCCGTCCGGCGTCTGCACTGCCTGTATCTGCATCTGGTTCCCGCCCGTCGGCGGTTCCACCGCTATGATAAACTGACCGCCCTCTTTCATGCGTCTGCGTATCACTGTCAGGGTATGCGCTAACATCTCTTCGCTTGCCTCCTGCTGCAGTGCCGCGATTGCGGTTTCTATTTTTTCATTTCCCTGTAATCCCTCATCGATTTTATTGTTATCCATAAAAGCTCCATTTCTATATGTAAAAAATTTTATTTTTTATACTATTGCCACTTGATTCAACTGATTATTTTACAACCACTTTTGTTTTATCTGTTTCATAAGCTGCTCTCCCTTTTCCCTACATATTATACCCTCCAATTTTCCTTTTCACAATCTGCTTTTCGCCGCACAGGGACAAGGAGTCGCTTGCGAGTTACTGTTCACAGGCAGGCATTTTCTGAACTGAAAATGCCGTATGATACAGTGGTGGCAGCAGATTTTGCCGATTTGGAATGCGAAGTGCGCATCCCGCCCGGAGGGCTTTTTCATTCATAGGACGTAATTTCCTATGAATGAAAAAAGCATGGCATCCCTCTGGACAACCATGCTTTTGGGTTATTGTTCACACCTGTAGTTCAACTTCCAACAATTACAGTTCTTCGATTTTTTCTTTTGTTTCTTTCTCTGCTGTCTCGGCAAACCCGAGCACGACCTTAAACAGATCTCCGTCCACATACAGACGGAATGTACCACCCATAAGATCCATCAGGCTGTTTGCGATAGAAAGTCCGAGTCCGCTTCCTTCCGTATTTCTGGATGCATCGCCCCGCACAAAACGTTCCATCAGTTCATCACTGCTGATATTGAGCGGGTATTTTGACGTATTGCGGAAGGTGATAGACACCTGTGCCTCTTTTACTTCAAGATTGATGTAGACACGCGTCCCACTCTGGGCATATTTGCAGATATTATTCATCAGGTTATCGATCACACGCCAGAAATGTCTGCTGTCCGCCATGATATAGACCTGTGTCTCCGGCTTTTCGATCACAAGATCAAGTCCTGCCTCTTTTGTCTTTTCCTCAAATTCCCCGACCGTCTGTGTCATAAATATCCCAGCTTCTAACCGCTCTAAATGTACCGGAAGGTTTCCGGTGGACGCCTTGGAAGCCTCGATCAGGTCTTCGATCAGCTTTTTCAATCGGCTTGACTGGCGCTCTAACACCTCTAAATACTCCTGCGCTGTCTCGTTGTGCAGATCTTCTTTTTCCAGCAGATCCACATAGTTGATGATCGACGTCAGTGGAGTCTTAATGTCATGGGACACGTTCGTGATCAGTTCTGTCTTGAAACGTTCACTCTTCATCCGCTCTTCGATCGCATGTGTCATGCCGTCGCTGATATGGTTGATCTGTTCTCCCTGTTCCTTAAATATACCGTTCATACGCTTTGTACTGATCTGATAGCCCGGCTCACCGCCTGCAATTTTTTCCGTTCCGTTCTTTAACTGGTTTAACTGCACACAGTACCACAGGACCAGCGGATATAAAACCAGTTTTTCTAACAGCCAGAGTAAAAGGGCTATGTCTGAATTAAAAAACATCAATACCCCTATGCCCTCAAAAAATGCAAGTACCAGCATGACCAGGATCACTTTCCAGAGAAACCCGATATTTTCCCAGATCATCCGGGCGAACTGTCCGATTTTACGGAAAAGCTGGTAACACAGGGTATGTCTCCACCATTTTCCCAATTTTACCCGCACGGAAAAACTTAATAAAAACAGTAACAACAGCCATCCCATGCAAAGGGTTGCAACTGCAGTAACAAATAAGATAAACGGCAGATACGCAACATCGACATTTATCAGGAATATCTCTGCCACATAGAAAACAAATACCTCTGCCAGCACAGCCCCCACTGCAAAAACATCCAGCCACAGATGATCCCAGACAGTCGTAACGATCTCATCCGTTCCATTCCGGTGCCCCGCCGCACACATCAGAAATACAAAGGCTGCTGCTCCGATGATAAAACTTACAAACATTGTGACTAGCGCCGTGTAACGCATGCTGTATACAAAATTCAGCAGGGTATTTGCCTGTACGTACAAGTCCGTACTGTTCCAGTCTGTCCCAACATTCTGCGGCAGGATCACAACCATCTGATAAGTGGTTTTCGGTGATGTGTTCCCCATGTTTACCCAGAGTGTATAGTTGCTGTCAAGATAATAATCCTCGTGTGTTGTATACGAAACGCTGGCATCTTCTTTGTTTTTTTCAGATGAGTCCACCCGGTCGATCTCATCCATGGATATCTCCCGGACTCCGTCTAATAACACATTTCCCCAGTGATTTACATCCATGCGCGTGCCATCAAACATGTCAAACGTGACGTATTCTCCATTTGCAATATCATCCATGCCGCTGTCTGTGACATCCGTCAGTGGCTCTTCCGTTGATTCTGCTACTATATCCCCGTCCGCAGCATCGGTCAATGTCTCATCTGTAACCGTTCTTTCCGCAGAAGCAGCATCTCCTGTCCCGTCTGTGTGTTCAAACACATACATTTTTTTCTCGGTATCATAAGTAAAAGCTGCGCTTCCATATCTGCCTATGTCCGTCTCAACCTTCTGCACCGGATAATACTCATTTCCCGCCAGATAAACAAAAATACCTTTTGCCTCATCATAACAGATACGGTCCGCATAGACGCTGACCCATGAATCTTCCCCCGAATACATAAGTTCCACACCGCCGCCGGTCAGGAAATTTCCATTTGTGTATACAATCTGATCTTCGTCCGATAATTCCACACTGTTTGTATACACATCTTCCAGACTGATCTTATCCGAAAAGTTGCGTTCCGCATACGATTTTTCATCATTCAGGTCAATCCCCTCGAGACTGTCTGCTTTGATAATACCATATTTAAAATATTTGCTTTCTACAGAACCTGCCGGCTGTTCCCGCCTTACATCATCCACCGCGGACAGACCATATTCATAGGAAACATTTTCAAACCACTGCTTTCTTGTTTCATCCTTTGAATTTCTATAGATTCCTTCATCAAACATAAAGATCACACCCACCGCGCTGAACACAAAACACAGTGCACTGGCACTGAGCGCGATCCAGGCAATGATCTTTGCCGCTGTCGATCCTCTCCAATTTTTCACTTTTCTCACACCTGTCCTTCCATTTTATAACCGCGTCCCCACACAACTTTCAAATACCGCGGTTCTGCCGGGTTATACTCCACTTTTTCCCGCAGATGCCTGATATGTACCGCCACCGTATTCTCCGTTCCGTAGGGATTATCCTGCCATACCTGTTCGTAAATCTGGTTCGGGGAAAACACCTCTCCGGGATGCTCCATCAGAAGTTTTAAAATATCGTATTCCGTGCGTGTCAGAGAAATCTTTTCGCCGTCAAGCGACACCTCTTTGCTGCGGTCGTCAAGTTCGATCCCGCCGATCGAGAGAACATCTTTTCTGATAGCTCCGCCTCCGAGCTGCATATAGCGTCTGAGCTGTGATTTGACGCGCGCCTGCACTTCAATCGGATTAAACGGTTTGGTGATATAATCGTCCGCCCCGACAGTCAGTCCTAACACTTTATCTGTATCCTCACTTTTTGCTGTCAGTAAAATAACCGGAACATTGCTCGTCTCACGGATTTTCACCATCGCTGCAATCCCATCCATCTCCGGCATCATGATATCCATCAGTACCAGATGGATGTCCTGTTCCTTTAACACCTCAAGCGCCTCTTTTCCGTTATATGCTTCAAATACCTGATAACCGTCCGCCATCAGATAGATTTTTAATGCTGAAACAATGTCTTTCTCATCATCGCACACCAGTATACTGTACATGTTTTCCCCTTTTCCACAGGTTTTCGATAGATTTTTACATAAACCTGTCTCTTTATGATCATGCTTTTATTGTAACGGAATAATTATGAATTTCCAATCAGTCAAAACATTAAGATTTGATGAAGTTGTACCTTGTATTCGGATAAAAGGAATGCTAATATAGGAAGGTAGTGCTCCCGGAAGTTTTTATTTTCCGGGAGTAAATTATGGAATTTTTTACACAAAGGTTAAACAAAGGAGGATTTATGGAAGAAAATAAAATGGGCGTCATGCCGATTGACAAACTCATTATCTCAATGTCCCTGCCGATCATGATCTCCATGCTCGTTCAGGCGCTCTATAATATTGTCGACAGTATTTTTGTTGCCATGATCAGCGAAAATGCCCTGACCGCAGTGTCTATGGCTTTCCCGATCCAGAACCTTATGATTGCTGTCGGTGTCGGAACTGCCGTCGGCGTAAATGCGCTTTTAGCGCGCTCCCTGGGAGAAAAGGATACCGAAAAAGTAAATAAGGTCGCAGAAAATGCTGTATTTTTAATTCTTGTCAGCTATCTGCTCTTTCTGATCATCGGTCTGTTTTTTGCAGAACCGTTTTTCCGCAGCCAGACAGATATTGAAGAGATCATCGTTTATGGAAAACAGTATCTGACGATCTGCTGCTGTCTTTCTTTCGGTATTTTTACGCAGCTTATGTTTGAGCGTATGCTGCAGGCAACCGGAAAAACCATTTATACCATGTATACACAGGGTGTCGGTGCGATCATCAATATCGCTCTCGATCCGGTTCTCATCTTTGGTCTGTTTGGTCTCCCGAAAATGGGCATTTCCGGTGCTGCTGCTGCAACCGTCATCGGACAGATGATTGCCGGTATTCTGGCAGTTGTTTTAAACCACACAAAAAATAAGGAAGTACAGATTGACCTGCACCATTTCCGCCCGGACAAAAATATTATCGGACAGATTTATGTGATCGGTGTTCCTTCTATTGTAATGCAGGCGATCGGTTCCGTGATGAACTACGGTATGAACCGTATCCTGATCGCGTTTTCCTCCACGGCAACCGCAGTGTTCGGCGTTTACTTTAAACTGCAGAGCTTCGTATTTATGCCGGCTTTTGGTTTAAACAACGGTGTCATCCCGGTTATGGCATACAACTACGGTGCCGGAAACAAAGAGCGTGTCACAAAAACTTTAAAACACTGTGTCGCTTATGCAGTCAGCATCATGGCAGTCGGCCTGCTTTTATTCCAGCTCTTTCCAAAGCAGCTTCTCTCCATGTTTCAGGCTTCCGACACAATGCTCTCCATCGGTGTCCCTGCGCTGCGTATCATCAGTTTAAGTTTCCTGCTTGCCGGCTTTGGAATCTCCTGCAGTAGTATTTTCCAGGCACTTGGAAAAGCAGTCTACAGTATGTGCATTTCCATTGCAAGACAGTTGGTGATCCTGCTTCCGGCAGCATACCTGTTAGCACAGTCCGGCAATGTCAATCTGGTATGGTGGGCATTCCCGATCGCTGAACTGGTATCTGTGGGTGCAACTGCATTTTTCTTAATGAAGATCAACCGGAGTATCGTGAGCAGGATCGGACAGTAACATTACAAAAAAATCCCGTATGAGACTGATTTTAAAAATCATCCTCACACGGGATTTTTTACTGCTCTTTTATTTCTGGTTTGCCGGTTCCATATTGACGGAGCGGCCTTTGATCTTTGCATTTTTCATGGCTTCTAAAACTTCTTTTCCGTATTCTCTCGGCACTTCCACGAATGTGTATTTATCATACATATCAATGGCTCCGACAAGTTTACCCGGCATGCCGGATTCGCCTGCAACCGCACCTAAGATATCGCCCGGTTTCACGCGGTCTTTTTTACCGATGTTGATAAACAGACGCACCATGCCCTCTTCAGCTCCGGTATTGTCAAAATCAAAAGAGTCCTCTCTGTCATTGTCAAGATTGATCTGTCCCAACGCCTGTTTTAAGAATGCTGCAGCAATATCCATTGCGGTATAATCGGATTCATTGATCTGCTTTTCGATGATATCGATCGTATCTTTTAAATTTTCCTCGTCGATAATTCTTCCGATTTCTTCCATGACCTTCTCAGCCTTGATCTGTGCCACATCATCCGTGGACGGGATCGGCATTGCAACGATCTTGGTCTTGCAGTAACGCATGATATCTTTTAATTTATATACTTCTTTGCCTTTGACGAAAGTAAACGCACGTCCGGTTCTTCCGGCACGTCCGGTTCTTCCGATACGATGAACATAATATTCGTCATCCTGTGGAATATCATAATTGAATACCGCTTCCACATCATCCACATCGATACCTCTCGCTGCAACATCGGTTGCGATCAGGATCTCTGTTTTTCCGGTACGGAAACCGCGCATCACACGGTCACGCTGTGTCTGCTTCATATCTCCGTGCAGTCCCTCTGCAAAATAACCGCGTCCCTGCAGTTCCTCGGTCAATTCGTCCACCATGCGTTTTGTGTTACAGAACACCAGAGAGAGTTTTGGATTATAATAATCAAGGAGTCTGGTCAAAACTTCTATCTTGTCTTTTCTCTTTACATCATAGTAATACTGCTCAATATTCGGAACGGTCAGCTCTTTTTTTACCACTTTGATCGTCACGGCATCGTGCTGGTATTTCTTGGTGATATCTAAGATCGGCTTTGGCATGGTCGCAGAAAATAACACCGTCTGACGTCCTTCCTCCGGGATATACTCTAAGATCGTCTCAATATCCTCACGGAATCCCATGTTTAACATCTCGTCTGCCTCATCAAGTACGATCGTGTTCACTGCCTCACAGCGGATCGTCTTTCTGCGCAGATGATCCATAACACGTCCCGGTGTACCGATAATAATCTGTGCCCCACCCTTCAATGCCTTGATCTGACGGCTGATCTCCTGTCCGCCGTACACCGGAAGGATCTTTACACCGTGCATATATTTTGCAAGTTTACGGATCTCATCCGCCACCTGGATGGCAAGCTCTCTTGTCGGTGATAAGATGATAACCTGTGTTTTTTTATTATTCGGATCTACTTTATGCAGTACCGGGATTCCAAATGATGCCGTCTTTCCGGTTCCTGTCTGTGCCTGTCCAATGACATCCACACCGGACATCACAACCGGAATTGCCTGACTCTGGATCGGTGTTGCCTCTTCAAATCCCATTTCTGCTATCGCACGCAATACCTGCGGATATAAATCTAACTGATCGAATCTAACTGTTTCCATATATTTCCTTTCTATAGAAACGTGCGCCATTGGCGCGCGTAAAACAAGGGGCTGATCAACAGCCCCCATAAGCGCAACAGTCTGAATGATAACACGGTGCCCGTACTTTTGTCAAGAAATTCCCCCGCGCAACAGTTCGCATCAACTGCGGATTTTCGGGAATTATGTACCCCAAACCTCATCTTTCGACAAAATCGTCGCCGATTTTTGGTCTGGGTGTTACTTCTTATTTAAAAGCAATCGACAATCATGTATATTATCCATTCTACTGCATCACTTTTTACTTCCGGTTTTCCGTGTGAAAAACTCGATTGCGGATTTTTGTTTCTATCTGTTATATTCTATGCCGCATTCATAAAATGTTTCCTGTTTTATTTGTCACTCACATCTGCTAAGTGTCCCAGTGCAAGATCATTTCTGGATTTTTTCTTAACCTGATAAAGCATCGCATCTGCCGCATGCAGAAAATCCCAGCTCTTTGTATCATCTTTCGGAATATCATAACAGATTCCCTGTGAGATTGTCACGATAGGCATTGCCTTAGAATATGCATGTTGGATTCCAAGATCAATGATCCGCTGCCGCAATCCCTCCGCCGCATGTCTGACCGCTTCCTCCGTCATATTCTGATAGAGAATGATAAACTCATCCCCTCCATATCTCGCACAGAATATCATATCATTCTGCATCAGCTCAAGCTGCTTTGCGATCCGCTTAATGCACTCATCCCCTGCCTGATGTCCGTAGTTATCATTATACTGCTTAAAATAATCGATATCCAGGATCTCCATGGCAAGCGGCGTCTGCTCTGATAATGCCTTCTCAAATACCTGATCCAGATAATCATTAAGACGGAACCGGTTTGCCAGGCGCGTCAGTGCATCCGTCTCTGACTTTTCCAAAAGCCGGATATTTGCTTCTTCCATCTCGCGTCTTTTTTTGTTCGCCCGCTCTAAAGATTCCCGCACATCAAGCATATTTGCGATCATCGCCTGTTTTTCTTTTTCCATGATCTCGGACAACTCGTAGTACTGCCCCGCAGCCTCTAAATATGCATCATTATCCTTATGCATACGGTAAAACTTAATTTTCAGGGAAATAATCTGCCTCTGAAGATTGACGATCTTTGACTGCCATGTCAATGGCTCTAAAATTTCCATTACCCGCAAAAAAGCATCATCATTTCCTATTTCAAGCAAAAGCTGGCTGAATTCATAAAGATCACTAAAAATATCCATGATCGGAATATCTGCATTGATCTCCTCACAGATCAACCGGATGCATTCATCACGCGCCGCCGTCTTTCCGGTTGCATGGCATACCTCCGCCTTAAAACAGCGAAAACTGAGCAGTTCAATGCCATCAATACGGCCCGCGCACTCATCCGAGACAAGCTCTGCATAATGTGCTGCACGCTCCGGCATATCGCGATACAAAAAACCGGTTCCCATTCCTATATAAACACAGGTGATCAGGCGGTAATTTTTATCATCTTTCACAAAATCCTTTACATGCTGTCCACAATTTTCAAAATATCTCTGTGCCTCTAAATATTGTCCACAGGATAAATATAAATTTCCAAGATTTATATCTATCATGGTTTCTTCCTGTTTTAACTGATATTTCGTACAGAAATTCAATCCGGTCAGATAATAGTCAAGTGCGATCGGCTCATTTCCCCGATTGATCGCCGTAATTGCCATCAGATTATATGCACGCGCCACAAGTTCCCACTGATTTGATTCATTCAGATAAGATACGCCTTTGCTGATGCAGAAAAAAAACTTTTCACTTTCATTTAACAGATAATAAGTCTCTGCACTGTAATAGTATGCAAATCCAAGCAGCTTTGGATCATTTTTTTTCATTGCATACTGTTCAATATCATAACACAACTTCAATGTCCGTTTTGCATCGTTTCCCCGGCTGTCGTACACTCCCTGTATCCATGCGCGGACAACTTCATCATATCCGTCGTATTCCATGTGCACTGCCTCCTCTCATTCCACAACAGACATTTCTTTTCACGTTTTCTCTCTAAAAAGAATGCCATTTTATTATAAAATAGAACTGTGTCTTATTCAAGGAAGAATGCTTTTTCTTTTATTCGAAATATGCTACCGGATCTACGGGTGTGCCATCTTTATCAAGTTCAAAATACAGATTGCTTCCCTCTACCGTGAAGTATTTCGTCGGCTCTCCAACATATCCTAATACATGTCCGGCCTCCACATAATCTCCCTTTGCAAAATTCAGCTCCTTTAACTGTCCGTAAACTGCCTCATAGCCATCACCCAGATCGACCGTAACTGTACAGCCTGTCACCTCATCATTTTCAATACTCTTAATCTGGCCTTTGGCAACTGCATAGACTTTATCATTGACCTCACCTGCAATGATCACTGCCGGATTATATTTATACTGGTCAAGCGTCGGGAAATAAACCGTGGAATCCATGCTGTAATTGATGATCACGTTTCCCTCCATCGGCCAGAGCAGCTCCTCCGAAAAATGAAGTGTCTGTGCTTTGCCTGTCGTCTGAATGCTCTGTGCTGCTTCTGTTTCTTCCGTTTCCGCTGCATTATTTTCTTCTGCAAGTTCCGCCGTTACGGCAGGATCATCCAGTTCATTCTCCATTTCATTTAAAGACTGTTTTGGAGGAACCAGTGCAGATGCCTCGGCAGACTGCTCCGAACTCTCCTCTGCTGCAATATCATCTGCCTGTTTCTGCATTTCTTCTGCAAGTTCGGCTTCCATCTGCTCCCGTTCCTTTTCCTGTCGGCTGCTGTATAACGCAGTCGTTCCAACTGCCGCTAAAGCGATCAGCAGCCCCGCAATCACATATTGTCTGTACCCCAAAAAACCTTTCTTTTTCATTATTTCTCACCATCCATTATTTATTTTTAACCATAGTGTTGCCACATCCCGGATGGTTTATACGATTATTTTTTTATTTCTTTCCTATAAATTACCGGCCTGCCCGATCACTGCTCCCTTATAAAAATAAGCAAGAATCTCCCGATAACCATATCCCTCTTTTGCAAGTTTCTCTGCTGTATTCTGGCTCAATCCAAAACCATGTCCCATGCCCCTTGCCACGATACGCACATGATCGTCCATTTCCGTGATCGTAAAGCAGGCAGATGGAAGCTCTAATGCATGGCGGAACTGCTCTCCATCGTATGTTTCCCCCGCAACTTTGATTTTTGTCACATACTCTGCCGCATCACGGCTTACGATCTCAATCTGTGTCAGTTCCGTCAGCCCTGCATCAGGATATGCAGTCCTGCATTTTTCCAGATATTCTTCTTTTTCATAATAAAACACGGAAAGATAACCTTCCGCCGTGGTGTCCGCATGACATTCTGCCGTAACAAGATATGGCATGTCTGCATCTTCATATAACTCTGACATGCTGCGTGTCCGCCCGCTGCTGATCGCATGATATGCCGCATATATGTAAGTTCTGTTATATAAGAGTGTCTCCCCCGCCGTCGCTTCCACACAGGATTTCAGTTTCTGATAATTTTTATCAAAATTTTCTCCCCAAAGCTCCTGCTGCTGATCCGGCGGCATGCTCTCCGGTTCCTTCGTCCCCGCCTGCATGGCATCATACAGATTCGTTCTGGCGATCACACATTGTGCTTTGATCGTTTCCGCTGATTTATCAATCCCGATCTCCTGCGCCACGATCTGCAAGACCTTCATCTCAGTTTCTTCATCCTCATCCTTACTGTCTCCACTTTGTGTCTCTGCCTGTCCTGATAAGATATCTTTTTTATTTTCCTGATGCTCCCGGACTTCCCTCTCCATACCCTCTACACTGTCTATTGTGTTCAGTACTTCCTGCGCCCCTTCCTTTCCATAAATGAGGTTTTCCAGGCGCATTCGCTGCATCAGTGTTGTGATAAAAACCGGCACCAGTAATATCAGACATATTCCTTTCAGCCAGAAACCTGCACGTTTTCTTCGTCTTTTTCCCATAAAAAAATCTCCCTGTCCATTTAATATATGAAACAGAGAGACTTCTCATTCAGATTTTTTACATCACATTCATTACCAGACTAAATGCCTGCATCATTACAAATCCGATCTCTGCCATGATCAGCAGTGCATAAAGTACAGTATACACGATTGGAAACGCCATTTTGCGTTTTAAAAGATGTGCCCGCCATACATAATAACCAGGCTTTAAAAAGATTGCAAACAGGATCAGTCCAAGTATTTTATAATTCTGCTTGTTGATCTTTACAATGTCGATGACAACAAAAATAATGAATGCCGCAAGCAATGCATAATTAAGCAGAGAAAATATCACATAACTTCCATTGTACATCACATTCATATAGCTGCCATCCATAATGCTGTCATAAGTCATTGCCTGAAATACAGATGATGTCGCAACCATGCTGATGATCTCACGCAGCGGCATTACGATCAGTAACAGATAGCAGAAAATATCTGAAACCGGACCATGCTCCTGCGGTGTCCAGTTATTCTGGCTGTACTGCGGATTGCCATAGGTCTGCTGACCTCCATTATACTGCTGATCCCCGTAAGTCTGCTGTCCATTGTTATACTGCTGATTGCCATAGGTCTGCTGACCTCCATTATACTGCTGATCCCCGTAAGTCTGTTGTCCATTGTTCATGTTCTGATTTTCGTCCATAGCCTTCTCCTCCTCATTTCCAACTTTATTTTTTCTGTCTGTTTCCAATAATATTGGAAAGCGCTGCAAACTGCTCTAACGTAAGTGCCTCCCCCCGGATGGTAAGCGGCTCGCCAAGTTCTGCGATACACTCCTGTATCTCTTCCTTGGAAAGATGTACCTGCGGCGCATTCGACAATCCGTTCGCCAGTGTTTTCCTTCTCTGGTTAAATGATGCCCGGATAATGTGAAACATCAGTTTTTCATCATCCACCTGCACCGGCACCTCCTCGTGTCTGGTCAGCCGGATCACTGCACTGCCGACATTCGGGCGCGGCATAAAGCAGTTTGGCGGAACATTGGCAACGATCTCCGGTTTTGCATAAAACTGCACCGCTAACGACAGTGCACCGTAATCTTTCGTTCCCGGTCCTACCTGCATGCGGTCTGCAACTTCCTTCTGCACCATGACCGTAATGCTGTCGATCGGAACATGGCTCTCAAAAAGTCCCATGATGATCGGTGTGGTAATATAATAAGGAAGATTTGCAACGACCTTGATCGGCTTTCCACCATTTCTTTCCATCGCAAGTTTTGCGATATCCAGTTTTAAAATATCCTGATTGATCACAGTCACATTATCATAGGCACTCAGTGTATCCTCTAAGATCGGGATCAGATTTGTATCGATCTCTACCGCAGTCACTTCCCTGGCATTTTCGCACAGATACTGTGTCATCGTACCGATACCCGGACCGATCTCAAGAACAAAATCATCCTTTGTCACTCCCGCGGCCTCGACGATCTTCTCAAGTACATGCGGATCGATCAGAAAGTTCTGCCCGAATTTTTTCTGAAAATTAAAATGATATTTCTGCAAAACCGCAATCGTATTCTGCGGAATCCCTAATGTAGCCATAAAACTCCTCTCAATCCTTCCGGTTACTTAACATTTCCTCAAACAGCGTATCTAAAAACTCTGTATACAACCCGTTAAATGTCTCATGAAAAGTCTGTGCCACACTTGCATCTCCCTGACCTGTCATCTGTGCCTCCTCAAAAAGTGCAAATGCCGTTTCATAAAGCTCCGGATTTTTATCATAAAATACTTCCGTCAGTCCATCCTGAAAAGCAAACTGCGCCTCCTGGGAAAGATTGTCCTTGAAATCTTCCTTGGAAATACAGCCTTTCTCCTCATAATCAGAAAGATAAATATGTCCCTCTGCAGATTTTACAAAATCGCGAAATACCGTTGCCACATCCTCGTATGTAACAGGAACATAATTCTCATTCCAGTATCTGTCAAATGTTTCCCTGTCCGGAAAGTGTGAAAAAATATCGTTATCCATGTTATTCTCCATTTCTGCGTGTGAAAATTCTTATGTTTCACACTATTCTCCATTTCTGCGTATAAAATATTGTATACAATAAACAGACTGCGCATTCCATGGGCAGACCTATCGCCATAAATATACAAACAGGATGCCATCACGGTCTGTCCGTCTCTGACACCCTGTCTTTCATTATATACAAAAATCATATATAAGGCAAAGATTTATTTTTCATCGTGGAACATTTCGATAACACTGTTCAGCCGTACAATATTCTCACGGTTATTGTCCACAAGTGTTTCATTTCCCTGGACAATTCCGGAAACCTCAAGTGTTTTCTGTGCAATATCCGTCACACCATCAGCCGCCTCGGAAACCGTCGAACTGACACCCTGCATGGCATCTGCAATCTCAACGATGGAACTTAACAGTGTATTGATCTGTCCGCTGATGGCAGACATATCATCATCAAATACGGTTGCATCTTTCGTATACTGGTCTGCAACCCCCATAAAGTCCTCATAATCTTTTAGTACTGTCTGCTCTAAGAAATCCGTACTTTCCTTTAAGCATCCTGTCATATTTGCCACAGCCTGGTTTACCTCGGCAATGATTTCATTGATACTGCCGACCGTCGTGGATGTCTGGGTTGCCAGCGTACCGATCTCTCCGGCAACGACTGCGAATCCCTTTCCTGCCTCTCCGGCTCTTGCCGCCTCGATTGAGGCATTTAATGCCAGCAGATTCGTCTGACTTGAAATTTCAAGGATTGCCTGTGTAAACTGGTTGATCTTTTCTACTGCTTTTGCCTGCTCCATGGCAGCTTCCGTTTTCTGCTGTACATTTTCGTACATCTGAACCGTTTTTTCGCTTGCAGCCTGCGTCTTTAACTTAAGCTGACCTGCGCGTTCCTTTACCTCAACAGAAGACTCCCGTCCCTCCTTTGAATACCGCTCAATATCCGTTGCGCGCTCTTTGATGTCACTGACTGTGGTGTTGACCGTCTCCATCGTCGCCGCTGTCTCTTCCATTGCTGCTGCAAGTTCCTGCGTCGTATCTGTGTTGACGCTGCTCATCTCACGCACACGTTTCGTTGTATCAGAAAGCTGTTCTGTCGTATTTTTCAGATCTGTGTATACATGACGGATATTTGCTACCATTTGACGCAGATTCTTGCGCATGTTGTGAAGTGATATCGCCATTCTTCCGGTTTCATCTTTTCTTTTATAAAGGTGCTGGTTTGCCGGATTGCTCGCAAACTCAAATTCAGCCGTCTGTTTTACGATACCGTCGATCTGGGTGATCGGCTTTGTGATTGTAAATCCGAGTACTGTACCGATAATTATGGTAAGTATCATTGCAAAAGCAGCTCCTCCGAATATCTGTTTTGCAAGCTGTCTGGATTTTTCCTGCAGTTCAGTTTTTGGTGCCGTAAGGACAAATTTCATGCCATTTTCCAATGTCTTATAATACATGACCTTATCTTTTCCCTGATAAGTATAGGAAACGGCAGTCTCCTCCGTCTGCTCATTTCCAAGCGCATCCACTACTGACTGCAGTCCGCTGTCTGCATCCGCAAGATTACTTCCAATCTCAAGATCTTTGTGATACATGACCTTACCAGATTCATTGACAAGGAAACCATAACCACTGTCAAATATACTTAAAGAATCGATCGTATCCGTAAATTCGCTGAAATCAATATCCATTCCGATGATACCAATAGACTCGCCGTCCACCTCGATTGGAATAACGTATGAGATCATATATACACCAATGTTGGAATTTAAGTATGGTTCCATCCAGGTTTCTTTTCCATTCTGTACCGGAATATAATACCATCCGACATGCTCCACATCACTCGGATCATACATGGAAAAGTCCGTTGGCGTCACACTCTCAAACTCACTGTCACTGTTATCTCTTGTTAGAAAAAGTCCGCTTGTTGGTTCCGTAAATTCAGGATTATAACGGATATACGCCGTGAGTGCTCCCTTTGTGTTCTGTGCAGACTGCATCAGGATAGGAAGCATCTGCTTTGTATAAGTATCCACATAGTCCTTACTCGTCCGGAAGGATGCTGCATGTTCCAGTTTGGCAACTGCAATGCTGTATACCATTTCCACTGACTGTGAAACATTCTGCATCATGGTATCAAGTTCATCGCTCTGACTCACACACTTAAGCTGCATTTCCTGCTGTGAATCTTCATAAGAAGTGCTGACTGAGTTTACAATACTGATCGCTCCGCAGATAAATGTAGATACCAGCGAACATAGTATTACAGTTACAATAATTTTTGTTTTTATTGATTTCATACCAATTTCCCCCTCTGTCCAGATTCCTCCTGTTGTTTCAATTTTACCATATTCGACTTTATTTTCAATAAAATATATACTGTTTCGTTATGTTTTCGTAGATTTTAAAAATTATATGCTATTTTTTTATTCATTTTATCGAACATATTTTCGTTTTTCTATTGCATGTGTTTTGATTTTGTGTTATATTGATTTTATCGAACACTCGTTCTGTTTTTAGTAATATGCGACCGATAATCCAACCCCGTTTATATGTAACTATGAAGAATATGAAAAGACCATGAGAAATGGAGATCAACATGAACATCCAGCAAAATATGTCCCTAATGGAAAAACTTTCTATACTTACCGCCGCTGCAAAATACGATGTTGCCTGTACTTCCAGCGGTGTGGACCGCCGTGGCAATGGCACCGGCATGGGGAACTCTCTCGCCTGCGGATTCTGTCACTCATTCTCTGCGGATGGGCGCTGTATTTCTCTGCTCAAGATCCTCTTTACCAATGAATGTATTTTTAACTGCGCCTACTGCCAGAACAACTGTAACTCCGATGTAAAACGGGCTTCCTTTACCCCGGATGAAGTCTGTGAGCTGACGATAGAATTTTACCGGCGCAACTATATTGAGGGACTTTTCCTAAGTTCCGGCATCATGATCAGTCCCAATTACACGATGGATCTGATCTATCAGACCCTCTACCGGCTACGCAATGTCTACCATTTCAACGGCTATATCCATGTCAAAGCGATTCCCGGCGCAGATCCTGTCCTTGTGGAAAAAGCCGGTTTTCTTGCCGACCGTATGAGTGTCAATTTAGAACTTCCGACCGCCGACAGCTTAAAGAAACTGGCTCCCTATAAGTCCAGAACTACTATTTTAAAACCAATGCGCCAGATCCAGAACCGCATTACGGAAAATAAGGATGAACTTGCCATTTACCGCAAAGCACCGCGTTTTGTCCCCGCCGGTCAGAGCACACAGATGATCATTGGTGCCACTCCGGAACACGATTATGAAATCATGCGCGTTGCTGAGACACTTTATCAGAAGTTTGACTTAAAGAGAGTTTTTTACTCGGCTTTTGTCAATGTAAACCACGACTCAAACCTGCCGGTTCTGCCGGGTGGTCCGCCTCTTTTACGTGAGCACCGCCTCTATCAGGCAGACTGGCTGCTGCGCTATTATGATTTTAAAGTAGATGAATTACTGACCAAAGACCGCCCGGATTTCAATATCTATCTGGATCCAAAATGTGACTGGGCACTCCGTCACCTGGAGTATTTTCCGGTTGAGATCAACCGCGCCGATTATCACACCCTTTTGCGGGTTCCCGGCATCGGTGCAAAATCTGCCTCCCGCATCGTAAAGGCAAGACGTATGAATAAACTCGATTTTTCCGATCTGAAAAAGATCGGTGTCGTACTAAAACGTGCCCTGTACTTTATCACCTGTTCCGGTCGCATGATGTATCCCACAAAATTAGACGAGGATTATATCTGCCGCAGCCTGATTGCCGACCGTACCCAGATTCCACGCGAAATACGTGAGGCAGGATATCAGCAGCTCAGTTTGTTTTCCTGATGATGCTGAATGGAGATTAGTGTGAAAAATAAGATTTTTCACATGCAAGATTTGTGCTTACGCACAAACTTGAGATGCAAATGAAAACGTTGTTTTCATTGAAAAACAGCGCAAGAATGGGGATTAATATGTACACATTTATCTGCGAAGATTCTCCCAACGGAATTTTTTCCGGCATTTATGATGCGTGGGATTTTAAAGTAAATCAAAATAAAAAATATCCTGCCGGCAGCACAGCGACTGACACTTCTTCCCGCATATACCCGCATGCCTGCTCGCACGAAGATATCCACGTTGTCTGCCATGAGCCGGACAATTATCAACTGTTTTATGAGTATATCCATGTGGAAACTTCCACAGAAAAATCAGATAAAGTCGCCCGTACCATCCAGTGCAGGCTTGGCAGTGAATTTTACGATGCCATTTTAAATGCGATCCTCTCCATTGTTCCCGCGAAAAAGAATGACTTAGACAAAGCCGACGCTATTTACCACACTCTTGTACTTGGTCTGAATACAGCCGCCGGAGCACGCGCCATCCATGATCTCTCCAATCCTTATGTCCACCGCCTGTTTACATTGTCGCGCGCTACCGCAAACGAAGCGCATCACCTGCTCGGCTTTCTTCGTTTTTCGGAACTGGAAAATGGTGTTTTATTCTCCACGATCCATCCAAAAAATAATGCCCTGCCGATATTAGCAGAGCACTTCACCGATCGTCTCCCACAGGAGAATTTTATGATATATGATGAGAACCGGCAGCTGGCCGCAGTCCATGCCGCCGGCAAGAACTTCATGCTGGTGGATGCCTCCGGCATAGATCAGGACCTTTTAAAACGTACCTCCGAAAAAGAGTCTGCGTATCAGAAACTGTGGCTGGCCTTTTTTGACCAGATTGCGATCCAGGCACGGATCAATCCAAAACTTCAGGCACAGAACATTCCGAAGCGCTTCTGGAGTGATACACCGGAACTTGCAAAAAAATAAAGCCCTGTTCCAATTGAACAGAGCATCTCTTTACTATCTTATATATATTATAACCAAACTATTCTTTTTTGTAAATAATATCCTTATTACGAAACAGCCTTTCCGCATTTGCCCTCGTCGCCTGTTCTACTTCCTCCGGCGTGATCCCTCTTAATTCTGCGATCTTTTTAATCACAAACGGGATGTATGAAGAATCGTTTCGCTCCCCGCGGTGCGGCTCCGGCGCCATATACGGACAGTCCGTCTCAAGAAGGATCCGATCAAGCGGGATCTCCTGTACGGTCTCCTTTAACTTTTTCGCATTTTTAAAAGTCACAACACCGCCGACACCGATATAATATCCCATTTTTATAAATTCCTGTGCCATCTCTTTCGAATAAGAATAACAGTGGATCACTCCCGGTATCTCCTCCGCATGTACTGATTTCATCACTTCCATAGTATCCGCTGCCGCATCTCTGGAATGGATGATGACAGGAAGTGACGCTTCTCTTGCCATTTTCATCTGTTCCGCAAACCAGTATCTCTGCTGTTTTTGTACTTCCGGTTCTTTATCCCAGTAATAATCCAGCCCGATCTCTCCGACCGCAGCTACTTTTTCTTTTTTGGTCTGCTCTTTCAGCCATGCAAATGTTTCCTCATTCAGGCCACTGATATCGCTCGGATATACACCGACTGCTGCATAGACAAACGGATACTTCTCCGACAGTGCAAGCGTTGTTTTGGTAGATTCGATTGAGGCACCGACATTGATAATCGTTCCTACACCACGCCCTGGCATAGATGTGATCAGCGCATCCCTGTCCTCCTCAAACCGTTCATCATCATAGTGTGCATGTGTTTCAAATATCATAATTATATTTCTCCTTTATTTACCTGCATGAGTACCGGGATTTTTCCAATGATCTCACCGCCAGGTACACTCTGTCCACCATATACAGCCTCGATTACCGGTGCAATCCCTTCAACTGAAATCCTGCTTTAAATATATACCCTTTTACGCCAAGTTCCAATACTTTTACAATATATTTTAGATCTGTCTTTTTAATTTAACCGGAAAGTTTCAATGGCATTTTCTAACTGTTTCATGCTGTCCATCATCTTTACGACTTCGGATTTTAAAGCCTCTGAATCCTCCATCTGCTGTCCAAGGAAGCGATTTATTTCCTCCGTGGTTCTTACGGTATGTTCAGAAGAATCCCCGATTGCACGTATTTTATCTAACACTGCATGTCTTCTACCGTTCATCTCATCCACTTTTCCCGATATCTCATCCAGTTCCTGTATCATACTCTCCATGACGCTGCTCATGTTTCCAAATGCCTCCATGGTATATCCGGCACTCTCTACCATTTCATTGACTTTGCCGCTTGTCTCCATGACACATTCCCCGGACTGCAGGACTTCATTTTTCATTTCCGCTACGGTCATGATCAGGGATCACATTCTTGTAATGGTATGAAATAATGCCTCGAAAAGTTTTCCAAACTCTCCACCTTTTTTCCGTTTCTCTTTTTCCTGTACCGTAAGATCTCCGTTTGCCACACAATCAAGTCTTCCGATACTTTTTCTGATATTGCGCGTAATGCCTGCCGTGATCACGGTTGCAATAAGCATGGCTGCAATGCATGCCGCAACGATCATAGCGATCGTGATATCCCGGATATCTTTCGTTCCTGCGGTAATGTACTCAATCGGCACCATCACAACAATTTTTCCACCTGTCACGGAACTCTCTGCACTCATATAATAATAACGTCTGCCATCCACTTTTACATAACTGCTACTTTCTGCTGTATCTATCAGACCACTGTCAACCGGATTATTTACGCTGATCATCCTGCCATCTGCAGTCATATCTATGGCTGTAAGCGCTGATTTTTCATAGTTCTGGGTAAGTCCCTCATAAGATTTCTGATACGAAACAACACCTATTATGATAATAAAAATAATGGGTACTAAAAATCCCGTTATTAACTGCAGTCGGATCGAGCTGTGCGGTACAACGATTTTTATCTGATGCAGTTTTATTTTTTTCGACATAAAAAAACCTCCCATCTTTTTATCTTTATCATAAAAGGACGAAAGGTTTTATAAAATGTCTTATTTTTTAATTGAGTATCGTTTTTTTATTAAATGGAAATATTAATATTCTCTACCGGACTCTGTCCTGCTGCAGGTGCAGTTTGCGCCGAAGCACCTGTATAAGCAGCGGATGTGCCCTGCGACAATGTATCGGTATCACCGCTCATTGTCTGATCTGTCTCTAGCTCTGCATCCTGCTGCGCCTGCATCTTAATCTGTGCCTCCGTCAGCTGTAAATTTGTGGATTCGGCAGACAGACTCACGATCACACCGGAATCCGGCGATATATCAGACGTATTGCGGTTTCCCATCTGGTCTTTGATGTATTTCATATCCGCTTCACTGATCTTGCTTTGCTCCTGACGTCTGTGACTGTTGCGCTTCTGCCGTATCTCGATCCTTTTTGCCTTTTCTTTCTGTACGTTCTGGATCTCTTCGATTGCAATTTTTTCCTTTAACTCGCGTTCTTTATTTGCTGCACGGCGCTTGATCTCACCTTTCTTCTGCGTCACCTCAGACTTGTTTTCGCTTTTATATTTTCTATTTTCTATCTCTTCCTGTTTCAAATGACGCACTTTAAGCTGCGCACACTCTACCATCCGTCTTGCATGTGCAACTGCTGCAGATATTTCCTTGCTGTCGTATTCTCCCGTTGCGGCATACCGCTGCAAAGTGGCAAGCCTGCTTTTTGCCTTCGTCAGCGCATTTACTGCCCCCTGCGGTTTCTTTGCACGCAAAAGCTGATTGGAAACTTCCTTATAGTTATAATTCAGTTTTTTCTTTGTGCCGCTGCTTTTGCTCTTTCCACAGACGTACTCAATACGCGCACGCGAATCCTTATTTGCATTTTTAATAGTCAATGTTCCAGCCATTGCCACTGCCCCCGTGGTGCTCCCGGCACTGTTCACCGAAACTCCCATAACTCATATTCCTCCCTGACGTCATGACAGGGATCACATAATATTTTTTACCCGCTTTGCGCGTGCCTGTCATGAAAAATGAATCCATTCATATATCTTTAACATCGGCAAAACTGCACAAAATAATTACCTTCAATTTACATGATATGACACATCCAGAGCGTTTCCGCAATGTTAACCATACAAAACAATCCCAATATTACTGCAGACATATTTAAGACCAGTACCGGCACTTCTTTTCTGATCTGCCCGCGCATCTGTCTGATACAGAAAAGACAGACCGCCATCAGAATAAAATACAGGTAAATATACGGCCGGTCCGCCGATGCATAGATCGTCGGCGAAAAACCCATGACAATACCGGATGCAAGCCCGACACCAAGTATGGCAATCGTATAGAAATACGTTTCCAGCTTTTCTTTCATCAGGCAAAACAGTGCATAGGACATTCCTGCCACCGTCACGATCAAAAATATCACCGGGAACCAGTTCGCAGGATCTTTAAAATTCCATTCCGCTGTCTGCTTTGGTATGATAAATATTTTTTCATACCACGGATGCCCGGTGCGGATCAGTGCATATCCAAGGATACAAAATACCGGAACAGATGACAGCAGCGTTTTTATCAAATTTTTTGTTTTCAGTCCGACCAATACGGCAAGCACGGCCGAGACGATCAGGAAAATACTGTTGACCTGCGCAACAAAAATGCGTTCTATATTTGCAGCCCCCATATATATTTTTTCCCAAACGGAAAAGTATGCAAATTCCGGCATACGTCCTTCCACTTCCTGCATACTGCGAATACCGTTTCCCGGGCAGCGCAGAATCGTAAAAAGCGAGATCACATCAATGACTGCATATCCGTAGATCCACAGACTTCCAGACTTCTTTCTGCGCCAGCTATAAACCATGGCAAGAAACAGCAGCACCAGCAAAATTGCAGCAACCTGCTCCTGACTGCTGCAAAAAATGCAGGAAACCACACCGCCTGCACCTTCATACCAGTGTACATGTCCTTTCTGCGCCAGTTTCTGTAAGAGCAGGGCAATGTATAATAACCCAAGAAGCGGCCACAGATAATTGACCGTTGTCGCGATCCAGCCTGCTGACACCATATCAGAAAATGGATAAAGCAGCATAAATGCACAGACAAGCCATTTACCTGCCGTTTTATTTATGTTACATTCCATATCCAGATATTTTTCCGGATTCAAGAATAATAAGCGGTATAATAATACAGGAATCAATGTAAAAACAATAATATCCAGTATCTTCCACAGCCATGGAACCTGTACCAACGGGATAAGTACAAATTCGATTGCCATTCTTGAAGACCATGTCGCATAGCGGTGTGCTAAGATTTCCCAGATACTTCTTCCATCCATCAGAGTCTGAAAATAGACAACATCATCCCCCGCAGAAATTTTAATGACCAGATGCCAGATGAGCGCCGTCACAAACACCACCACAAATGGAATATTTTGCCTGAATACCTTTTGTATTTTTTCTTTCACTCTTTTGTTCCCCGATGTACTAGCAGATCTCAGCTCCGCTCGGCATTGCTTTTTCCGGTGTCATCAGTGCAAGATTACCCTCTGCATCTTCTGCACATAAGAGCATTCCCTCAGATAAAACTCCGGCAAGTTTTGCAGGTTTTAAGTTCACAAGTACCATTACTTTTTTGCCGACCATCTCTTCCGGTGTATAGTATTTGCGGATACCGGAAACGATCTGTTTTACCTGACTTCCGATTTTTACCTGGGAACATAATAATTTCTTTGACTTCGGCACTGCTTCACAGGAAATGATCTCTCCGACCTGGAACTGCATTTTCATAAAATCATCATATTCGATCTCCGGTTTTGCCTCGATATCGATTGCTTCGCCTGATTCCTCTGTAGTCTCCGGCAGTCCGCCAAGCGCCTTCTGCTCTGCCTCAAACTCTGCTTTCTGTGCTTCACGGATCGCATCGATCTTTGGCATGATCTCTTTTGCATCCAGACGTGCAAAAAGGATCTCCGGTTTGTCTGTCACTTTATTTCCATTCTCATAAAGTCCGAATTTGTCCAGATCATCATATTCACGCATACCTGCATTCAGCTGCGCTAAGATACGGTCTGCTGTCTCCGGTAAGAAGCTCTTTAACAGACATGCTCCGATCGTGATGGACTCTACCAGATTATAAAGTACTTCTGCCAGCCGGTCTTTTGCTGCCTCGTCCTTTGCAAGTACCCACGGTGCAGTCTCATCAATGTATTTGTTGCAGCGGCGGAATAAGTTAAATACCTCTGTGATTGCATCTGCAACACGCAGATTTTTCATCTTCTCTGCAACTTTATCTCTCGCAGATGTCACAACTGCCTTTAAGTCTGCATCAACTTCCTCTGTCACACCTGTGCTCTTTACCACACCGTCAAAATATTTATTGCTCATGGAAATGGTACGGTTTACAAGGTTTCCAAGGATATTAGCAAGGTCAGAGTTGTAACGCTCGATGACAAGATCCCAGGTAATGATTCCGTCATTTTCAAACGGCATCTCGTGTAATACAAAGTAACGTGTTGCATCCACGCCGAATAAATCAGCCATATCATCTGCGTAGATCACGTTTCCTTTAGACTTGCTCATCTTCTCGCCGCCCTGTAAAAGCCACGGATGACCAAACACCTGTTTTGGCAGCGGCAGATCCAGTGCCATCAAAAAGATCGGCCAGTAGATCGTATGGAAACGGATGATGTCTTTTCCGATCAGATGTAAGTCTGCAGGCCAGTTCTTGTTGAACAGATCACTGGAATTGCCGTCTGCATCGTATCCAATCTTGGTGATATAGTTGGTCAGAGCGTCCAGCCACACATAAACGACATGTTTTGGATCGAAATCTACCGGAATGCCCCAGGAAAATGATGTTCTGGAGACGCACAGATCCTGTAATCCCGGAAGTAAGAAGTTGTTCATCATCTCATTTTTTCTGGAAACCGGCTGGATAAATTCCGGATGCTCATTGATGTAGTTGATGAGTTTGTCAGCATATTTGCTCATTTTAAAGAAATATGCCTCCTCTTTTGCCGGCTGGACCTCACGTCCGCAGTCCGGGCATTTCCCATCCACAAGCTGTGACTCTGTCCAGAAAGATTCACACGGAGTACAGTAAAGTCCCTCGTAGGAACCTTTGTAGATGTCACCTTTATCGTATAATTTTTTGAAGATCTTTTTTACCTGTTTCTCATGGTCTTCATCGGTTGTACGGACAAAATTATCATAGGAAGTGTTCATCAGATCCCAGATGCGTTTTACCTCTCCGGCTACATTGTCCACATACTCTTTCGGAGTGATCCCGGCCTTCTCGGCCTTCTCCTGGATCTTCTGACCATGTTCGTCCGTTCCGGTCTGGAAGTAAACATCATAACCTTCCTGACGGCGGAATCTTGCGATCGCATCTGCAAGTACGATCTCGTAGGTATTTCCAATGTGCGGCTTGCCGGATGTGTAGGCAATCGCTGTTGTCATATAAAATTTTCCTTTGCTGCTCATGTGTATTTCCTTCTTTCTTAATGATTTGCTTGTTGATACTGTGGGTTATTTCATCTTATAAATAAAAAAAATCCCGTCCTCTAAAAAGAAGACGAGATGTTATCCCGTGGTACCACTCCCATTTACCGGCACAAAATGCCAGCCTCATTCCGATATCTCACGGACTGCCCGGATACATACTGTACCGATGCTCATCTGCTGTAATATCTCCCGCTGTAACAGGCGGACCTGTCGGGACTTATCTGTTATTTTCTAAAACAGTTCAGTCCTGCCACTCCAAAGCCATCTTCCATCTATGTCCGCCCGTTTCCTCTCAGCCTTATTCCGGTTTGGTATTTCAGTTTCTGTGACACAGGTTTTCTTATAAAAATACCTGACTCACATCACCTTTCCCGGAAAGATAGAAACTTCTCTGTAAAGTTCCAACAGATGTACTCTCTTTTTCATGGTGTTTTATTTCTTACGATTATTTTCAATCTAGCATGGAATGTGTAAAAAGTCAAGCGGCTGATCCACTCTACTTTTTTTGCTTGCCATTCGAGAAGCGATCACTGCAAATTAATATATTTTTCTCCATTCCTTTCATCATCAAAATATGCTACACTAAAAACAGTTTAGTCCCTGTCTATCTGACAGGAGTATTTGCGCAGCATACGCAGAAATGGAGAGTTTATGAAAACAAAATCTTATGTAACAACCTTATTGAAGTTTGCACTGGCTTTTACTTTTGCATTTATTCTGCTTATTTTGGCAAATGTAAATGTCGAAGCAAAGACTGCAACTGTCACAAATTTAAAAGAAACAGATATTGAGCCTTACGAAAATCCAGATATTACCATTACCTGGGATGCGGTTTCGTCAGGTGACCAGACCATCTATTATCGTCTTGAAACAAGCGAGGACAAAATCACCTGGAAGGATGAAGGTTCCTATTACGAACCGACTGCGAAAATACATGCTCCGTCCGGCAAATCTGTTTTTTATGCGCGTGTCTGCGCCTACACAGCTCCTTACGACTATGCCTATATGGACGATAAAAATCTCTGTGATATTGGAAACTGGTCTGACACCTTAAAAGTTGTTGCACGGATCAGCGATAAAACATCAAAAATTACAGGAACCAAAGCAACCACTGCATCCCTGTCCTTTAAATGGGCAGCCGTTTCCGGTGCATCCGGATATAAAGTTGTATATTATCCAAGTGGTCTTTCCGATCTTTCCAAGGAACTTACCACAAGTACAAATTCCTGTACGATTAAAAACTTAAAAGAAGATGGCTCTTATGCAATCTGCGTTTATGCCTTAAACAGCAATTCTGACTTTACGGCTGTTTCTAATACTTACACAGAAACCTACGCCACAACACTTCCAAAGAAAATACGTGATTTTAAAGTGACAACTGCTTATCCCGGAGATGCCAGCTTTGAATGGAAAGGCATTAATGGTGCCAAAGCATTTCAGTTGCAGATAACAAAAGTTTCTGATTCCAAAAAATTTAAAAAACCGATTGTAAACGAAACAAAATTTTACGGTTACCTTGGAACATATACCAATTCAAAAAAAATCAAAGCAGGCACTTTTTATTCAGCAAGAGTCCGTTCCTATGTCACACTTGCAGGCACTAAGCAAAAAGTTTACAGTCCATGGAGTACCGTCATTACTTTTGGCACCTCGCCTAAAAAGATTACTGCAAAACAGTCCGGCTCAGGAATAAAGATCAACTGGTCAAAAGTTTCCGGTGCTTCCGCATATGAAATATACGTTTCCACAAGCTACGATACGAAAACTTTTACAAAAGTAGACACCGTTAAAAGTAAAAACACCAGCTACACCCTGAAAAAATTTAAAAAGAAAAAGTTGAAAAAAAATACCATGTATTACATCAGTGTCAAGCCGGTCTGCAAAGTCGGAAAGAAAAATTGTTCCACAACCGTTTATGTATCCAATCCTACATCAGTATTTTATAGCAAATAAAAAGCTGACCATAAAATGATTGCAAAAACATCCGGGGCGAAACGGATACTCAAAGATATCTGTTTTGCCCCGGATGTTTAAAATTTATTCACACCGCATGTAATCTATAACTTACTCCACATTTTTCGTTGCGATCACATCCACACCTGTCCCTGCAACATCTTTCACAAGCACATCCCCGATGTGCACCGGGGCAGCAACCTCAACATTTTTCAATGCTTTGACACAGTCAAATATTTTTCCTTTCGGAATATCCTCTTTCGTCTTTACAGAAACCATCGCTTCGCTTCCGCCGGTGATCCTTACTGTAGAGGTAACGATTCTGGTTGGATTTGTCACTTCCTTCCTCGCATAGATATCACCGCGCTTACAGGTATTCCCTGTAACACTGACAACTTCACCGTTCTCCATTTTTACAGTCAGCGGACAGCCCATCGGACAACCGATACAGATTAAATTTTTCTCTTCCATTGATATACCTCCATTTTATTCCTGCTCGATTTTCACTGTAATCGTCTTTAGATCCGGGTACTGCAAAAGCTGCTCTTTTGTCAGTTTAATCTCTTCCATTTCTCCCGGTGCCACGACCGGACGTTTTCTGTGAATGACTCTCTCATCATCAAAATAAGCGCTGACGTAACAGTTCTTGTATACACCGCCCACACGGAAACGGACTGTGATCTGCTCATCCATATTAGCAACATTGATGGTTCCCGGCACCGTATACCGGACACCCTCGATCGGATTTAAAACAATGTCGTTATCTCTTGCTGCCTTCACGCCATCTGCTTTCACATAAGCTGCCGCATTTTTTCCGGCTGTCTTTGCTTCCTCGGACACGAAATCCACCAGATCATGCACATGCAGCACATTTCCACAGGCAAATACACCCGGAATATTTGTCTCAAGGCTCTCATTGACCTTCGGTCCGGAAGTAACCGGGTTCATGTCGACACCCATGCCTTTGGAAATCTCATTTTCCGGGATTAGTCCTACCGAAAGCAACAGCGTATCGCAGCTATATTCTTCTTCGGTCCCCGGAATCGGTTTTCCTTTACTGTCAACCTCAGCTAACGTGATTCCTTCTACACGCTCTTTTCCCTTAATGTCCACAACCGTGTGGCTTAACTTTAACGGGATTCCGTAATCATCCAGACACTGCACAATATTACGTTTCAGACCGCCGGAATATGGCATTAATTCTGCCACGACCTTAACCTTTGCACCCTCAAGTGTCATTCGCCTTGCCATGATCAGTCCGATATCACCGGAACCTAAAATGACGACTTCACGTCCCGGCATAAAGCCTTCGATGTTTACCAGACGCTGTGCCGTTCCTGCGGAGTAAATTCCCGCCGGGCGGTATCCCGGAATATTTAACGCGCCTCTCGGTCTCTCGCGGCATCCCATAGCAAGAATGACTGCTTTTGCCTGGATCTCAAACAGGCCATCCTCACGGTTCATCGCCGTAACGACTTTCTCATGGCTGATATCCATGACCATAGTATTTAATTTATATTCAATGCCCAGATCTTTTACCTGTGAAATAAATCTGCCCGCATACTCAGGTCCTGTCAGTTCTTCCTTAAATGTATGCAGTCCAAATCCATTGTGGATACACTGGTTTAAAATTCCGCCTAATTCTTTGTCTCTCTCTAAAATTAATATGTCATCGATTCCGTTATTTTTTGCAGAAACAGCAGCCGCAAGCCCTGCCGGTCCACCTCCGATGATTACGATATCATATGTTTTCATGCTCTGGCTCCTCCTTCTTACAGACTGTCCTTGTTGGTTCCGACAATAATCCTTGAATTTCCGCCTGATTTTGTAATCTCAGACTGGCTCACACCGCGCTCTCTTGCTAAAATCTCCATGGTTCTCGGTGAACAGAAACCCGCCTGACACCGTCCCATTCCGGCTCTCGTCCGGCGTTTGACACCATCTAACGATTTTGCACCGAGCGGACGTCTGATGGCATCGATGATTTCTCCCTCTGTGATCATCTCACAGCGGCAGATAATGTTTCCATACTCCGGTTTTTCCTTAATTAATGCCGCTCTTTCCTCTTTACTTAATGTGTTTGGATTTAATACACCCTTGCGTGTTGCAATGAAATCTTTTTTCTCTTCCAAATGCATTTTCTCTTTTAACAGATCTGCAACCATCTCTCCGATCGCAGGACTGCTCGTAAGTCCCGGTGACTCGATTCCGGCGCAGTCGATAAATCCTTTTGCATCGGCAACCTCTTCAATAATAAACTCATGACCATCCTCATGTGCACGAAGTCCGGCAAAAGATGTGATGACCTGACGCATCGGAATATTTTTTACATTCAGGTTTGCACCGGCAATCACCTGATCCAGGCCTTCTCTTGTGGTGTTGGTTACCTCTTTATCCTCAATGTCAATGGCGGTAGGCCCTAACAGCAGGTTGCCATGCACCGTCGGCGAAATGAGGATTCCTTTTCCATATTTGCCCGGCAGCGCAAAGACCGTATGACTTACATGGCTTCCGGCACTCTTGTCAAGCAGGCAGTAATCACCGCGTCTTGGCGTAATATGGATTTTCTTTTCACTGACCATGTTGTGAAATTTGTCCGCATAGACACCGGCTGCATTGACCACATATTTTGTCTCGAACACACCCTGATTTGTGTGGACTTCCCAGATATCTCCCGACTTTTTCAAATCGGTTACTTCTGTGTCAAACTTAAATTCCACACCATTTACATTCGCATTCTCAGCCAATGCGATATTCAGGTTGAACGGACACACGATCCCGGCGCTTGGCGCATACAATGCTGCGCAGATATCATCCTCAAGATTCGGCTCCATCTCATGCACTTCCTCTTTGGATAAAATACGCAGCCCCGGCACACCGTTTACCACGCCACGGTCATACAGTGCTTTCAGATTCGGCATATCCTCCTCGTCCTTGCAGACAACCAGAGAACCTATCCGCTTAAACGGAAAATCAAGATCTTTGGAAAGCTGCTCCATCAAGGCATTTCCCCGTACATTTAATTTTGCCATCAGGGAACCTTCTTTTGCATCATATCCCGCATGTACGATTGCACTGTTTGCCTTGGATGTGCCGCAGCAGACATCTTCCTCTTTCTCTATCACACATACTTTTGCATTATAACGCGACAATTCTCTCGCCGCTGCTGCGCCGGATACACCGGCTCCGATGATAATTACGTCATACATTTTCCATCTCTCCTTTTTTACTTTGTTCTTCTGGTATCTAACCCGGAGGGCTTTTTCATTCATAAGATGTAATCTCCTATGAATAAAAAAGCCTGACAAGTAAGCGCACCCATGCTGTTGCGATTATCCTGTCAGGCTCTCTTCTCTCTTGCCCCTCAACAATAGATTGCAGGTTCCACATGCACATCTACTGTCATAAATATAAAATTGTCATATAAAGTTACTTATCGCATGACAAACATACGGTCTACCATGGAATTGCTCCATATAGCAGTACTGCAACAATTGCTCCGATCACCGGTCCCACCAGCGGAACAACTGCATATCCCCAGTTGGATGTTCCTTTTCCCTTAATCGGAAGAACGGCATGTGCAAGACGCGGTCCGATATCTCTTGCCGGATTGATCGCATATCCGGTCAGTCCACCAAGTGACATACCGATCGATACAATGATTCCAAATACAAGAAACTTTCCAAGTCCATCGGTAAGTCCCGGCACATTTGCCATACCTTTGATCGCAAATACAAGGATAAACGTTCCAACTGCCTCACTGAAAATATTCTGTCCCATGTTCGGAATAGAAGGCGCTGTACAGAACACCCCAAGTTTTGTCGCCTGATCCTCTGTTGCATCAAACTGTCCTTTAAACAAAAGATATACGATCACCGCTCCAACAAACGCTCCTGCAAACTGTGCAATGATATATCCCGGAACCATTGCCCAGTCAAAACTTCCGTCAACTGCAAGTGCTAACGTCAGCGCCGGATTAAACGATGCTCCCGATGCTGCTCCGAAAATAAATGCCGGCAGCATAACCGCAAGTCCCCATGCAAATGTGATCTGGACAGTTCCTCCACCCTTCATGCCAGATTTGTTGAGATTTACGTTTGCAACAACTCCATCACCTAAGATGATCAGAATCATAGTTCCCAAAAATTCTGCTATATATGGTAACATACTATCCCCCCTTATTCAATTAACTTTACCAATACATTACAATCTTTACCTTCCCTATACAAAACCTTCTTTTTAATCTTCCTTTGCCCAGCCGTATGCATATTTGACTGCTTTGTTCCAGCCTTTGATCATTTCTTCTCTCTTTGCGGCATCGATCTGCGGCTCAAATGTCTTGTCGATTGCCCAGTTTTTAATAACATCCTCTTTACTTGACCAGTAACCGACTGCCAGACCAGCAAGATATGCAGCGCCCATCGCTGTTGTCTCTACACATTGCGGACGATTTACCGGCGCATCAATAATGTTCGCCTGTGTCTGCATCAGGAAATCATTAGCACTTGCTCCACCGTCAACTTTCAAAGCGGTAAGATCAATTCCGGAATCTGCTTTCATGGCAACCAGAACATCATTCACCTGATATGCCAGAGATTCCAATGTTGCACGGATAATGTGATATTTATTGACGCCACGGGTAATACCTACGATCGTACCTCTTGCATACTGATCCCAGTGAGGTGCACCAAGACCGGTAAATGCCGGAACTACATAACAGCCGTTCGTATCTTTTACTTTCTTTGCCATGTATTCAGAATCAGGTGCAGAATCAATGACTCTTAATTCATCTCTTAACCACTGGATCGCAGCCCCCGCCACGAAAATAGAGCCTTCCAGTGCGTAATTAACTTTTCCATCCAGTCCCCATGCAATCGTAGTTACCAGACCATTCTTGGAAAATACCGGTTTTTCGCCTGTGTTCATTAAAAGGAAACATCCGGTTCCATATGTATTCTTTGCCTCTCCTGCGTTAAAACAGGTCTGACCAAACAATGCTGACTGCTGGTCTCCGGCAGCACCTGCGATCGGGATCGGTCCACCAAGGTAAGAAGGATCTGCCTCCCCGTAAATACAGCTTGACGGTTTCGGCTCCGGCAGCATACATTTTGGAATATTTAACTCTGCTAAAATCTCATCATCCCACTGAAGAGTGTTGATATTAAATAACATTGTTCTGGATGCATTGGAATAATCGGTCACATGAACAGCGCCTTTTGTCAGTTTCCAGATCAGCCAGGTTTCTACCGTTCCGAATAATAATTCACCCTTTTCGGCTCTCTCTCTTGCACCCGATACATTGTCAAGCAGCCATTTTACCTTCGTGCCTGAAAAATATGCATCAATGACAAGACCTGTTTTTTCCCTGAATTTATCGGTAAGTCCTTTTTCTTTTAAGGTATCGCAATATTCTGAAGTTCTGCGGCACTGCCATACGATCGCATGATGGATCGGCTCTCCTGTTTCCTTATCCCAGACGATCGTTGTCTCTCTCTGGTTGGTAATACCGATTGCTGCAATATCCTCTGCTGTCGCATTGATCATGTTCATCGCCTCAACTGCAACACCGAGCATACTTGCCCAGATTTCATCTGCATCATGTTCCACCCAGCCCGGCTGTGGGAAGTACTGTGTAAATTCCCTCTGTGCCACGCTGCACATCTCACCTTTCTCGTTGAACAGGATACATCTGTTGCTTGTGGTTCCAGCATCCAGTGCCATTACATATTTTGCCATACTTTTTCCTCCTCTTTCTTTTGGCTTTATTTAATATTTAAACTGCTCCCCCCAGAGCATTATAAATATTCGTAAAATTGATTGTTCTTTTTTTCTATTGAAATATATTATTTTTTATAATAAAAACTTACTAAATTTCTGATTATCTTTTCATAAGTTGGTAAATGCCGATATATCCCGTATTTTAGGGCTTTATCGGTATTTTTTTTCGGAAGATACCTTGCATAAGCTGGCATTTACCAGCATGAAAATGCAACCAAAAGTAGTAAATGAGTAGTAAATATACGCTCCGATATTAACAAGCCAGTCTTTCCAGTTCTGCTTTTGCAGATTGAAATGTACCGTGTGCGTAATAGCCAAGTGTCATGGTTATGTTGGCGTGTCCCATGAGATATTGCAGGGTGTTTGGGTTCATTCCTCTGTTTGCCATATTTGTACAATAAGTATGTCGGAATGAATGTGGTGTGATGTTCGGTAACTTGTCCGTGTGATATTTGTTATACTTCTTAATCAGCCCTCGCACCATACCCTCATAGTTTCCTGCAACCTTAGGCAAGCCCTCACGGTTTAAGAATAGGAAATTGCTGTAACCACCTACAATCAGCGGTTGTGCCTTTCCTCTGTTCTTTAGTATTCTTTGGATTGCTTGATAAGCCCGTTCTGTCAATGGAAGTTCCCGTTTTCCGTTTTTGGTTTTTGGCGTTTCAATATAGTAGCCGATTTCGCTGTCTTTCAATAACTGGTGGTCTATATTGAGTATTTTGTTCTGCATATCAATATGCGTCGTCAGTCCGCAAAATTCAGAAATACGAAGTCCCGTTTCCAACAGAAGCACAACCTCATCATAATACTTGCTGTAAATCTTATCCTTTTCCATAAAGGCAAGCAGGCGTTCTTCCTGCTCTGGTGTAAGGATAACTTTCTGCTCCGTATCATCTTCCAGAACATCACTTAGCTTAAATTCAAATGGGTTCTTTCTGATACAGTCGTCTTGTATCGCCATGTAAAATGACGCTTTCAAGGAACGCTTATAGTTATCAATTGTTTTATAGGCATATCCTTTTTCACTCATTCTGATAGCCCATTCTTTAGCGTCCGACTGCTTAACAGTATCAATCGCCCTCATACCCAATGGGTCATTTTTCAGAGCGTTCATAAGATACTGTCGTCCCTTTTCGGTAGCCCTCTTGATGTTCTTTCTTTGGCTGTTCTTTTTCTCGTAAAGCTGGCAGACTGTCATTTTACCGCCGACTGTGTCGATACTGTCGTTAAGGTCTTTTTTTATCTGTGCTTCTTTTTCCCTCAATGAAATATCATCACGCTTTCCAGCAGGTGTCTTGTCTGTCGGTACAAGTTTCCAAGAATAGATAAATTGTGGCTTTCCGTATATATCGGTATATTTATAAACGTATCTTCCGTCTTTTCGCTGGCTCTCTCCATTACGCAAATTGCGATTTTTACTGTCTTTTCGTTTTACATTAGACATAGTGTAAAGCTCCTTTCCGTCATGGAATGAGCCGTGATACGCTATACTTTATTATACCATATCTACGGCTCAATGACATTAGATTTCGTCCAATGTATCTATGATTTTTTCAAATTGTTTTCGCTTAATCTGAATACGATTACCGTTCACGATAACCCAGCCAGCGTCAATATTTTCTTCGGCTAATTTACGCAATTTTTTTTCGCCAATGCGGAAGTATTTAGACGCTTCTTCAATCGTCAGCGTATATTTTTCCCAGATAGGCACATCAGTATTGTTCATAATCTATGCACCCCCTTTACTGTGTGTTGTTTTTTTACAAGCAGACAGACGGCTTTGGAAAGCTCCATTAGTATCTCAACTATTCCCATTCTTGTGGGCAGAACCGCACCATGCGGACGTATCATTATTCTGTGAGGATAGGTCATGGCAAAACGACTTTTCCAACAGTCGCTCTCGGATCACTGCGTGGGTCGCTCGCTTTCTTTTGGAAAGGTCGTGGCGTACAGTCCCCGTGGCTCGCTATCTCACAAACGTATCTGTCTGCTTTATTCAGTTGTCAAAGAGCTGTGGCGAAAGCGTGTTGCTTTCATGTAAAAGCAGGGCAGAGCAGGAAAGAGGGGGACATTAAACCATGCTCTGCTAAAAACTGCTTATTCTTCTTCGATTTCTAAGGCAATATCAAACCCTAAAATCATTTTGATAAGTGCTTCTCGGATAAGTCCCTTTAACTCCATATCTACAACAATATAGACATTGCCGTATTCATCATAGAGTGGACGCAAACAGCACTTTGATATGTACGGGTCATAAAATGCCAGTATTTTTTCAATCGCTTTTTCGTCCCCGTCCATTGCTTGCGAAAGCAAATAGTAGGACGGCTTCTTAAATGTTTGCTTCATTTTACTGCTTCTCCTTTAGTATTTTTTTCATAGTTTCCAAAGCATGATGTCGGTTTCTAAATACACCGCTTTGCGTAATCTTTTGTAAGTTGGCAATTTCACTTTCTGTCATTTCCAAGAAGTAATACATTAACAGAGTATTTCTCTTTCTTTCTGGAAGTTTTTTCAAGGCTTCTGCCAGCTCATCATCAAGGACACGAATATCAATGCCACATACTGAAAAGATTGTATAATCTGTTTCGTAGTCATCCCACACAGCAAAATTTTCAACGAAAATTTCTGGAAGTTCACAGAATGGAATTTCTTTATCTTTTCGTCGTTTCAATCCTTGTTGGTAGTCCTTTACAATATGACGGACAACTTTCTTCAAACAACTTTCAAAGCGACATTGAACTGTTTTCTGGAAGTCAGACGGTTTCATCAATCTCACCCCCTTTCCACTATGATTTGAAAAGTGTTTATCCCTCTTTCCGCACCATATAGGGAATGAAAGGTGTGATTTAATGACCTCTTTTGAAAAATTTTTAAATTTTTTTCGGGTATGAAAAAAGCCCGCACAAAACATATAGTCTGTACGAGCCTTTAAAGCTAAAACATATTCAATTTTTAATAGTGTGCTATTAGGTGGAATTTGATTGCAAAGAATTGTACTTAAAGCTTTCCATAATGCAAGCCCCCTTAAAGCACCGTATCAATGTTGGCATGGTTTTCAAATTACTCTGAAAAATTATGAACTGTTCCTTTTGGAAATGTAATGGTCAGTCTTGTATATTCTTTTTCCGTAGAAGCAATATCCAATTTCAAGCCCAACCTATCGCATAATTTTTTCGATAGATACAGTCCCATACCCGTTGCATTTGCCTTGTTTCTATTTGAACCCGTAAAACCTTTTTCAAATACACGGGATAAATCAGACGCTTTTATTCCACAACCATTATCTTCAATCACAAGCAATATATTTGTACACTTACAGTTTTGAAAGTAAACAGAGAGTAAAAGAGCCGTGATAATGCAGATCACAATTTTGTGAAGCATTTCCACGACCCTTTTATTATAATTTTACCTTTGTCTTTTTTGTAATGATATAAATATATTCTTCTGGTGTAGAGCGTTTATTCCCAAAATACTTTTTGAAATTTGCCTGCACCTCTGGGTCGGTGCTATTCATAGCTTCATCAATCGTTGCTTCAATATTTTCCCGTACATCAGCTAATGACATACCGCCAGCCTTTGCACCAGCCTTTAATGCTTTTTTAATATCTCGTTTTTTTAACCCTATCATTCGAACCAACTCCCTAAAATGAGTTAATCTTCTTTTTCAAAAATTAAATCAATCTTTCGCATACAACCTTTTGCGTCAATTTCTGCAGGTATAAAACCAACATAGCGATACCCATTTTCTGCATAGCTATTTATAACTTCCTTATGTTTATCGGTGCAAAGGAACACAACACCTTTCGCAGTATAATCAATTTCTAAATATTCATATTTTTTCATTTTTCCTCATTTCCTTTCTCTTTCATATTTTCTCTACGCTTTTTGATTACCTTATTTCTTAAAGGAATACCAACGCCCAATATCAATCCTACTACCAAAATAGTCAAGTCCATAAGCACACCTCTCTTTTCTAAAACTCTTTTTTCTTTAGTATTGTTAAGCTAATAAGATAGGAGATACCTAAAATAACAACTGAAAGCAATAAAAATAATATTATATATACTAGTGGTTCAAATTTAGGTAATTTATTTATTAAGACATATAAATCTATTCCTAAATATTCAGTAGTTTTTATAAGAAGCAGTCCTATAACAAATATAAATCCCATTACACCTATGATAGCAATTCTTCCTTTTTCTCCACCAAATTTCAAGATAAAAGGAAGCATGATTGATAAAATCAATAAAATAGTAGGAAATAAAGAACCTGCTGTTAAAAAAATTTCATTAAAACTGCCTGTTTTTGTAATACCAATAACAACTAAACTAATAACAGTTCCCAACAACAAAAACATTATTCCTGAAATCAATCCAAAAATATATTTTTCCAGTACATAATCTTTTCGTGTTATCGGTAAAGAAAATAAAAAAGCATTTCCATTATCAAATTCATCATAGCTAATTGAACTCAATGAGAATAATGCCCCCACAAAACCTAAGAAACCAATCGGAAACGAAGTCCCCGGAGATACTATTATCATTATTATAGATATAGCAGTAATAGTCATAAAGAAGTTTTTCTGTCCTTTCAGCAATTTAAAATCTTTAATCAATAAACCTTTCATTATTCAACACCTCTAATCATCATTGTTATTACTTCGTCTATATTTCCTTTTTCAATCGCCATTTGAGGATAATTTTCAGCATAATATTGTTTTTGATTAGTTAAACAACTATATCCATAGCTTTCTTTTTTTGTACGTAAAATATATTGTCTATCTAATTTGGAATATTCTTCTTCATCAACTTTAAGTAGTGCATAATCGCTTAGTAAAACATCAGTATCTTCGTGCATAATTACTTTTCCTTGATGTATCATATAAAGGTCATCACATAAAGTTTCTAAATCACTGGAAATGTGAGAACTAATTAAAATAGAGCGTTCTTCGTCTTTTTCTATAAAATCTCTTAGCATTTCTAACAATTCATCTCTAGCTATTACATCTAATCCCGCCGTTGGTTCATCAAGAATTAACAACTTTGCATTGTGTGAAACAGCAACTAAGACTTTTACTTTCGCTTTCATACCAGTTGAAAAATCTTTTATTCTTTTATTTCGTGGAAGCTGAAACTTTTTAACTTGTTCTATAAAAAATGATTTATCAAAATTTTGATATAAATTATCAATAATAGGAATAATATCATTGATTGTTAAATATCCACTAAAGCCAGAGTCCGAAAGAACTACTCCCAAATCTTGCTTGTCTTTTGCAGTAAAATCTTGTAATGACTTTCCAAGAATATTGATAGTTCCACTATCAAAGGAAATTAGCCCTAAAATAGCTTTAAATGTTGTGCTTTTTCCTGCACCATTTTGACCAATCAAACCAGTTACATGACCTTTCTTTACTTCAAGAGAACAATCAAGCGAAAAGTTTTCATAACTTTTTTTCAAATGCTTAATTTTTAACATATCTAACCCTCCAAAATTAACTCAAATAGTTTTTTTATATCTTCATCACTGATACCGTAACATCTGCCTTTTTGAATAACTCGTTCTAAATCACTTTCTAATTCCTTTTTCTGTTCCTCTAATAAAAGCTCTGTATTTGTAGCAGTAACATATGTTCCTTTTCCATGAATTGTTACCGTAAACCCCTCGTTTTCCAAGCTATCATATGCTTTTTTCACAGTTAGAGCACTTATTTTTAATTCTTTTGCAAGAGAACGAACAGACGGAAGATTATCATTTTCTTTTAATTTTCCATTCCGAATTAAAGCTTTAACTTGTTCTACTATTTGCTCGTAAATAGGTATCATTGAAGAATGGTTTATAATAATTTTCATCTCACAGCTCCTTTCTGTATAAACAGTATATAACAGAGTAACGCTGTTGTCAAGTGTTATATGGTGTTTGTACAGAAAGTGAAGCGTGCAAATCTCATTTAGGAAATGCACGCTATATAATTTATCCTACAATCTTCCAGTTACTATCCTTATATAGCACAAGTTCATACTGCGATATCTGCGTCGCCTTTGTCTGATTATCAAGGAATTTCACGCCTACCTTGACTTTCACATTGTCCCCGTCCTTTGTAAAGATAGGGTTTACCAGTTCAGAATAAAGATAGTCCCTGCCGATAGGTTCAAGCACATTTCCCGATACATAATAGGCAAGCTCTTTTTCCGTAGCTGTCGGGTAGAGCTTAAAGAATGTTTCCAGAAATACGGTAGCGTCATTCACGGTATCAGCGTCTACACTTGCGTCTGCGTCTGGTGTCTTAGGCTCATAGTCTGATTTTTCGATTGCTGGTGCAAGGGTAGGGTTCTGAACGATTACCATATCCCCGTCAGCGTCTATATGGACTTTTACGGTATAGGTTGCTTTCACATTGCTTGTCTTTTCTCCCTCTTTTATCTGCTGATCTACTTCGTAGGTAGCAGAAAAAGTGTCCGTTCCCGATTGTTCGATACTCCATACAATCACATCTGTAACTGTGGAGCTGGTCGGTATATCCGTTCTAATGGTATCAACATTCAAGTCCTGCAATTCCTTTGTCAGATAACCGTTGATTGCCTGCGTCCTTGATTCAATCGCTTCTTTACTGTTATTCCATGTGTAATAGGACTTCGCAAAATTCTTCACGAAATTTTCTATCCCGTTGGTGTCCTGCAAGCGAAGTTCAATGATTTCTTTTTCGTGGGTCGTGTGCTGGTCGATAGCAGTAAAATTCTTATACACCCCAAAGCTCACGCTTGCAATAAGTACCACCCACAACGCAATCACGGCTTTCTTATGTGTGCCTACCTTAACAGTACGCACCTTTTTTTCTTTTGGTTCTTTGATAGTTTCTGTCTGTTTCTTATTCTTCTTAAACATATTTTCAAGTCCTTTCTATTGTTTTACTCGTCCTGCACCGATTAAGTGCTGTTGCCAGTAACTACTACTTAGGTCTGCATATCCTATCGGGTTGCCTGCATGGTACATCTGTGTCGGCGAAACGAGAATACCAACGTGGGTTACATACGAACCAGCATTATAGGTGGAATGGAAAAATACCAAGTCCCCAGCCTTTGCCTGCGAGAGTGGAAGATGTTGGGTTGCGTCATACTGTGCTTGTGCCGTTCTCGGTAAGGAGATACCAGCTTTTCCATAACACCATTGCGTCAATCCCGAACAGTCAAAAGAAGTGTTGGGATTGCTACCGCCATATACATACTTCCAGCCTTGATATTTCAACGCTTCATTCATTACCTTTTGTGCCAGCTCTCCCGATACCTGCGAAACAGTTAAATACTGATTGACTAATTCAACATAGAACATATTTCCATAGCCATACCGCCAGCCCCCGTTCTTCGCAACAGCTATCGGGTTGGTATAGGTTACTTTCTTTCCACCCGATTTCTCACGGGCAAAATTTTCCGCAAGATTAAAAGTGTGTTTCTTTCCTTTTCCTGCCACATATCCCACATAACCACCGCCATAGTTATAAGACTGTATCGCTACATTCAAATCGTCGATACCTTGATTTTGGCAGGAAGAAAGCAGGGACGCAAAATATTTACACCCCTGCTTGATTGAGCTTTCCGTATCTAAAGAATTGGGCGGTAAGCCAAGACTTTCTGAACTCTGCATAACATCTTCTGCTGTACCACCACTTTCTACTTGAATGATAGCCAATAGCACATTGACATACTCGGAGATACCGTTTTCTCTGGCGTACTTTTCCACCATAGGCTGATGTTTCAAAACTTCTGCGGATAAATTCATACCCGTAATGCCAGAAGAAAAGTTGCTGTTCTCGTCGTCGCTGTCCGCACTAATCAACACCCCAAAGAAAAGCACCAGAGAAAATAGGATAGGAAACAGACTGCCAATGAGAGCGATATGTTTCAGTTTCATTTTTTCTTCTGTCCTTTCTTTGTTACAAGGCTTCGGTTTTTCTCTTTGGTCTGCTGGTTCTTTTGGACGGTTTGCGTCTGCTGAACCTTTGTCCTGCGGTCTTTCGTGTCATTCTGGCGTGTTTCCTGCGATACCACTTTTTCTACATTCTGCCTATGTACTGGCTGTGCAGGTTGGGTCGCTTTTCTATCAGAAGCACCAGAAGATAGCGGACGCTCTTTGATAACATTTGCTTTGACTGGCTCACTTATCTTTGAAGTGGTCGCTGTGGCAGGACGTTTGACTTCCTGCATTTTTTCAGCACCCGTCTTTGAAACGCTTGAAGCTGTGGCTGGTCGCTCATGGGGACGGGTAGCTCCCGTTGTCGCTGATCCGTCAGCCTTTCGCTGTGCCTGCCTTGCTTCTTGTGCCTTTTGAAGCTCCATACGCTTGTCAGCGATATTCTGCCTATGCTGTTCCTGCTTTTCCAATCGTCCCGTCTGTCTGGACTGCTGTTCCTGCACCATGCCACGCTTGAAGTCGGACACGCTGGACTTTGCCTTTTCCTTTGCGGAATACACCGCATAAGCGGTCTGTGTCGGCATATCCTTGATGTTTTCTTTGACAGCATTTGCCTTGTCTTTCACTTTATTTTTCGTATCTAAGACAGCACCCACCTTTGAGCCTGCACGCTGTCCCATGCTGGAAGTGGTATTGCCCCGATTTTCTTTAGAAGCTGTATTTTTTCTTTCAGCTCTTTTGCCAGCAACAGAACTACCAGCCACCGCACCAGCAACACCACCAGCAGTAACCGCACCAGCAAGCCGTCTTTCCATACGCCTAGCCCTATGTGCCAAGTATAGATACGGTCTGCGGAAAATTCTTCGTCCCATGCTTTGACTGTCGTTAGCGTTCAAAGAGAACATACTCATTAAGTCGCCCAGCTTCATATAGATACCTGCGAAACATACTATCTGCAAGAACGCCACCATGAAAAACGGGTAATCTGTGGAAATGTTATAAAACATACTGGAAATACTGAACGCCACTGTTACAATGAGCGTTATTCCTGCCCGTGTCATTATGGTATTAAACACCCTTACGATTGCCTGCTTTGCCATGCTTTCATAGCTGGGTATCATGGAAAGTAGAAAGCTGATAGGTAAAAACATTGCAAAAATAATAAAAAGTATCTGGCTAAACAACATCATGCCCGTAAGCAAGAATACAAATATCGTTATCCCCAAGTTGAAGAACAAGAGGAAGAACACCATACCTAAACGGTTTACCACCTGCGGTATCGTCAGATTATTATTGTCGTTATCCTCGATTTCTATTTTCACGACTTCCTCTCTGGTCTTTCCGTCCTCGTCCTCTGGACTTACTGATACCAGAGCTTCCACACGGTCTGTCCCGATTTCTTCTATGTTGCTGTTACCGAATTGCAGAAGTAGCCACGGCTGTTCCACTTGAATAGAAAATAGGCTGTCCCGTATCAAGTCCACGCTGTCCTTGCCCTCGCTGTCGGAGTTGGGGAGCATGATTTTTGTTCCCAAGTCCAAAGAAGCGGTACTGATGTCTGATGAAAATTCATTTATCTTCTTGATGTAGTCGGGAGCGTAGGCAATAAACGAAGCGGACAGCACGAACACCACCACAAAGTTGATAACAGCGTGAAGTGCCTTGCTGGTTTCCCGTTTAATCAGTCCCGTATAAGCAACATACATTCCCACCACTAAGATAATGAGAAGCAGGAAACCAACATAGAAGCCCGTAGAAGAAAAGCCGTTCTCGGTTACACCTGCAAGGGTCTGTATGCTCTTTCCGATACTGTCTGCCATATCGTTAATAAAATCAAGTTTATAGGCTTCCTGCACCACATAGCCCGTGGCATTGCTTAAATAAAGGCTTATCGTCCAGACAAAGTTGGTAATGCAGTAAAGCCCGTACTGTACCGATTTTCCAATGCCGTCCAGCCAGTTCCACGGCAACCACGACCAGCTATTATCCACATAAAAATCAAGCTGGTAGTTAGATAGCGGATATTTTGAGTAAAGATTTTCTGCATTGATAGTATCGTCTACAAGTCCCGTTGCATGAGCCACCGTCCCCAAAAGTGAAAGCAGGATAAGGGAGAGTGCCACCACGAACAGAGCCGTTTTGAGAAAGTGAAGTATCCTCCTTTTTGTGAACGCACCTTTTATCCTTTCTTTCATCACTCCACCTCATTTCTCTGTACGGGCGGTCTGGTATCAAAGGCGTGTAGCAGTTCTTCAAAAACTGGGTGTATCTGTACCACACCGACACGCCCGTATAAGTCCTGCAATAAGCATTGTCCGTTCTCCAAATCACGAAGCCGTTTCTGGTTGTTTTCATCGTCCTTGTCGATACCGAAAAATTCTAAGGTCTGTTTTATCTCGTTGATGTCAGTAGAACGGAAAGCGAATTTTAAGCCGATATTGTTTTTCAGACTTTCCTTTGCCACGTCCCCAGAAGATTGTGTAACGAAATAAACGCCTGCCTGCATAGCTCGTCCAGCACGAACCAGCTTGTTAGAGAGCGTTTCTCCTTGTGCCACATTTAAGAACGCCCACGCTTCGTCCAAATCGACAATCTTAAAAATACTTCTGTCCGAATGGATAAAATCAAGGGCAAAGGTACTAATCACAATCAGCATAGACACCGACAATAATTCAATAGTCGTGTATTCCTCAAAGGTTGTGTCCTTATCTGGCAGTACAAGGTCGGCTACTTGAATGATATTGAGCTGGTTATCAAGGCTGATTGCATTTTCCACCGTACCGTCTGAAAACAGCAGATGTGCAAAGTCGTAGTCCGTGAAGCTGTCGATATGGTCTGCGATATTTCTTGATATGGGCGTATCTTCACGGCGTAGCTCGTCTATCACATGGAGCAAGCCCCGACTGTCGCTCTGGGTAACGGAGCGTACCGCTTTACGAAGTACGGGGAATTTTTCGCCGTCCCTAGAGGAAATACCCGTAAGAAATGTTAAGATGTCGATTGCCAGACTTTCAGCGTCTTTTACATTCTTCATAATCACAAACGGGTCAAGAAGTCCTGCATTGTCCTTATCGCTGGTTAGGTTTACGATATTGATTTCATGGGCGATTTCTGGGAGCGTTTCTTTCCAGTTGCCACGCTCACTTTTAGGGTCTAACAGAAGTGCTTGACCGCCAAACAGCACCGCATAATATACCAGAAGATTATTGCAGAACGACTTCCCACCGCCAAGAGAACCGACAAAAGCAGAAGCAAGGGCGTTGGTAACTGTGCCTTTTACGCCCTGCGAAGCTAAAGACGGTTGCAGGTACACATTTCTTCCCGTATCAACGGAATAGCCCATATAGATACCCGTAGTTTCCCCTAACTGCTGGGTTGCTCCAAAGCCAAGTCCAGCTAAAAAATCTGATTTTACATACTGCACATAGTCATTGATATATCGCTTGCTGGCAGGAAGAAATTCAGAATGAAGCCCCAGCATATCCCCAGCAGGACGCACCAGCTTTACATTGAGGTCGTCGTAAAAGTCCTTGACTTCATCACAACGGCGTTTCAGCTCGTCAAGATCGGGTGCAGACACCCGTATCACGTAGCTTAACTTATACATACTTTCTTTGCTCTGGTCTAAGTCTGTTTCCAGCTCGTCCACGCTGTCTAATGCGTCCACCACATTTGAGCTTGTTTCACTTCCTGCTTGATAAGCATGATTGTCAAGGTCTTTCAATTCCTTTTTCTTGTTGCGGACGGTTGTTAATGCTTTTCGATTTTCCACGATTTCTACATTCATGGACGTATCAACGGGGAAAGTAAATTGCTGTTGCTGGAAATAGAAGATTTCAGACGAGGGAAAGTCAAGCTCCCCGACAATCGCATTGACGGTAAAATAAGACACATAGCTTTCCTTGTCCTCATGTTCCAAGCGTAAATACCGCTGGCTTTCTTCAATCACACATCTTGTCGGACGGATAAGGTCGTAGTATTTTATCAGCGTTTCTTTCTTCAATTTCTTCTTTGGTAGCTGATAGTCATAATCTTCATAAGCGATACCGTCCCTGCCGTAAAGATGTTCCATGAGATACCCAAAATCATTGATTTCCAAGCGACGCACCTTGAAGCGACGGGAGATTTTATTTTCCAGTAACTTTTCCATTTTCATGTAACGGTTGATTTCATCATTCGGCATGGAAACAAAGTCATTCATCAGCGTGTGGTTCACTTCATGGAGAAACTCTTTGAATGTCAGCCACGCTGATTTTTTGATGTTCTTCAGATTGAGCTGTTCTTCTGTAACCATGAGCTTAAAGCCAAGAAAAAAGCGGTAGTCCACTTGATTATCCCCAATCATTGATACTAACGCTTCGGTCTGTTCGTCTATTTTCTGATAAGCAACTTCCTTTAACTTCCCCGTAACTAACTTCTTTGACTGCTCCTGCATACTTCTAATAGAGCTTTCCGTGGCAACCTGCAACGCATGAATTTTACCCTCACGGGACTGTGCGATAAGCTGGCGAAAGCTATCATGCACGATAAATTTCTGCTCTGCGGATAGAAAAGAATAATTGTACGGTATCAGCTCATAGTAAGCGAACACCTCATTGTCCTTGTTCCAGACAAGGTTGTTGTCAATATATTTTATCGGGAACATAGTTCACACTCCTTACTGCCGTGATTGTTTCATTGAGTATCTGCTTATGCAGTTTTACGGCTTTTCCTGCATAAGTGATTTTTGGTCGCAGGGCATAGGTTATCTGTGATTTCAAAAAGCTGTACGGCTTCTTTCCGTCAAAGGTTTTCTGCGACATAAACCAAGTGAGAGCAACAGGAATACCGAAGTATTTGAGAAATGCTCCCTCAATCATGGAAAGTGGAGGAATATCCCCAAACAGAATGATGATAAATTCCGTAATCACAAACCATGTAATCTGTGTAAAAGTAACGGGAAAGGGTAAGTTAAAATCATTGATTGCATACAAGACTTTTTCCACGTTCCAGATACCCGTATAAGATTTAATCTTTTTCAAGTTCTTTCAGCTCCTTTCGTAAGTTCTTCAAAGAGAAAAGGACAGCCATTTTCAGACTGTCCCTTAAAAGAGAAATACGCTGTCAGTAGCAACAATGCTTGTCGCTGATCTTCCAGCGTTAGTATGGTATCTCGCACATACCTCGGCTTGTTTCAATAAAGCAACCGCCCATATCCAAATCTCGCCCGTAGGCTTCATAGTCAATGTAGTTCTGTAAGCTGGGTGGAATATCCCCTAGTGCCTGCAATTCGTCTATGTAGTAGTAGGCAATATCTGTCATGGTTTCACAGTCGGGATAATAATAAATATCGTCCTTGTGTTCCACAACTTCTTCCAGCGTCCCATAGTGACTGATAAATTCGTCCAGACACTCTACAATATAGTCGGGAAGTTCCTCTATCATTTCATACATCTCATTGAGTTCTTCAATGGAAACATACTCGCCAATCGCAATGGGGAAGTTGTCGGTATCATGGATAGCGTATTCCTCATACTGTTCATTCAAGCCGATTTTTTCTTTTACATCTTCCTCGTCAATAGGAAATGTGAACCAAGCACCGACTAAATAGCCCTCATTGTATTTGCCAAGATTAGCAATGTAAACCGCCATATCATCAATCATAAGCACCACCTCATTTCCTACTCTGGCAGTTCAAAGATACCGTGTTCCGTTACTAAAAATTTCCCGTGTTCCTGCAAGTGAGAAGCATAGGCTTCAAAGTCAAAATAGTAGGCTTGACAGTCCTCGGATAAATGTTTGAACGTCGGGTCGTTCATCAGCTTTTGCTTTGCAACATCTATCATGCTTTTGCAGTTGGGATAAACCGTAATCACATTCCTGCAAATATAAAGTGCTTCTAAATTTTCAAACACCGTAAGTAGTGATACATATTCTTCCTGCATATCACTTGAAAGCTGGCGGTACATAAAATCTAATTCGTTGAGCTGGTACACGCTTGTATGTTCGTGGACTTCATCAGCATAAGGCAACACCTTTTCGATAATACGGTAATCCCCACTTTCTGCACCGACACCTAACTTTTCTTCAAACTCGGCAACATCTATCGGCAGTTCAAACCAGTATGATATTGTTTCTTCGCCAGTTGTTCCTCTCGTTTCCACCAGCACCCTTGTTTCCTGCATTGTTCCTCACGTCCTTTCTGTTGTTTCATCACATCTTTTAAGGTCTGGTACGACATACCAAACACATACTTTGAAAAATCTTCTAACTGTCTTTCTTCATAATTGGCAGGGTTCAGTCGTTTCATTTCCTGCCACACCTTACGCTTGTAAGAGGGCAGGTCAGAAAGATAATCGCAACCGACTTTTACCTGCATATCCTTAAAAACATCGTTCATTTCATCACTCCAATCTGAAATTTAGGTACGAAAAAAGCAGTCAATCCTAAGACTAACTGCTTTTTGTGTAAATATTTTTGTTAGCACTAGAGAAAAATTCTCCAGTTGAATAATAAAAATTCTCCTAAAACTGCAAGAGTTAAATATACAATAGGTTCTAGTTTAGAAAGAGAAATAGATTTATGGTTAATATTTTTAAATAACCTTTTTGTCAATTTCCAAATAAAATATCCAATAACTGCCCCTAGCGTATTCATCATTAAATCATCAATATCTGTATTTCTCCGATTGAATAACTGGCAAAGTTCAATGGATAATGAAAAACCGAAGCCTATCATAAAAATTTTCAGAGGATTTCTGTATCGTTTCCAAATTAAAGGAATTAAAAAGCCCAGAGGTAAAAACATTATAATATTTAAAACATAAGTCATTATCCCCTCAGACTGAAACGGTAATAAATTGATTTCCTCTAATCTTATAATCGTATCATAATGTCCAATATCCCAAATACTACCTATACCTGCAACAGAGAACGTCAAGTAGATATATAACAGAAAAATATATACCCATACAAAATGAATTGCTTTGTTTTCTTGTTTTTTGTTTTGACGCTTGCAAATGATAAGCTGGTATAAGGAACAAGGAACTATAATACATAGCAAAGCATAAATTGTAGATAACATAGTAATCGTCCTTTCACAGTAATTTTAAATAAAATGATACAGTAAAAATCTTAAAAAGCACGAAAGAATGTATTTTGTTTTTATGAAAGATTTTATGTTATCATATCATTTTTTGCTCTGCAATTAAAGATAATTTCAATATTTTATGCACCGATAATCTTATTGAACAGCTCTAACAGTACATCTTTCACACCGCCAGCATTGAATACCAAGCCGACAGCAATTAAGGCAACTACCAAGAAGCCGATAAGTTTGGAAAACTCACGCTTGAAACCTAAGTAGATACCGATAACCACGATCGACATAAGCACCAAGCTCTGTGCATTTGATAAAAACCATTGATACAAATTTTGTCCGAAATTCATTTAATTGTCCTCGCTTTCTTTTAATTGTTTCATTTCATAGTCAGCTTCTTTGCCGACATTCAAAATACACATCAAGACTACGCCGATACCCATTTCCATAGATACCAGCAGGAAGTCTTTTAATAATACCCACATTTTTTATCACTCCTAACTTTCCACCAAATCTTTTGCAGGGGTCGTCTGCTGTTTGATTATCATTTCATGCTTTTCTGTGAGCTTTGCCTGCTGTTCGATTGTTTCCATGTAGTCTGTACCGTTTCCTTTATCAATCTTTTTCAGCATTTTCAAGGTCGGTGCTACCTGCCGTTGTACCCACCGCAATGTACGGTCTAAGGTGTAAGGCTCTGGCTTTGTCGTCAGCTTCAAGCTCTGTCTGTTATCGCCGATAAACCAAGCCCAGCGGTCATTGAGTTTCCAGTCATTTTTTCGCTTGTCTGGTTCTTCATCAACAAACCTCACATACTGGTTGATGATAGAAAAGGCAGTCTGCTCTGCGTCATAATACGTCAGCAAATCTCGTACTGCATAATAGGCACGTTCATTTCTAAGCCGTATCTCAAAACGGTTGATAATGTCGGCTTCTTCCAGAGGTGTCCCTAACTTGACATACTGCTCATAGTCCTTTTCATAGATACAAAAATACACATCTGATTTCAGCGACCCAAGATAAAGGGTACGTCCCATATATTCTCTGTCGTCCTCTCTGTGCTTGATAAGCTCGCCCGACTGGTAAAACTTATAACTTCTGGACTTTCCGATATATTCCCGTTTCCTGCATTTTTCCGCAAGCTCTGGAATATCCAAAATGCCCGTATGGTCGTTGATAGCAAGGTCGATACGCTTCATCACGCCACCGTCTATGAGTGCGTCCATGAGGAAGTCATACCAGCTTCGTTGCTGTGCCAGCAGGTAACTTTCAAACTGTCGGCAACCACGCCCCTTTAACTCTAAAAGGACACCTTTTTCTTCGTCAGCCGACGTATAGATAAAGATGTCCCCTAAAGAATAATGCTCCGTATAACTGTAATGTCCGTAATCTTCATGGAGCATATAATTGATATTCAGTTTTAATATATCTTTGATGATGTGCTGTATATCCAGCGTGGGAAAACGGATTTTCACATAATCAAACAGCATAGTAAGCGGTGCTTCTGGATTGAACCTTGCCAGTTCTTTATGCAAAGTTTCCAGAAGTTCCTTTGACGGCTTCATTTTTCCGCTTTCTATCTTGTTGAGATATTCCCTTGTGATACCAGAAGCCACCGCCAGCCTGCCTTGCGAGATACCGTAAGCAACCCGTTTCTCCCGTAATTCTTTTATCCATTGTTCTTCATTCAGAACCATACCCCCAATCTGTCAAGTGTGAAGTTTTTTTAGGCGACTTCACAACCGATTTTTGCTAGGAAATCATGCCAGAAGCCTTATGTTTCCTATGTTTTTTGTCTATTGTCTATTTGCAAACGTACCCCTCTGTTAGATACCGAGGGGTTTTACCTGCTGGCGTGGCTTACGCCACACCAGCAACGGCTAGTCCGTGCCGTCGCCTTTCGCTTCGCACGTCGCCGTCCCGTCCTGCCTTGCTTGTGCAAGAGAGCCGATAGTCTGCAAAAAGTCATGTCCTTTCGGAACTAAAGGCGTGTAAAATTCACTTATAACACTTGTTCCTACATCACAATAGCCACGCCCCTTGATACGCTTCTGGAAAAACTGTTTTTTTACATCTGAACCGAACAGCATACCGTAACCTAATTCGCTGATACGCCCAAGTCCCACACGGAAATTGAAGTTATCTCTGATACCGTCCGAGAAATACTTTGCGTCTGGACGCTGGCAGGCAACGATAAGAAAATAACCTGCTTGTCGCCCTAACATAACGATTTTCTTTAACTGGCTAAGTAGGCTCACGCTTTCTTTTGTCCCCAGCATTTCAAAAAATGCCACATATTCATCAAAGATAAGAAAGCAGGGTGGAAGTCCCAGATAGGCGTAGTTTTCGCCCGTCTTATAGTTCTGGTGTCGCTTCATTTCCTCACTTCGCTGTACCATACCCTCATAAAAGGCATTGACGCAATCAATCATTTCTTCTTTGGTGTGATACACATTTCCCATAACTGTCCCTAAGTCTGCAAGGTCAGCGTTCTTCGGGTCTAAGATGTAAAGGACAGCGTTGGTATGCAGTAAGGCTTCAATGAGCGTCAGCAGAAAATAGGTTTTACCGCCACCCGTCCCACCAGCAATCAGAGCGTGAGGGAGTGCGTCATATTCCCAGACAAGATTTTTCATCAGTCTAAGACAGCCGTTTTCTGCCCGTACTTCATCAATAGTAATGCGGTTCGCTATCATATCATAAAGCAGGGTATATTCGATATAGCCGTCATGCAGGGTCTTGTCGGTCAGCTCACAATACAAGCCACTTTCCAATTTATCCTCTAACCGTAAAAGCTGGTCTTGATATTTTCCCAGCGTGATTTCACAGCGGATATGAAGCAGTCCCTTTTCCATTTGATAATAAATCTTCGGAAACCAGACGATTTTTTCCCTTGATCTGCTTTGCAGGTCAGTAAAAAAACCGCTGTCTTGTACGGTATCGGCTTCATACCACTTATTTTCCAGTATCATTCGTGCCAGCTTTTGACGGTGCAGGAGCTTCTTGAAGCTGTCGTAACCGAAGCGGTAATACAGAAAAGCGACCAATGCACAAACACCAGTCGCTATCAGTATGGTTATGAAGTTGTAAGGGGAAAGCGTCAAGCCGTTTTCTAATAAGATGAAATGCTCCCAATCGGTACGCATGAGCTGTTTTATATTCAGTAGCAGAAGAACCGCCACAAATACAAACAGAAGCGTCCCTATGGAAAAGTGGTAGACAAGGTGCTTGTCGCTGGCTCTGATACGGTGTCCTTTATTCCAAATCTTATGCATAAGTCAATCACTCCTTTCTGGGTACAAAAAAGCAATCAATCCTAAGACTAACTGCTTATATCATTATTCGTATTTTTTTCCAACGATATAGGTTGTTACTAACATTCCTATCAGCAAAATAATTATAGCTGGATATTTTACAGTATTCCATAATGAAATGCCACCAACTAAAAAACTGATATAGCAAATAATAGGATATAGAATAGCAGTTCCTAATGTAAATACTCTAAATACTGTTAATACATATCCCCAGTTTGCATTATTAAAAGATAGCCCTGCCATGTGTATTCTGAAAATTCCTTGTGATACAAAATTAACTTTATTTGTATCATAATATGTCGGTAATAATTCTTTTGCAAAAATGCAAAGCCAGCTTGCAAACAAAAGCATTAACAAAGATATATACAAACTATCTCCCATTTGTTCTATGGAAATTCCAGAAACAGTTAATAATATTGCTTCTATAACTACCACACCGATTGAGATAAGAAATGCAAATATCCAGTTCTTTTTTCGTTGACGAATTGTATCACGCAACGACAAGTCTAACGAGTTTACAACAAGAGTTTCTACCACATCACTATTTAATGTCTTGTTCTCTTTTAATTTTTCTCCTTGTAAAAGTTCTGTTACTGTAATACCAAGTACATCAGCAATAGGGATAAGTAATGTAACATTTGGCATACTGTTTCCACGTTCCCATTTACTAACTGTTTTATCCGACACAAACAACTTATCTGCTAAGTCCTTTTGTGTCATTTGTTTTTCTTTTCGCACTTCGGCTAAAAAGTGTCCGAATTTTTCATTGTTGATTTGATACATTTGTGCCACCTCCTATCGTTATTTTAACCATTTACGATAAGGTAGGCAATCTACTAACGGGAGAGTACCGCTATTTTTCTAACCTATGAGGAGAATTTTTATTTTTTCGGCTGTCCCTGCGGTGTATGGTTCTGTGGATTGCCTGCGTTCTGATTTCCCTTATTCTTCAATACAATATCCTCTGCCTTTACATACCAGTCAACATCTGCACCACCAAACGTCTTTCTTGATACCGTATCGGCTACGGGATTGACAAGCTCCACGACTGCATTGTACGGAAATTCCCTTAACGGTACTTCGGGCGGTACAGACACGGGGATAATTCCACCATGCAGACTGCACTTCAAATCATAGATACGCTTTTTAAGCTGGGTACTCGGTGTCCCGTCCTCATTCTGCAAGAACACATCACGCACCGCTGTAAACTTTAATTCTCCAAATGTTTTCTCTTTGTCAATAACAAATCCGTTTGATAATCTCATAAATTTTTCACTCCTTTACTTTTCTTCAACTGCTACAATATCATCAGCAAGCAACACATAATCGGTATGTCCCATATCCCCGATTGCGTAACCTCTGCCATATAACTTTGGATTGACAAGTTTTACTTTCTGTTCATACTTGAAATGCTTTTCGCCAGCCTGCACGGGAATTTCCACCACAACATTTTCGCCTTTCTGTATGTCAGAATAAAGGTTATAGCTTCTTCTTGCGAAAAATCTGCGGTTATCTTTATCTCTGTCAAAAACATGGTCGCTTTCGCCTGCAAATTCAAGAGTTCCAAAAGACTGTGCCATATCTGGCACGACATATTTCATTTCCATAGTGTTTTACCTCGTTTCTTTCTATATTTATTTGATAATTTAATTGATTGTGATTTCTTATTCTGGCGGTTCGGGAAGTACCAGCAATCCCCCAGATAGTAAAGGGTAAAATCAATGCTTCGCACCCTTGACTATCCGTGTTCTTGCAGGTTGTTGGCAGACAAGCCAGAATAAGCGGAAGTCTGCCGTTTGACAGCTTCGGCGGAGAGCGTGATTTTTCTTTCATCATACCGTTACGCCTTATGATTTCTTCATTTTACGGCGTTTGTAAAGATATGTTCCAGCCAATCCACCAGCAGACGCAAGCAACATCACGATAAAAGCCATTACATTTGTACTGTCGCCCGTTTTGGGACTGTCGCTAGGTCTGTTAGGCTTTTCTGGTGTCGGTGGTGTTTCGGGTTCTTCTGGGACTTCGGGTTTTTCCTTAAAGGTAATCGTCTGTCCCTTGTCCTCAATATCCTTATGCTCGGTAACTTTCTTCGGTTCGTCTGGATTGCTCAAATCGTACAATTCTTCAAAAGTTACAAGCTGTTTGCCGTCAAGAGAAGTAGCGTCAAAGGTAAAGGCAACTTCCACTTTCGTAGTTTCGCTGTCAGCGGTAAACGTATAATCACTTTCCACACGCTTTCCATTGATAAGAAGCTCTGCATTTTCTTCTTTCAACATCTGCCAACCCACAAGTTTGTACTGTGTACCGACTTCTAAGCCCTCTAAGGTTACGGTATCAATGATTGTTACCTCTTTTCCAGCTTCAAGCTCTTTGTTGCCGTCCTTGTCGGTAGCAGTCGTATGAATTTTGATGATACGCTCTGTGATAAGTACCGTCTGCCCGTCGTCCGCAATGTCCTTGTGTTCTGCAACTTTCACGGGTTCGTCTGGATTGCTTAAATCATACAATTCTTCAAAGGTAACAAGGTTCTTGCCACCTAAAGCAGACGCATTGAATGTATAGGAAATTTCCACTTTCATTTCTTCATCATCAGCGACAAAGGTATAATCGTTTTCTACACGTTTCCCGTTAATGATAAGTTCGGCGTTTTCTTCCTTTAACATCTGCCAGCCTTTGAGCTGATATTTTGTGCCTTTTGTAAGTCCGTCTAATTTGACAGTATCAACGATTGTAACCTCTTTTCCTGCAAGGATAGTCTTTTCGCCGTCCTTGCTGGTCGCTGTGGTATGGATAGAGATTTCTTTTTCGTATTCATCAGTCAGCGTTCCTAAATCAATCACAAGATTATTTCTTGATACCACGATTTCAAAAGGTGGGATAAGTTCAAAACCTTTGTTACTGTCGCAACGCATTTCTTCAATGATGTAGGTATCATAAGGCAACGCACCCTTGCTGTCGTCTGGTTCAGAAGTTCCAAACCACACACCGTCCTCGCTGGTCTTGCCTGCGTTAGTATTGTGCTTATGAGAAGCCCAGTCAGCAGAAGTGGAGAATTGCCCGTTATCATCAGTTACTACAACATGACTTTCCCCAGTCGTCTTGCTTGTGATCCTAAACGGAACATCAGCAAGACGCTTGTGTGTACCTGCACCGATTTTTACACCCTCAATATCTCCACGCTTAATCTGATTATAGATAGAATGGGCTTCGTCGGTTAAGTCCACGATTTTTCCATTTTCTGTGATTGCAAAATCAATCGGTTTTGCACCGTCAGTTAAGTAACCGTTGGGAGCTTCACCTTCAACGATACGGAATTTTCCATAAGGTAAGAGGTCAGAAGAAGTAGAAGCGATACCCTCAATATCTGTACGAATAGTTTTTACGACTTCATTTTTCTTGTATAGCTTGCCCTCAACCAAAACAGAATTATCATTTAAGGAAATGATGTCAAAAGCAGTATCTTTCAAAATGGCACTTCCTTGTGGCTTTGTATCGCCCGTTTCTAAATCTCGTTTCTGAATTTTTACACCGCCACGGATAACCTTGTCAGATACGGAAAACTGGTTACTTCCAGTTAATACGGCAAGGTCGCCGTCCTCGGTAATCTGTGTTACATATAAGCCCTTAATCTGTTCGGACTTATCGCCAGCCTGCATATATGCACCGTCTAACAAGTAGCCGTTTGGAGCTTTTGTTTCCTCAACAGTTAGCGTTCCAAGTGGAAGAACCGCTTTACCGTCCTGCATATAGAAGCTGTCGCCAGATACCTTGTATGCGTCCGCTAATTTTGTGATGTAATGAGTTGTCCCATTGCTGTCTGTTTCAGCGATTGTCTTTGTAACCCATGTACGAGTAGCTTCGGCAGGGAGATTGTCTTTGTTATAGAAGCCAGCATAATACTTCCATGTAAATTCCGCACCTGCTAAAGAAGCGTTCCCCTGCGGATTGTCTTTCTGTGTTTCCATATCAATCTTGAAAAGCTCAATCAAAGTGTCCGTTACTTTCGGTGTATCTGATACTTTCAAGGTTGCTGTCTTTCCAACTTCAACCTTTAAAGAATATACAGTTTTATCCACTTTATATCCTGCTGGTGCGGATAATTCCTTGATATAGACTGTGCCTGCTTTTACCTCTACAATATCTGTATTTCCGTTTTCATCAGTCGTAAGGGTGGCAAGCTGTTTCGTGCAGTCCTTATCAGAAAAGACACCATAGGTCGCACCTGCAATAGAGTAATTCCCGTTACCGTCTGTAATGCTGGTATTACTGGAAACCTTTTGCAGTTTCGTATTTCCGACATTCAGTTTCGCCCAGAATTGTCCCAATTCCTGCCCCTCGCCAGAGTAGATATAACCGCCACATTCATAGCGTTCTTTATTTTCTTTGACAAAGGCTCTTGCACCAGAGAAAACTTCGTCCTGCGTAGCCTTTGGTATTTCATCATAAGAAGCTCGCACGTTATCACATTGCCAGCCAAGATGTACGCTCAATCTCTGCCAGACAACACATTGTTCCAACAGATAGACTTGTTTATAGTTCAATTCCTTGTGAGCTTCGCCATACTGTTTGACATACTCTAAGGATAACGCCACATTTGAAATCTGGTCGGCACTCATGCGTGAGCTTGCGTCAGCTCTGGTCTTGTAGCCATTCTTAAAATCTGTATTGATGTCAATACAATAGGCAGTTTCGCCCTCGACTTTCATATAGCCCTCATTGAATGTCGAACCGATAGAACCGTCATTCATTACTTTTTCAATGATACCGACACGCTCTGCACTTTCCGTCCAGTATTGCTTGCTTTCTGCATGAACGGGTGTAGTCGGTAAAGCAGTAACGACAGTCGCAAGAGCTAAAAAGCCCGTACACAATCGTTTCCATGTCTTTTTCATAGTTTAATGCTCCTTTCATTTTTGGTAATAAAATAGCCGTCCAATAAGAACGGCTGGAAATAGAAAAGGAACGTCATTTTAGGCGTTCCATAGTCTATAAGTTATTCAATTTTTTCTTGTTTCAATACTGATGTGCTGTACCATATCTTTGCATATCTAGGAAAACTTGCGTATCAAGGCTCATTCGTTAGTAGTAAATAAGTAGTAAATTGATGTGTTTGTTTCCTTGAAAATGCTGATAGATACTGTGTTTTAGCGGATAATCAGATTTTTATTGTGTTTTTACCTTACATATTCCAGACTTTATGGTTTGTGGATGATACCGCCATCGCACCCGCTGACAATGCTCCCATCACGTCTTCTTTATCTGTGATCAGCCCTCCTGCAATGATGGGTACTTTTACCGAATGACTAATCTGTGCAATGATCTTAGGCATCACTCCCGGAAGTACCTCGATAAAATCCGGTTTTATCATGTGCTGCTGTTGTCTGATATTTTCAAATGCCATTGAATCCAGTAAGAAAACACGGAGTACTGTATACATAGACATTTCTTTTGCTTTTTTGATCAGTGATGGCTTCGTGGAAATGATTCCATCCGCTTCAGTCTGCTCCTTAATAAATTCAACTGCAATCTCCTTTGGACTTAAACCACTGATGAGATCCATATGCACCATCGCGATCTTACCTGCATCCCGTATCGTCTTTACAATTGAGCCAATAGAACAGACATCCCCGAATAAAATAAAAATGACTCTGATATCATCATGTTTACAGCATTCCTCCACATCTTCCATACTTTTTACTGCTGCAATAATTGGATTATCCTCAACTGCTTCATAAAAATTCTGATTCATGCTTTCCCCTTCCCAGATACCTTTTTCCTATTTCATATGTATACAACTGATGATCATCTCATGACGTTTTTGCATTGCAGTTTTAATATAACATAAAAAAGAGCGACAATACCAACGGCTTCATCGGCCGTTCTATTCGCTCTCCTGTCATTGCTCTCTTATTGAACTGTCTGCATCATATCATAATGCACAATGCAATGCAATACTTTCTTGATGTTATTTATCATTTTTGTTTGTGTTTTACAGTTTTTTCTATATATTATTGTATATAATACACAATTTTGTTTCATTTTCTTATATATCTTTGTTATATTTTTATCAATGTATCATATTTCGTTTCATTCCACCTGAAAATCATCCAAAGCAGACTTCTTCCCTGTCATTTTCCCCCGTGTGTCAGGATGCCCCGCCCAGACTTTCTAACTTTTCCTCACATTCCTGCGCCGTGCGTGCTCCCATGCCTAAATCCATACCAAAGATTCCATATTCGTCTCCTGCTGAAAGTCCGGCGATCTTAATGTCTCCATCTTTATTATCCTGAAATAGCAACGTAATACAGGTAGAATTGCCCGGTATCACATTGTATCTCTGATAGATTCTGACCGTAACATCCATTCCCTTGGACGTCATGCTGTATTCATCCCGGAAATCTAATTTATGCTTTCCTTCTTTCAACAGCATATCTGTATTTTGGATCACATCCTTCAAATTACCATGAACTACCTTCTCAAATACAGCCATATGACACGCCTCCCCCACAATGTTTTTCCTGCGCAGCTACTATTTAAAACTGATTTATAACAATTTTACATCATTGATTTTGTAACGTCAATTACGCCGCCAGCACTTCAAGCACCGCCTCCGCCAGCTTTTTATGACCTTCCTCATTCAGATGTTCCCTGTCCTCTTTACTCGGCTCAGCCACATCGGATGCTGCAAGGAAATCACAGCCATATTTTTGTGCCACTTTCTGATAAACTGCTTTCAACCCCTTCGATACCTCCACGGACTTTTCATTAAACTCAGGATCATACCCCTGCTCCCAGACACCTTCCCCAAGCTGTATCGGAGAGATCAGTAAGATCCTGATATTCTTATCTGCCTTGCGGATCTGCTCCACCAGACGCTCCACGCCAAGACCGATCACCTCCGCAGAAGCATTGTAAAATGTCTTGCAGTCATTCGTTCCAAGCATTAAAACAACGCGGTCCACCGGCGCATGGCTCTCCAAAAGAGTCGGCAAAAACGCTGCACCTTTTCTGCCCTCGCGCAGCTCATCCTCAAAAACTGTCGTCCTGCCGCACAGTCCTTCCTCAATGATGCGGCAGCCTTTTCCATATAACTGCTGTTCGATCAGCCCTGTCCATCTTGTATCTCTGCCGTAGCGGTTTTTCGTTCCCGGTATCAATCCATAAGTATTGGAATCTCCAAAGCATAATATTTCTTTCACACTAGTCTCCTTTTCTCCGCCGTTCTGCCGCGGATCCAGTTTTTATATTAAATATGTTTCATCTTTATCTTTTTATTTCCTATTATGTTAATATGAATACTATGTTTTGTCAATAAAAAAATTGCTAAAGACAGAAAACCCTATCCTTAACAGGGATAGAAAACCCTATCCTTAACAGGATAGGGTTACAAATCCAACATTTACCAGACAGATCAGTACCAGCAGTGTCACTGCCAGCTTTCCGCCCGTCTGTTTTATTTTTTCTTCCACTGCATCTGCCATGCGGTAAATACAGAACATTGTCACAAACAACATTATAAAATACAACGTAATATAAACCCGCTCACCGGAAACATAGATCGTCGCCATAAATCCTAAGATCATACCGGCACCGAATCCGCATCCAAGCATAAGCAGTGCATAAATGTACTCCAGCGGCCGCTCCCCTAAAATGATCCAGAGTGCATATAACATCGTCGCCACCGTGACTGCAAGATACACCATCGGAAGCCAGGTAGAAAGCGCACCCCAGCTCCACTCCGTGATCTGCTCCGGCATAACAAACAGACCGGACAAACCCGGATAGGCGGTGCGCAATGCTGTCTGTCCAAATAAGATCAGAACCGGCAGTGCAGAAATGAGTGTCTTTTTATAATCATCTGTTTTCACATAGACAAGCATTGCAAGTACAAGCGTCACTGTCAGAAATACAGCATCGCAGTTTGCAATAAATACACGCTCGATACTGAGCAGGCCAAGATACAGTTTATCTCCAAATCCGTATGTCTCAAAAATCGGGAGATCCGCAATACTGACCGCATTGCGCCCGGCATTTCCCGGACAGAGCAGGATCGAGATCAGCGTCACCACATTGACAAGCACCATCCCTGCCAGATAAAAGCGGTTTCCCCGGATCACTTTCCGATCCGCCAGATCACTCCCTGCAGAATCCTGCATCAAAGATTCCTTCCGGTGTTTTCCGATGACCATGTAGATGCCATACAGAACAAAAACCACAAACAGAATTACCGCCACCTGTTCATGACTGCTTGCGATCAGGCAGACCAGCACGCCCGCAATGCCTTCCATTATTCCGATTTTCTTATGTACCAGCATTTTTTTGAGAAGGACTCCGACAAAGAACATCCCCCATACCGGCCAGAAATAATTCACGGTGGTGGTAATCCAGCCGGCGGTCCCCATATCATGAAACGGATATAAAAGAATTGCCGCTGCCGCGCACCAGTTCATCCACTTTCCACCGCCAAATATCTTTGAAAGCAATACCGGGAAAGAAATAAAGAGCGCCAGATCAATAAGCCGCCACAAAAGCGGATACTTTATGATCTCTACCAGTAAAAACTCGATCACGAACCGGGATGTCCACGTCTCGTAACGCAAGATCAGATAATTCCACAATCCAAGTTCAGATGTCGCCTGTGAAAAGAAAACATCATCTCCCGCCATCGTCCGGATTCGCAGGTGATAAATAATCCCCACAAACGCCACCATGAAAAAAGGATTTAACTGACGCAGATCTGCCCGGACTTTATTCTGATTTTCCACGCATCCGGCTCCTATTCCTCAAACATATCGTCCATCTTTGTTCCGCAGTTGCTGCAGAACGCTGCTCCCTGCGGCATTTTGGCACCACATTTCGGACATTCTGTGGCTCCCTGAAGCTTAAATACTTCTGCACGCATACGCTCGATCTCTCCGAGTGCCTCCGTAATCAGGAAAAAGTGCTCCTGTTCCGGTGTCTTTTCTTCGGTTTCCGCATTTTCCTCATCTTTGTGTTTCTCATAATATGCTTTTCCAAGTTCCGCATACTGTTTTTCCACGAAATCCTCTTTGGATCTAATATCCATCTTTAACTTTGCGATCTCAGACACATCCTTGGCCTTCTGCCCAACATCCTTACCCGCACTCACGATCGTCTCACTTAACTTATCAAAAAACTCCATACTGTGTTACCTCCCTAAACTTTCATCTAGTTAATCTCCCAGGCAATTATATTTTTATTATACTCTTTTGCCCAGAACTCTTCAATAAACATATTTGTCAAAACTCTGCTTTTGAAGCCCACCTGTTACTGTTCACACATACTGTGTGAGCAGTAACGATTACAGCCCATTTTAAATGCATCTTCGATGCATGGGGCTGTAATCTGGCATGATATAGTCTTTGGCGCACAGCTTGACAGCAAGTGTCAAGCTTGCGAGTGAACAGTAACGCCCACCTATCTCATACAGATATACACCAGGTATGCTGCATATAATGCAAGCAGCACCACACCTTCTTTTTTCTCTATATGAAGCCTGCTCCATGCAAACACCCATACAAGAATGCTTACCAGCACCAAAAGTATACTGTCCACCACATTTTCCATAATAAACGCTACCGGACTTATCGCTGCTGTCACTCCCAGAATAAACAGAATATTAAAAATATTTGATCCGATCACATTTCCAAATGCCATATCAACTTCATTTTTTCTTGCAGCTACCACAGAGGTGACAAATTCCGGCAGGCTGGTTCCCATTGCAACGATCGTAAGTCCAATCAGATTCTGGCTTAACCCGGCTTTTACGGCAATCGCTGACGCACCATCTACAACAAAATCCCCGCCAAATTTAATAGCCACTGCACCACCCACAATATATAATGCACATTTCCATGCAGGATAAATTTTATATTCACCGGAAGGATCTTCTGCTTCTGCCGATGCCGCATGCGCTTTTAATGCTGACCGTACCATCCATACCAAAAATCCAATAAAAAGAAGTAACAATATCACACCATCTGTTCTTCCTATCTCCATGCCGGAAATTCCCAGAACAAACAAAAACACCGCGCACAGAACAGAAACTGGTATTTCTTTTTTTAATGTATCTTTCTGTACGATCAGCGGTGCAAATAATGCACATGCCCCGCATACAAGCATTAAATTAAATAGGTTAGAGCCAATCACATTGCTGACTGCCAATGCATTATTTCCGGCAACGGAAGCTGTTACACTAACAGCAAGTTCCGGCAGGCTCGTCCCCATTGCAACGATCGTGAGTCCGACAATCATAGACGGAATCCGCAGAGTCCTTGCAACGGAAGAACTTCCCTCAACAAAAAAATCTGCACCTTTAATCAATAAAACAAATCCCACCAGTAATAAAACTATTGACTGCATCATCGCCACCATACACATTTCCTCCTTCGTTTTTCCTGTTATTTATAAAATACCCAGATGTGTCAAAAGAATTCTCACCCCGAGCAGAACTAAGATCAGTCCACCAACAAACTCTGCTTTCTTTTCGTACTTGTTTCCGAAAAAGTTTCCGACATAAACCCCACCAATAGAAATAACAAAGGTAGTGATTCCGATCACCGTGATCGCCTCTACGATCGGGTAATCCAAAAACGCAAATGTGATCCCGACTGCAAGCGCATCAATACTTGTCGCAACGGCAAGTACAAACATCTCTTTTAAATCGAGTGGTGCATCCATTTCTTTTACTTCATCGTCTTCCTTATCCGGCTTCACGGATTCCACGATCATTTTTCCACCAATAATTCCAAGTAATATAAATGCGATCCAGTGATCGATGCTTGTGATATACTTTTCAAACTGACTTCCTAAAAGCCATCCGACAAATGGCATCAATGCCTGAAATCCTCCGAAAAATAACCCGATCACAAGTGCCTGTTTTTTGTTGACCTTTCGCATCCCGAGTCCTTTGCAGATCGACACTGCAAATGCATCCATGGACAGCCCGACTCCCATCAGAAACAATTCAATAAAAATCGCCATCTTTTTTCACCGCTTTCTTTTTGTATCAGACATTTTCCGTGATATTTCCGCAGTTATTTTGTACTGTATGCGCCATTTCTGCAGTGATTTCCAATTTCCCTCATGTTTTTACTGATAATATTTATCTGTTAAATATGTCAAAAAAAGAGACTCCACGTATATTCCTGTACCGGATATCCTCGCAGATATCCCTACAAAAATATACATGAGTCTCATTCTTTAAGATTTGCCAGGTTCTTTTCGTGTGTGCCCACCAAAAGAAACCGGTATGTTGACAAACCACGCGATCACGCGAACTACTCCCTCACGGTTTCACAGACTGCTTCCCTTACAAACCAGCCTGTGCTTATCATAAGTTTTTCACTTATGCCAAACGCTGTTTTCACATCATATCTTATGCACCATGATTTGTCAATCAATGTTTTAATAAAAATACATTACCTTATGCAGCCCATGCTTTTTTAATCAGCCAAGCAATTCAAGAATCTCTTCTTTTGTGAAGCTTGCAGAATCCATTCCTTCGCCCTCGAGCACCTGCTCGGCAAGTTTCTTTTTCCGCTCCTGGATATCGATGATCTTCTCCTCGATCGTTCCCTCTGCCACAAGTTTGTATACCGTCACGACATGCTTCTGTCCGATACGGTGCGCACGGTCTGTCGCCTGGTTCTGCACGGCAACATTCCACCACGGATCGTAGTGGATGACGATGTCCGCGGAGGTAAGGTTTAATCCGGTTCCACCCGCCTTTAAGCTGATACAGAATACCGGAACATCATCGTTATTAAAACTTTCCACCATCTGCATACGTTTTTCCTTATTTACAGAACCGGTCAGAAGATAGTAGTCGATTCCTTCTTTTTTCAGGCGCTCTGTCAGACGGTCTAACATGGATGTAAACTGCGAGAACAGAAGGATCTTGTGTCCTGCTCCGACTGCGTTTACGATCAATTCCATACACATGTCGGTCTTTGCGGATTCTCCATGGTAATCTTCCAGTAAAAGTCCCGGATCACAGCAGAGCTGACGCAGTTTGGTAAGTTCGGAAAGGATCTGCATCCTGCCTTTATGGAACTCTTTCTCATTCTGCTGGCTAAGCATTTCCTTCATCCTGGTCGCATAAGCATCATATAACTGCATCTGTTCGCCATCGAGTCTTGCGAATACATTTTCTTCGATCTTCTCCGGAAGGTCTTTTAACACATCCCCTTTCAGACGTCTTAAAATAAACGGACGGATCATGCGCTGTAAACGCTCCATCTTGTTTGCATCCTGATTCACAGCGATCGGAAGCTCGATCTCCTCCCGGAACTTCTGATAGGTATACAAAAATCCCGGCATCAGATAATCAAAAATACTCCAGAGCTCACTGAGTCTGTTTTCGATCGGTGTTCCGGTCAATGCCAGCTTGAATGCCGCAGTGATCTTTTTGACACCTTTTGCCGCCTGTGTGGACGGGTTCTTGATATACTGTGCCTCATCGATGACCTGAATCGCAAATACAAACTTCTGGTACACTTCGGCATCACGTTTTAACAGATCATACGAAGTAATAAGGATTTCTCCCTCTTTGCTGTGACGGATGATCGACGCACGATCCGGTACACTTCCGGCAACAATGACTGTTTTTAACTGTGGTGCAAAGCGTGTGATCTCTTTCTGCCAGTTGTAGACCAGAGATGCCGGACACACGATCAGGGAACGGCGCAGTTCCTTTTCCCCAGCCTGCATTTCTTGCTGTTCTGCCGTTAAAAGGCTGATGACCTGAAGCGTCTTTCCAAGTCCCATATCATCGGCTAAAATACCGCCGAATCCATTCTCACGCAGCGTCTTTAACCACAGGAATCCATTCTTCTGGTAACTTCTCATAATAGAATTCAGCGCTTCCGGCACTTCATAGTCACTGTCCTCGATCGTCTTCATGTTGCGGACCATGCCCTTGAACTCTTTATTTTTCTCGATCGAGAGAAGCTGATTGTTCTTTAATGCCGCGTCCAGATACATTGCGCGGTATTTTGGTACAATTAAAGTGCCTTTTTTGAGATTTGTCTCCGTCAGGCGCAGATCCTCGCTGACTTCCGCCAACGTACTTAAACCGTCCTCTTCAATATTTAAAAAGTCGCCGTTTTTCAAACGGATATACTTCTTTTTCCTGTCATATTTTGAGAGCAGGTAGGCAAGTTCCTCCCGTGACATCTCATCGGAATGAATTTTTAATTCCAGAAGATCACTTTTTAACGAGATACCCACGGAAACGGCCGGGGAAGATACCACCTTTAAATTGCGGAAATTTTCCGTTGTATAAATGGTCATAAATTCACCCAGTCTTCTCAATCCACCTGAAACTAACTGATACAACATCTCCTCATTGTTCTTCAGCACAAAGACTGTCTGGGACAGCGCATATTCATTGAAATACGGTTCCACAAGATTTTTGATGCGGAGTTCCTCTGCGAGATCGCGCACTTCACCCGGTGCGATCTTCTCGAGGACATTATATTTATCATCCCCGTAAGCTGCCATCAGTTTTGCACCTACCGTATTCATATCCTGTCTGTCTAAATAAAGTTCAAACTCAGGTTTCGGCGGCACATAAAGGCTCTCATCAAATCCTGCCTCTTTTTCCACTTTAAAATATTTTTTCAGTAATGGAAGCAGGTCGCGGCAGAACATGGCAAGCTCATCTGCAGCGATATAAGTCTGTCCTCCGGTCTGGCGGTGCAGAAATTCAAAAAATTCTCCGACCGTTTCTTTCATTCCTGCCGGACTGCGGTAGATCATATCCGCGTCATAGAAATAAAAATATTTTTCACCGATGATCACAGAATCATCTTCCAGCATCAGAAAGATACCGGAACCGCCCTGACGGATAACCAGCTTCGGACGCTTTTCTTCCGGTGAAAATGTATAGGTATCCTCCGGTAAAAATCCTACCTCTGCCTCAAACGGCATATCCCCGACTGCCTCAAAAAAACGGTCGATCCCCACACTGTCTAACTCCATCGTGCGTTCATAACTGCCCGTATACGCATAATATGCATGGAACTGGCTCTGACGTCTTTTATCCATCTCCTGCTGTTCCATAAATGCAATCATACGTTTTGCAGATTCCGTAAATGCATCCAGATGATGATAAAACTCCAGTTTTTTACCGTAACGGACTTTTTCATTGATTTTAATCGAGTGTAAAAATGCAGAAATATTTTTGAGTACATATTTCTGCTCCATTCCAATCTTAAATTCCACCGTGGCATAACTGTATTCCATCTTGAAATAAGGCTCTAACTCCACCTTGCCGTAAATATTTTCCGGTAAAAGATAGGTGGAACCTGCACGCATGGAATAACGGTTTAACAGATTTTTTAATGAAGTATCCGTTTTTAACTCTTTTTCCGTGCGGATGTTCTTCTGCTCTGTCTTCTCGCTTACTCCAAGTTTTGCATTTAAGATATCTTTCGCCTGTCTGCGGTTCACATAGGCAAGCGCAACGGCAACACAGTGCTTGCAGATGCCCTCATAGTTGCAAAACGCCTCACAGTTGCAGCGGCTCTCTGAAACTTCCGCATATTCTTCATCTATCACAAGCCGGACATCGTAGTGATCCTCGACTGTTCCTTTTACTCTTCCAATTAATTCTGCCTTTGGAACGCCATCTTCCGTGTATACGTCATAGGAAAATTCCTGCACGAGTCCCCGCTCATACAATTCCTTTCCCCGGCGGTATGCTGCCGGATATGCTTCCTGCTTAATGTCTGATATGGAAAACATGATTGCTGTGCTCCTCAATAGTATATTTTTTGCATCTTTTTATTGTAACATAAATTTGAGGATTCGGTTAGACTTTTTTCACTAAAATACAATCTTGATCTCCGTACCCACACCAACCTCACTTGTCAGCGTCATCTGCGCATCATGCTGCGCGACAATATGCTTTACAATGGCAAGCCCCAGACCTGTGCCGCCGGTGGATTTTGACCGGCTCTTATCGACACGGTAGAAACGCTCAAAGACGCGTTCCTGCTGTTCTTTCGGGATTCCGATACCGGTATCTTTTACGATCAGGACCGGTCTGGTATTTTCGATCGTAGTCACGATCGTGACACTGCCGCCTTTTTTGTTGTAGCGCACCGCATTACTGCACAGGTTAAAAAGCAGTTCCTCAAGCAGCGTCTTGTTTCCGCTCATTGGAACAGACGCCCCCTCTAAGTGCAGCGTCACCTCATTTTTATCTGCCTGCATCTGCATGGAATGAATGCACTGCTCCCCAAGGTCATGCAGATCTACCGTCTCAAATTCAAGTTTCAGATCACTGTCATCCAGTTCCGACAGTTTTATGATGTCGTTGATCAATGCCTGCAGACGCTCTGCACTCTTATGGATCTCATTTGCAAAATGCGCGGTATCCTCCCCGCCCGTCATTCCGCTTGCGATCAGTTCCGCATATCCGGAGATCGCAGTCAACGGCGTCTTTAATTCATGGGAAACGTTGGCTGTAAACTCCTGACGCATCTGCGCATGATTTAAAATATCCATATGCTGTTTTTTGATCATGGAAATAAACGGGCGCATTTCCTCGTAAACTTCCGTCTCATCCACCAGGATAATATTATCTGCCATTTTCCCGATCGGTGCCATGAGTCTCCGTGTCAGACGGTAAGAATAAAATACACACATCAGAAATACCATCAGGCCGACCGCTAAGATCAGTCCTGACATCGTAGACACCAGATGATAAATACTTCCGCTCTCTTTCGCAACACGCACAACGCTCCCATCTTCTTTTCTAAGTGCATAATAAAAGGTATGCTTTGACGACGTAGCTGAGACACGGATTGATTTTCCCTCGCCATTTTTTATGGCCTCCGCAATTTCCGGGCGTTCCTTATGGTTCTCCATAGAAGACGCATCTTCCATACTGTCATACAGGACCGTGCCATCCGTATCCACGCAGGTGATGCGCAGCCCGTCATTTTCCAGGGAATACGTGATATCCTTCGAAAGTTCATTCGGACTGATCACCGAGACAACATGTGCACTTGCCTTTAAATCATCAAATATCTGTTCCTCCAGGATCTGATAAAAAAGAAACATAGAACAAACGGCAGTCACCACAATGGCGATTGCCGCAATCAACATAAAACCGGTATTAATTCTTTTTTTCATTCGATCATGTACCCCACATTCCGCACGGTCTTGATGCAGCCTCCTGCTGCTCCAAGTTTCTGCCGCAGTGTTTTGATATGCATATCAACGGTACGGCTCTCTCCTTCGTACTCAAATCCCCATACCTGATCCATAATCTTGTCTCTTGATAAAACGATTCCCTGATTGAGCATCAGGTACTTTAACAATTCAAATTCTTTAAATGTCAGCTCACACAGCTGCCCTGCAACCGTAACGGCATGTTTGTCCATATCCATAAGGATATCTTCATGTATCAGCTGTGAATCTTCATTTATGCGGCTTGTTCTTCGAAGCAGTGCTTTCACACGGGAGATCAGCTCCATGACTCCAAACGGCTTTGTGATATAATCATCTGCTCCAAGATCAAGTCCCTTTACCTTATCAAGCTCACTTGTCTTTGCCGTTACCATAATGACCGGGACATCCGCAGTCGCCTTGTCTGCCCGGATCCTTGTTAAAATATCCAGTCCGTCTTCCCCCGGAAGCATGATATCTAAAAGGATCAGGGATGGGATATTTTTTTCCAGACGCTTAAAAAATGATGCGCTGCCCTCAAATTCTTCCACTTCATAACCGCTGTTTTTGAGCGCATAACGTTCAATTTCACGAATATTAATATCGTCTTCCACTATATAGATCGTTGCCATATTTTTCCTCAATCCCCATTTTTGCGCCCTTAAATCTGATATATCTTCTCGAACTCGTTTAACTGTTTTGTAAACTCTGCGCTCTCCTCTGCATCCAGCTGCTCGGTAAAACTGTGTTCCTCTAACTGGGTATCCTCTAACTGCATCATATATACCGCGATATTCGAACAATGGTCTGCAACACGCTCATAGTTCATTGCAAGATCTGACAATACAAGACCAAGCTCAATGGTACATTTCCCTTTTCTAAGACGCTTCATATGGTTTTTCTTTACTGTCTTGTTTAACTCATCAATGACTTCTTCTAACGGTTCTACCGTACGCGCAAGTGCCTCATCACCATCCACAAATGCGTTTGTGGTACGCTCTAAGATATCACGGAGTGCTGTGCTGTATATCTTCATTTCTTCCTTTGCTTTCTTGGAAAATACAGCGCCCTCTTTATACATCTGCTGTGCATTTTCCACCACGTTGATGGAATGGTCGGAAATTCGCTCAAAATCTGTCAGACAGTGAAGCAAGGATGTTACCTTCAGACTGTCTTTATAAGATAAATTCTGGCTGCTTAACTTCGTTAAGTATGCACTGAGTTTATCATCATAGGTATCTACAATATTTTCTTTTGCAATGACATCCTCGATTTTTTCTTCGGAGTACTCATCCAATACGGTCATCGCCTCTAAAAATCCTTCGTGTGTGATCTTTGCCATCTGATTGGCAAGAGAATGGCACTGCTCAATCGCAAATGCAGGGCTGTTTAAGAAACGGTCGTCTAAAATAACAAATACATCCTCTTTCTGATTCTGTTCCTCTGCTGTTTTCGGGATCGTCAAGTAAGCCAGCTTCTCTAATCCCTTTGTAAACGGCAGTAAAACCAGGGTTGCGAACACATTAAATATGGTGTGGATCATTGCGATTCCCGCTGCTCCAACGACTTCATTGGTAAACTCAAATCCGATCAGCGCATTGCCTGTATAAAACAATACCAGAAACAGGATCGTACCGATCACATTAAAATAAAGATGCACGAATGCCGTTCTCTTTGCACCTCTGTTTGCCCCGATTGCTGAAATCATTGCCGTCACACAGGTACCGATATTCTGTCCCATGATGATTGGGATCACAGAGCCATAGGTAAATGCTCCTGTTACAGACAGTGCCTGTAAAATTCCGACCGATGCAGAGGAACTCTGTATGATCGCAGTAAGTACAGCTCCTGCCAATACACCAAGGAACGGATTGTGGAACATCGTTAAGATATTCGTAAATTCCGGCACATCTGCAAGCGGTTCTACCGCCCCGCTCATGCTCTCCATACCGTACATTAATACTGCAAATCCAAGTAAGATCTCACCGATATCTTTTTTCTTGTCGCTCTTTTTCGACATACAAAGTATGATACCGATCATTGCAAGGATCGGTGAGAAGGAGGATGGTTTTAACATCTGGATAAAAAAGTTATCCCCCTGCAGTCCACTTAAGCTCAAAAGCCATGACGTTACCGTTGTTCCGATATTTGCACCCATAATGATGCCGACTGCCTGTGACAGCTTCATAATACCGGAGTTCACAAAACCAACCACCATAACCGTCGTCGCCGATGACGACTGGATCACTGCGGTTACACCTGCACCAAGCAACACTGCCTTGATCGGGTTTGATGTCAGAGTCTCTAATATCTTCTCTAATTTACCTCCTGACATCTTCTCCAGTCCGGCACCCATTACATTCATTCCGTACAGGAACAGTGCCAATCCACCAATGAGGGTCAGTACTCCAAAAATATCCATCTCAATCTCCTTTTGTATGCCGCTTTTCTTATTCTTTACGTTTTTTTGACATATAATTTATTTATACAGCATTTTTCGTCATTTTGCAATTAGCATAAAAAGGAGTATGTAAATTCGCCGTCAACTTTATGTAAAATCTATGTAAAATCTCAAAGAAACCATTTATTTTTGTCTATTTTTAATTTTCATGCTGTCCGGTAATGGAATAGATCACCCACTCCGCAATATTGGTCGCATGGTCTCCGATACGCTCAAAATATTTTGCAACCATCAGCATATCCGTTGCCTGCTCCCCATTTTTTACATTCTCATTGATCTTTTTGATGAGCTGCTGTTTGAACTGGTTGAACAGATCATCCACCACATCATCTTCTTTGATGACCCAGTGTGCCATATCCATGTCTTTCTGCACGAATGCATCCACACTCTTGATGACCATGTCAGTTGTTTCTTTTGCCATTTCCTTGATCAGGTCAAGATTGATCGGATCCCCGGTTTCATAAGCAGCGTCCGCCATTAAGATTGTCATTTCCGAAATATCGGATGCATGATCCCCGATACGCTCCATATCCGTGATCATTTTCAGTGCTGCTGAGATCAGGCGGAGATCTTTTGCCACCGGCTGCTGCTGCAATAATAATTTCATGCAGAGGCTTTCAATATCGCGCTCCTGATGGTCGATCTCCTCATCAAAGCTGATCGCTTTCTGCGCTTTCTCCACATCCTGTCTGACCAGTGCCGAACATGCCATCTCGATCGCCTGCTCGATCAGGCTTCCCATCTCAATCAATTCATCGTTCAATACCTGAAGCTGTCTGTCAAATCTGTTTCTCATGATTTTCCACTTCCCTCTTTCTTTTCCTGTTATAGATTGCTCTACATTTCTACACTTTTTTCTGTATGTCATGGCTGACCCAGCCCGCAGTATCATCCAAAACGTCCGGTGATGTAATCCTCTGTCCGCTTATCCTGCGGCACGGAGAATAACCGCTCTGTCTCACCCGACTCGATCACTTCCCCTAACAGGAAAAATACGGTCTTATCCGAGACACGGACTGCCTGCTGCATGTTATGTGTTACCATAATAATCGTGTACTGTTTTTTCAGTTCAATGACAAGATCCTCGATCTTTGATGTTGAGATCGGGTCAAGTGCTGAGGTCGGCTCATCCATTAAGATGACTTCCGGGTTAACAGCAAGTGCCCTTGCGATACAAAGTCTCTGCTGCTGTCCACCGGACATGCCGAGCGCACTTTTTTTCAGACGATCCTTTACCTCATCCCAGATCGCCGCATCCCGCAGGGATTTCTCCACGATCTCATCCAACTTTGCCTTGGAGCGGATACCGTGTGTTCTTGGTCCATATGCGATATTGTCATAGATACTCATTGGAAACGGATTCGGTTTCTGGAATACCATTCCGACACGTTTTCTTAAAATGTTGACATCCATGCCGTTGTAAATATCCTCTCCATCCAAAAGAACACTGCCGGTGATCTTACATCCCTCGACCAGATCGTTCATTCTGTTTAAACTCTTCAAAAAGGTGGATTTTCCGCAGCCGCTCGGTCCGATAAATGCTGTAATCTCGTTCGATGCGATCGACATATTGATATTTTTTAGTGCATGAAAATCACCATAATATAAATCCAGGTTTGAAATTTTAAATTTTTCTGCCATTTTTTTTCTCCATTCTACTGTTTCGGCGCTTCAAATTTTTTTGCGATCAGGGAGGATACCCCGTTGATGATCAGTACCACGATAAGAAGTACAACCGCCGTCGCATATGCCTCATTGGTATGCATACCCTCACGCGATAACGAATACATGTGGATCGCTAAGGTACGGCCGGAATCAAAAAATCCTGCAAGGTTTGCAACTGTACCTGATGTATAAATGAGTGCCGCCGTCTCTCCGACGATTCGCCCGATCGCTAAGATAATGCCGGATAAAATACCCGGGATCGCACTCGGAAGCACAATTTTAAATATGGTACGCAGTTTTCCTGCGCCGAGTCCGAAACTCCCCTCACGGAATGAATCCGGTACGCAAAGAAGTGCTTCCTCCGTCGTTCTCATGATGACCGGGAGTACCATGATTGCAAGCGTCGCTGCACCTGCCATCATTGAGTAGCCCCATTTTAATGCTGTCACGAAAAACAACATACCAAAGAGTCCATAAATAATAGAAGGAATACCGGAAAGTGTCTCCGCCGTCACACGGATGATCCCGACTAACTTGTTTCCCTTTTTTGCGTATTCCACGAGGTAGATCGCTGCGCCCACACCAAACGGTACGGATAACAAAAGCGCCAGCACCGTCATAAACAGTGTGTTGATCATCGCCGGGAGCATCGACACATTATCCGAATTATAAGTCCATGCAAACAGCGATGTTTTTAAATACGGGATACCGCGGATTAAAATATAACCCACCAGAAATACCAGGACACCCACAGTCAGCACTGCTGCGACAAGCACTAAAAGCAGCAATAAGAATGAGCCCGGATGTTTCGTATATGATTTGATCTTATCTTTGAAAGACTGCTGATTGATCGCAGCAATCTCAGTTTCCATATGTTTTTCCATCTTAATCTCCCCTTTCTAATTGTCCTTTGTGCGTCTTTTTAAAATAGAGAAAGAGACATTGATGATGAGGATAAACACAAACAGTACCACACCGGTTGCGATCAGTGCTTCTCTGTGAAGATCCGTTGCGTATCCCATTTCCATTACAATATTTGCCGTTAAGGTACGGACACCTTTAAAAATACTCGATGGAACCCGCGCCTGGTTTCCGGCTACCATCATAACTGCCATCGTCTCACCGATTGCACGTCCGACACCGAGCACGACTGCTGCCATGATACCGGATTTTGCTGCCGGAACGATCACGGTAAAAACACTTCTCTCATGGGTTGCTCCAAGTGCAAGTGCCCCCTCGTAATAGCTGTTTTCCACCGCACGGATCGCAGACTCTGACACACCGATAATGGTCGGCAGGATCATGATTCCAAGCAGGATCGAAGCGGTTAAGATACTGTTTCCATTTCCTTTAAAATGTTCTCTGATAAACGGCACCAATACGACCAGACCGAAAAATCCATATACAATAGAAGGGATGCCTGCTAAGAGATCCACGATCGGTTTTAAAATGCGGTACAGTTTTTCCGGACAGAAGCGGGCCATAAAGATTGACATCAGTATTCCAACCGGGACTCCGATTAAAAGTGCTCCTCCGGTTACATAAATACTTCCTAAGATCATCGGAAAGATTCCGAATATATTATTGGTCGGTTTCCATACTTTTCCCGACAAAAACTGCCATACACCGATTTTCTGCATTGCCGGAAATCCGTTTGCAAACAAGAACACACAGATTAAGGCTACCGCGATAATGGATATGACTGCCGTAAAGAGGAAAACGCCTTCCATTACTTTTTCTTTGATATGATTCATTATTTTTCTCCAGACTGATAAAAAGTTATGTACGTTATTTATGTAAAGACCGGCAGAGTAACTGTCTCTCCCGGTCTTTACCTGATGTTTTATAATAAGGAATTCTATGAAATATGTTGTTTGTATCTGTCTGTATTACTCTGTAACGCCATCCCAGGATGTGATTTCGCCTGTGTAGATGCCTTTGACTGTATCTTTGGAAAGATCTGTAGTCGGGTTGTCGTTGTTTACGATGACTGCGATACCATCCATTGCGATCACGGCTGCTGTTAAGCCGCCCTCTGTCTCAGAATCTTTTAATTCACGGGAAGCCATACCGATATCACAGGTTCCATCCATAGCTGCTGTCATACCTGTGGTGGAATCGCTCTCCTGGATCTCGATCTCTGCACCGCTGTTGACTGCGACATATGCCTCTTTTAATTTTTCCATAACAGGTGTTACGGAAGAAGATCCTGCTACAACAACTTTTCCGCTTGCGCCGTTTGACTCGAATGCTGCTGCACCGTCATCTACCGGGATGTATTTATTATCAGAAATAACTGCCTGTCCGTCTGCACTCATGATAAAGTTGATAAAATCCTGTGCCACATCGCTTGGTGTTCCTTTGGTTGCAATATTAAATGGTCTTGCGATCGTGTAATCTCCGCTCTTGATATTATCTACGGTAGCTTCTGCTCCATCGATGGAAACTGCTTTTACACTGTCGTTTAGGGAACCAAGTGATACATATCCGATGGAGTATTCATCACCTGAAACTGTTGTTAACATAACGTCGGTACTGTTTGTGATGATTGCTTCATCGGTTGTATTATCAATTTTCTCACCGGCATCATTTTTCTCTTCCACACCGAACAGCTCGATGAATGCTCCTCTTGTACCGGAACCATCCTCACGGGATACAACGTTGATGTACTCGCTGTTGTCAAAATCTCCGGTTGCTGCTGATGCTGAATTTGCAGCTGTCGTATCTGGTGTAACATCTGCTGACTGATCTGCTGAACTGTCCGCTGCATCTGCACTTGCATCTGTATTTGTATCTGCTCCGGCATTTGCACTTGCATTTCCACTGTTACCACAGCCTGCGATCATGCTGGCTGCCATCATACCTGTTAATAACATACACATTACTTTCTTTTTCATTTTCTTAATCCTCTCTTTTTTCAATTTGCAGGGCGTCCATCCTGCTGTTTTCTTTTCATTTCCTTTTGACAGTTTTTACTTTAATGCACTTATGTAAAATACATGAGAGAGGTTTGGTAAAATGTATGTAAAATAATGGTAAATGTTTCGCTTACTTTTCCGTATTTTCCGCCTGCTGGTAGCTCATGGCAAAGAAGTATTCCTGTGAATTGAGCTTTACATCCGAATCCGTCACCCTCGAATAATTGCCGTCGCTGCCGAGTTCCCTTGCTTTTACATTGTCTTTTAACATCAGGTGGAACATATCCATAATGCGTTCTTTGATCGCCTTATCCCAGACCGGTGCTGCGACCTCAACACGCTTTGTTGTATTTCTGGTCATAAAATCTGCAGATGCAATGTAAACTTTTGCTGTTTCCTCCTCTGCTCCAAACAGATAGATTCTGGAATGCTCTAAATACCGTCCGACAATACTGATCACCCGGATATTTTCCGTATATCCTTCCACGCCCGGAATCAGGCAGCAGATTCCACGGATGATCAGTTCTATTTTTACACCGGCTTTTGATGCCTCGACTAGTTTGTCAATGATGACCTTATCTGTCAGGGCATTCATTTTTGCTCCGACATAAGCCGGTTTTCCTGCTTTTGCTTTTGCGATTTCCTCATCGATCATTACAATTATCTTACTCTGCAGACACTTCGGTGCCACCAGAAGATATTTCGTTTTCTCCACGAGCTGCTCTAAACAGAGAGCATGAAAAACTTCTGCTGACTCCTCGCCGATTTTTTCATTTGCAGTCATAACAGATAGATCTGTGTATAATTTCGCCGTCTTTTCATTATAATTACCGGTTCCAATCTGCGTGATATGACGAATCTCGCCGTCTTTTTTGTAGGTGATCTGACAGAGTTTCGAATGCACTTTGATATGGTCGATACCGTAAATAATGCGGCAGCCTGCATCCTCTAACCGTCTTGACCATTCAATATTATTTTCTTCATCAAACCGGGCACGCAATTCTACCAGCACAACAACTTCTTTTCCGTTCTCGGCAGCATCGATTAAAGCCTCTACGATCTGTGAATTTTTTGCCACACGATAAAGTGTCATGCGGATGGATACAACTCTCTCATCCTCGCCAGCTTCTTTCAAAAGTCTTATAAAAGGCTTCATGCTCTCATATGGAAAACTTAAAAACCAGTCTTTTTCTTCGATCTGGTCGATCACAGGCAGATCATTGCGGATGCATGCCGGCTGCTGCGGCACTCTCTTTTCAAAAAACAGTTCTCTTTTTTCTCTCAGAGAATCCTGGATTTGCGAAAAAAATGATAACTCTAATGGTGCCTCCGAAAAGTAAACCTGGTCTGCTCCAATTCCAAGTTCTTTGCGCAGATTTTCAATGATCGTCACATCCAGCACCCGGCTGTGTTCCAGTTTTACCGGGCAGAGTCTGCGTCTGGTGCGGATCAGTTTCTCCATGGAATCCCGGTAGTCAAGATCCTCATCATAAAACGCTTCATCCACATCAATGTCCGCATTGCGGATGATACGGATCAGTGATTTGCTTTTTACTGTATACCGTTCAAACACCAGTGGCAGAAAATGAAGGATCAGTTCTTCCACCAGCATATAGCGCTCTTTTCCTGAAGGAACTTTGATCAGGCGTTCAAACACTTCATTGCTGCATGGGATAATTCCAAGCTTTTCTCCATTTTTTGTTCCAAGCACAACAACTGCATAGATTTCCTTATTTTTCAAAAATGGAAATGGCTGTTTTTTTCCAATTACCTGTGGGGATAACAAAGGCATCAGCGCCTCCTTAAAATAATGCTCCAGAAAAACTTTATCGTCCGGCTGCATATCTGCAAAACTTAAGAGTTCTACCCCCTCCGCTTTCAAAAGCTGCATATAATTCCTGTACACCAGATCTTTCTGTTCCGATAAGATTCTTGCCGCATCAAAAATTGCCGCAAGCTGTTCCTTTGCTGTCATTTTTGTTTTGTTATCATGTGCTGTTTTATCCACATGCATCTGATCGTGAAGTGATCCGACTCTCACCATAAAAAATTCATCCAGATTGCTCTGAAAAATAGATAAGAAAGACATGCGCTCACACAGCGGCACGAATGGATCCGCTGCCTCCTCCAGCACACGCTCATTAAATTTTAACCATGATAATTCCCTGTTTTCCAAATATTTTTGTTTTTTTTCTGCCATCCTCTTTTCCTCCGTTGCTTTTTACATCTTTTCAATCTGTCTGCGCAGTTCTAACATCTGATTGTCAACTTTTGCAATCACATCCGAGTAATCTTTTGTTTCACGCTCCACATTTTCAATCTGTCCTGCGCTCTTCTTATAACACATCTGATTGTCAAGCTCAGCCCAGTAGTCCATTGCAAATGACCGGATCTGAATCTCCACCCGGATCTTTGTTGTTTTCTCTAAATAGGTAACCGGGACCTCCACAATCAGATGAATACTCTGATAACCGCTCTTTTTGGGATTTTTTACATAATCCTTCTCTTTGATCAGGGTAATATCCTTTTGCTTTTTTATATAATCCGCCACGCGGTATATATCATCACAGAAAAAACAGACAACACGGATGCCTGCGATATCGTTTAAAGTGGTCACTGCTGCCTGAAATGTTACTTCTCTTCCTTTTCGCATCAGCTTTTTTGCAATGCTGTCCGTCTGTTTGATCCGGCCTGTCATACTACGAATAACCTGACGGTCAAACTGCTCCGTCAGGTCCGCATTGATCATTTTTAATTTTGCCTGCACCACATCCATCGCATAAGTATAAGAAAGCCGTACCATAGGTGCTTCGATCTGTTCTTTTAATTGTTTTTCCATGAGCGAAGTATCTGCTCCCGCTAAAGTCTCTTTTATTCCTATGCTTTTTTTCTGATTTTTAGAATCTTTCTTCGGCAAAATCCATATCTCCTATTTCGTAATCATCCTCATATCCATAGTCATAGTCATCATAATCATTTTCCGTTTCCGCTTCGAACTCATCCCAGGTCCTGCTTACCGCCAAAGAACGTTTTTCCCCTCTCTGCATTGTCTGTGACTGGATCTTAAAAATAACAAACCCGATCACAAACATTGACGCGATCACGATAACACCCGCTTTTGAAGTGTGGAAAATCTGTGTGGAAATACCCATGAGCATCGTTCCCATAAAAGATGCTCCTTTTCCAAAAATATCGAAAATCCCAAAATACTCACTTGATTTTTCCTTCGGAATGATCTTTGCAAAATAAGATCGCGACAATGCCTGGATCGCTCCCTGAAATACACCCACAAACGTTGCCATTACCCAGAATTTCCATGCCGCATCCAGCCAAAGTGCATAGACTGCAACCAAAAAGTATGCTCCGATACAAACCGCGATCAGACGGGCTGTTTCAAATTTCTGTGCCAGTTTTCCAAAGATAATGGCACAGGGAAATGCGACGATCTGTGTCAGAAGCAGTGCAAGAAGAAGACTTGTATCACTGATTCCAACATCCTTTCCGTAAGAAGTTGCCATTTCAATGATCGTGTATACACCATCTATATAGAAGAAAAATGCAACGAGAAAGAGAAACACTTTTTTGTCCTTTTTGATCTCACCACATACAGTCCCCAATCTTTTTATGGTTTCTTTTACTCCGTTTACTTTTGTCTCCACATAATAATTCTGCTTATAATTTTTTAAGAGCGGGATTGTGACAACTGCCCACCATAAGGCATTGATGATAAATGCTCCTGCTGTCGCTACCGTACCGCTGATTCCAATATAATCCGCTCCAAAAATCAATGCCAGACTGACAACAAAAGGCACACAGCTTCCTATATATCCCCATGCGTATCCCTGGGATGACACGTCATCCATGCGCTCATCCGTCGTCACATCCACGAGCATAGAATCATAAAAAATAAGGCTGCCGGAAAACCCGACTTTGGTGATCACAAATACAACCAGAAATAAAATGGCACTTTTCGGAAGTGCAAGTGCGGCACACCCAAGAACACCGATCAGCATAAACAGCGTAAATAAAGGTTTTTTCCGGTTCTTTCCATCTGCAACCGTTCCGAGCACCGGCCCTAATATTGCCACGATCAAAGTGGAAATAGAGATCGCATAGCTTAAATATGCGGTGGAGTCCGAAGCGGATATGCCATTTCCGGCTGCCATGTTTTTAAAATAGATCGGTATGATCGTGGACACTAAAAGCGCAAAGGCAGAGTTGCCTACATCGTACATTACCCAGTATTTTTCAAGTTTATTTAATTTCTGTTTCATGTTTTTCCCTCCTGTTTTGCAGGATAAAATCAAAGATCTCCTGATAATATCTGCACCTGGTCTGATAGTCCGCATTAAAAATTTCATGTTTGGAAGCCGGCATGCAGACAAGCGCTGCCGTCTCCACACGATTTTCAAAAACTGCGATCGCACGATTATCCACCATTTGGTCATTCCCTGCTATAAAGATCAAAATCGGAATTTTAATCCGCTCCAGATTCTTTTTCCGCATCAGCGTTTCTGTTGCACGCATCGCTGCCAAAAGCCATCCATAAGTACTGCCATTGGTCTGATATCTGGAATTTTTCAGCCTCTTTTCAAAAATATAATCATAGCGCTCTCTTGAAATACAGCTGCTGTGTTCAAAATCCGGCCTGCTGTCAAACCCTGTCTGTCCCGCTGCATAACGTTCACCTCTTTTGGTTCTCACATAAAAATCAGCTGTCATTTTTGCCACCCACCACGGATACTTTCCGGTCTGCATCCGAAACATCGGTGAAGAAAGGATCGCACGTTCAAATACTTTCGGATGTTCCTCGATATAACGCGCCGCGACCGCACCTCCCATGGAATGTGCAAATAAGATGCGGTGCCGCTCCATCCGGTAATTCATTTTTTTCATAAAGCAGTCTAAATCTTTGATATAATCTTCAAAATCACGGATATATACTTTCTGGTCATCCGAAACCTCACGTTCTGAATAGCCGTGCCCGCGGTGTTCTAAGATATAAACGGAACAGCCCTGCTGCAGAAAATAATAAATAACCTCGTTATATTTTTCTGCAAACTCGCTGAATCCATGTGAGATCACAATACAGGTATCCGCCCCCGCTGCCAGATATTGCTGATAAAAAATGGCCGCCCCGTCATAACTGTGAAAATAAGCATACTTCTGGCATTGCTTCAGGTACGGTTCCACCAGATTTTTCTGCCAGGTCAGATACCCTTCGTCTGCAAAATACAGACTGCCTGCCGCATTCATAACGCCGCCATTTCTTTATGCCTCAACAATTTCACCAGCTCCGGTGTCAATTTCCCATCACTGTACTCTTCCGCAATTTTTTTGCCGCGGTCCGGATAATTTGTGATCATTGCATCGGCACGCGCCGCACAGACGAGCCGCATATATTTTTCCTCATTTACAGTCCATACATGGACTTTCTTTTTCTGCCTCCTGCACTCTTCCATAAATCCTTCATACTGAATGTTGTAAAGTGCCGGGTGCAGTGCATCTGCTCCCACAACATACGAAGCGTAACTAACCGGATTGATGATTCCATCGCAGTAAAGCATTCCTGTCTCTGCTTCCGGATTGATCTCTTTGATCTTTTGTATGGTATAGTGATTAAAGGAGGAAAAAATCACACGTTCCATGAGTCCCATCCGCTCTGTGAGATCTAACACACGCTCCTCAATTTCCGGATAAAACACGACTCCGGTCTTGATTTCCACATTAATGGTCAGATCTGTCGGTTTTATCAACGCATAGACTTCCTCTAACGTGGGTATCTGTGCATGTTCATACTCCGGATGTGTACGGTTAAAATTATGTTTGATCAGCTTCGCGTAGGTATAATCTTTTACCCAGCCGCTTCCATCACTCACACGGTCGATCGTTTCATCGTGGATGACAACAAGTTCTCCGTCTTTTGTGAGCTGCACATCCAGTTCAATTCCATCTGCGCCAAGCTCTACCGCTTTCTCAAAAGCTGCCATTGTATTTTCCGGTGCATAACCGCTCGCACCGCGGTGTCCCCACACGAGTGTTCTTTCCATCTCTTCTCCATTCCTGCCGGTTTCTTCCATCTGCGCACTAAATCCGCCTGTCCGGCATCGATTCTTTTATTTCTCTCATCTTTACCCTATATCCTAAGCGGATATTGTAAAATGGGTGTGGGGGTTTATGTAAAAAATGGGTAAAAAAATACAGAACCACGTTTTTGTGATTCTGTAATATACCTTATAATGTTGTTGGCACAAATAGTGCGTTCAGGTTTATTGATTGACAAATTGCGCAAAGCCGTGCCTGTTTTGTTCCGTTGTCCGAAAATAAGAAAAGCATTCTCGGCTTTGCGCAATTTGTCAGCCGCCATGTTGTGAAGCACTATTTGGTTTTAACATCATATATTTTGATGCCGGAATTCCTTTAATCCTTATGCGCCGCCTCATAAACGTTATAGCAGGCTGCCGCTCCGATCACAAGCACTGCGCCAATGACTGCCGTGCGCCCGATTGTCTCACCGCAGAAGATCGCAACTAAAATTGGATTTAAGATCGGCTCTAATGTAGAAGTTAAGGATGCCGTGACCGGCGAAACACGATCCAAGCCCCTCGATAAAAAGATGTAGGATAAGCCAAACTGGATCACACCGAGAAGGATAATACAGATCCATGCCTTCGCAGAATGATCGGTCTCCCCCAAAAACGAAGGCAGTCCGATGCTAAGGCTGATCACATGGGATGCCAGCAATGACGATTCAAAATCAGCTCCCGGAAAACCTTTCATCATCATAACCAGCGCATAGGTAAATCCCGAAAATACCGCAAGCAGATTTCCCGCCATTCCCCCGGCGCTCAGGGAATCTAAAAAGAAGCATAAGATACCGGCAAACACGACCGCACATGCCACCACTGCCGCTTTTTTCGGTTTCTTCTTATATAATGCCCACATCAGCAGAATCACAAAGATTGGTTCTGTAAACTGAAGCACGATCGCATTTGCCGCCGTTGTCATCTTTGTTGCTGAAACAAACGTTAAAGCCATAGCCGTATTGCAGACGGCTCCAAACAACACCGTTTTGTTCCATACAAACTTTCGTTTTGTGATGACCATATATGATGCGATCAGCATAAATGAAAAAATACTGCGGATTCCCTGGATCGTGATGGAACTCCACGGAATCGACTTTATCAGAACACCTCCGGTGCTGAAACATACTGCAGAGAGCAGCACATAGATGGTTCCCTTCATACTTTCTTTATCTAATTGTTTTTCCTGCATTTTATTCTCCCTCCCATTTTACCGCATTCCCAGCGCAAGCAGCACAAGTACCGCGAGAAAAATGATATTTGCCAGATGAAACCACAACAGATAATACCCCTTCGTGCGGTTATAATTATGCGCATATATTTTATAGGAGATCAGGCTCGCCATGGAGGCGATCAGTGTGCCAAGTCCCCCTAAATTTACACCAAGCAAAAGCTGCTTTAAATCACCCGAAAAACCGGACAATAACAGTGCCGCCGGAACATTGCTGATCACCTGGCTTGTGGCAATTCCCACCAGAAGTTCCCTTCCGTTAACCAATGAATGCAGTACTTCCTGAAACGCCGGCAGCCGTCCGATATTTCCTGTAAAAATAAAGAAAGCGATAAACGTAAAGATCAGGCAGTAATCCACCTGCCCCAGTACTTTTCTATCTGATAAAAACACAGACACAGCTACCGCCGCAAGCAAAATATAATACGGCAGGATCCTTGCCACGACCAAAAGCGCCATAAGGAATAAAACCGCATACATGCCGGTCAGTTTTTTGTTCATTTCCTTTTTTTCTTCCGAAAAATGACAGTCTGTCAATCTGATTTTTCTTTTTCTTGCACTTAAAACGAAAATCGTCAGGGCAAGCAGCACACCGGAAACAACCGTATACGGAAGCATCAAGACAAGAAACTCCCCAGCATTCATTTCTGAGAGATTATATAAATACAAATTCTGCGGATTTCCAATCGGAGTCAGCATACTTCCAAGGTTCGCCGCTATGGTCTGAAGCACGATGACCGGCACCATAAGACGCTCCTGCCCGCATTTTTGCAGCGTGAGAAGTGCAAACGGAACAAACGTCAAAAGCGCAACATCATTGGTAATGACCATGCTTGAAAAGAAACACAGAAAAACAAGAACAAATGCCAGCTGCGCCGTATTTTTCGTATGCGCAAGAAGCCACCGCCCGATCTCATCAAAGATTCCATTATTCTGCACGCCCGCCATAATGATCATCAGCGAGAGCAGGATCCCAAGCACGCGAAAATCAATATAATCGATATATGCCTGATCCGGATGCACAAAAAAAGCGGATATTACAGCTAAAATGGCTGCAACGACCAGCACTGTTTCTTTTTTTACAAATGCTATGATTTTCTCTTTCATATATATGACACCACCCATAAAACCTACCTGTCTATTCTAATCACTTTCCCCCCGGATGTAAACAAAAAAAAGCGCATGATTCGTCTGCTTCTGTACACACTATAAAATAACAGACACATAGCTATGTAAAATCACATTTGCTATGTAAAATCAAACTTTTGTATATGAGTGAATCAATAAAATGCGTGAATATAGCGCAAGAATGGAGCATATGATGTACACCCCAGTTACACTTCCGGTTACAAATGAATACGGTTATTTTGAAATACGGTTAGAGAGCATCGGCGGTCTCGGCGCAAATCTCTGCGGAAAAATGCTCGGCGAACTCGGTGCCTTATACCTTTCCTTAAACTCCTTAAGTTTTTCCAGCTACGGATCTGAAAAACGAGGTTCACCGGTAAAATCCTATATCCGCTGGAGTCCCGCTTCCCATCCACTGCGCATCAACAGCCCGGTATTACAACCGCATGTACTTGGCATTTTTCACGAAGGGCTGATCGGGACTTACCCAGTATTAGACGGGATTTCCGCCGACACAAAAATTGTTTTAAATACACCTTTATCCTGTGATGAAGCGGCAGAAAAATACAATATTCCAACTGGAACGCTGTATTGTCTGGACGCACTCTCCATCGCCATGGAATCCAGATCCCGCATTAACATGGTTATGCTCGGTGCGATCACCAGAGCGTGTCCTTTTATCCCGATGGATTCCATTGAAACACTCTGCAAAAATACTATTGGGAAAAAATATCCGGCACTGATCGGGGCAAATCTGCAGGGTTTAAAAATGGGGTATGAAAAAACAGCTGAAAAAAAGATTCCTGACAGAACTGCTTCCCCTTCTCTCGCAAAAGAAACTTATATCTGGGGCTACAAAAACGCCCCGATCGGCGGGATCAATACACGCCCCGGCAGCACGGTATCAAATGACCTCTCCCCCTCCCGCGAAGGTTATATTCCTCTCTTTTTGCAGGATCGGTGCATCAACTGCGGACTCTGTGATTCTACCTGTCCGGATATGGTATTTCAGTTTGCACCGGGAACTTATAAGGGGAAAGAGGCAATGGTCAACCAGGGACTTGATTACAGACACTGCAAAGGCTGTCTCCGCTGTGTGGATGTCTGTCCGACTCACGCTCTGGTAAAAGCAGAAGAAAAAGATTACCCGGACAAGCCGCATTCCATGCCGGATCAGGATCTGCTGCCAGACTCTGTCCGGTACCAGAAGACCGGCGCAAATTCCTGGATCACCAGTGATTCTTATCTTGATGAAAAACGTATTGACGGAGGTATCGTATAATGTCAGATCAGCAACAATCAACAACACAGGCTTTTCCATCATCGGATCAGCAGCAATCATCAACACAGGCTTTCGTAAAGAAAACCGCTGCCCAGCGCAAACTTTACGAAAGTGGAAATGAGCTTGCCGCCTACGCAGCAAAGCAGATCAATTATCATATCATGGGATATTATCCGATCACCCCCTCCACACAGATTGCGGAAAATCTCGATCTTTCGGGTGCAAGAGGCGAGCACAACATCCGGCTGATCGCCGCCGAGGGAGAACACAGTGCCGCCGGTATCTGTTACGGTGCTTCGGCGGGCGGCGGACGCGTATTTAATGCCACCAGCGCCAACGGTCTGCTCTATGCCTTAGAGCAATTTCCGGTTCAGTCCGGCACACGCATGCCGATGGTCATGAATGTCGCCTGCCGTACCGTCTCCGGCCCTCTGTGCATCAAAGGTGATCACAGCGATATCATGTATCTTTTAAATACCGGCTGGATCATTCTGTTTGCGGATGACCCGCAGATGGTCTACGACTTCAATCTGATTGCCTTAAAACTTGCCGAAAAAGTGAATCTCCCGGTTGTCGTTGCCTTTGACGGTTTCTTTACCAGCCATCAGAAACAAAAATGCATGGTCTTTTCTGAAGATGAAACCGTACAGCACTTTATCGGGAAAAAACTCTCCTGTGACAATCCCGAAATCTCCGCTTTTGCCGGAAATGACTCCACCGGGGAGAATCGTTTTTACAGTGTACTCGACCTGAATCACCCGGTCTCTGTCGGCTCCTATATGAATGAACCGGACATTATCAACAACAAATATCAGCTTTTTCTCGCCATGGAAGAAACACGAAAAAAACTTCCCATGCTGTTTGATGAGTTCGCCTCCCTCTCCGGAAGAATGCATACTTTTTGCCGCGGATATCTGTGTGAAGATGCAGATATTATCCTTTTTCTGCTCGGTTCCTCTTTTCACCCCGCCACAGTTGCAGCAGATACGCTGCGCAAAGAGGGCATCCGCGCTGGCGTTGTCACATTAAATGTGCTTCGTCCATTTCCATCTGACGAATTACGCCATCTCTGTATGCATGCAAAGACGATCGTTGCCGCAGACCGTCAGGACAGCTACGGCGCCGGCGGCGGAAATATGTCCTTAGAACTGCGCGCCGCCCTGCAGGATATCACGGATTCCACACACCCGATCCGGGTACTGACCCGCATTTACGGACTTGGCGGGAAGGATTTTTTTGTGGAGGATGCTGTTGCACTGTTTCGTGAGGGACTTTCGCCTGATGCCAGGGCTTTTGATTACTATGGAATCACACCGGGTACGACAGAAAATTGCCCACAGCCACAGTATTATGCACCCCTCACCAAAGATCGCCAGTCCCCCGGTGTCACAACCTGCACTTTCGATCCTGCAACCGGAAAAATGCTTGTAAAAGGTGGATTGATCAAAGACGCCACCGCCATGCCCAAGCGGATCGCCCCGGGAATCGGAACCTGTCCCGGCTGCGGTATACCGGTCAACTTAAATCTGCTGTTAAAAGGGATCGAAGGAAATGTGGTCTTTCTGTTCCAGACCGGCTGCGGCATGGTGACAACCACTGCCTACCCAAAAACGGCATTCCGCATCCCATATATCCACAACCTGTTTCAAAATGGAGCTGCTACTTTAAGCGGTCTGGTGGAAGTATTTGAGGAACGGCAAAAACGCGGGGAATATCCCAAAGGCGAGATCACATTTATCATGGCAAGTGGTGACGGCGGCATGGATATCGGCATGGGTTCTGCACTCGGAACGGCACTGCGCGGACATCATCTGCTCTTATTTGAATATGACAACGGCGGATATATGAACACCGGTTACCAGCTTTCCTACTCTACCCCGATGGGTGCGAAAAGCTCCACCTCCCACCTCGGAAAAACACAGTACGGAAAGACCTTTTTCCACAAAGACATGCCCCAGATCATGGCTGCGGCCCACCTCCCCTATGTGGCAACCGTCGCCGAGTCGAACCCACATGATTTTATCAAAAAGGCTGCAAAAGCAGCTGCCTATGCAAGGGAATTCGGCACCGCCTATGTAAAAGCGCTCTCCGCCTGCCCGCTCAACTGGAATGACCGTCCGGACACAGAACGAAAAGTCATTGCTGCCGCCGTAGACTGCTGTTATTTTCCGCTCTATGAAATCGAACGCGGCATCACATCACTGAGCTATGATCCAAAAAAATCGCATAAAAAAATCCCCGTCACGGAATGGTTTTCCATGATGGGGCGCACGAAACATCTTGCCACCGAAGAATATAAATCGGTTGCAGACCAGATTCAGGCAGAAGTCGACAGACGCTATGAACGTCTGGCAGCATGTGCCGAACATCCGCTATTGTAATTTTTATGTCAACGATTTGACCACCGACACAATTCCTGCGATTACAAGCAGTATCAGTGCAATATAAACCAGTCCTGAAACAAATAACCCGATCAAAAACAACGGGAAGATAATGATCGTAAGTAAAACTTTTAAGATCCCCCAGGATGCCTTGAAAGCAAACAGGATCAATTTTCCAAATACGGCAAACATTAAAATAATAAACAGTGCTGTTAACATAGTCTTTTCTCCTTATCATGCAGATTTTTCATACAGTGATTAATTCTATGTTAACAGTTGTCTGTCTAATGTCAAGTACCTGCTTTAACCTCTGCGAAACCATGCTTTCATCACATCAAAAATCTGAACCAGTTCCTCTTCCTCTATAATGTAAGGAACCATGGAATACATGTACTTTAAGAACGGACGGCAAAAGACTCCTCTCTCATATGCAAACTGCTGGAATCCTTCAAGGGCTGCTCCATCGTGCACTTCCACACAGGTACAGCCGCCCATAATACGCACTTCTCTGATCCTCGGATCCGTAAATCCGTCCATCTCACGGTGTGAAATTTCTTCAATGCGTTTGATTTTTCCCATATAATTTTCACGTTCAAAAATCTCAATCCCTTTGAGTGCCACGGCACAGGCAAGTGCATTTCCCATAAAGGTCGGTCCGTGCATCAGTGCATGACGGTCATTATCGCTGTAAAATGCATCAAATACCTTGTGGTTTGCCACTGTCACCGCATGACCGATATAACCTCCGGTCAGTGCCTTTCCGAGCACTAAGATATCCGGCAGTACCAGATCAGCCACAAAACGGTTGCCGGTTCTTCCAAATCCCGTTGCAACCTCATCAAAGATCAAAAGTACATCATACGCATCACACAATTCGCGTGCGCGTTTCAGGAAAGAAATATCATACATCCGCATTCCGCCTGCGCCCTGCAGCAGCGGTTCCACGATAAAACAGTTCAATTCGTCATGATATTTCTCAAATGCCTCCTCCAGTGCCGCGATTTCGGTCGGTATATGAACCACACCCGTTTTTTCTTCAAATGCGAAATGATAATCCTCATCATCCCCCACTTCCATCGCCTTAAACGTATCCCCGTGGTAAGCATGCTCTAATGCAAGCACAAGCGGACGTTTTCTGCCCTGATTTGTATTGTACTGTAATGCCATCTTTAAGGAGACTTCCACCGCAACACTTCCGGAATCCGAGAAAAAGCAGTAATCCAAATCTCCCGGCAAATACTCCTGCAACTTATCCGAAAGCTTCTGCACCGGCTCATGTGTCAGTCCGCCAAGCATGACATGGCAGAAATGATCTGCCTGTTCTTTGATGGCAGCCGTCAGTTCCGGGTGTTTATAGCCATGGATCATACACCACCAGGACGATACCGAATCGATCAGTTTCTGATCTTTCGTATAAAGATAAACACCCTCGGCATCTAAAATTTTATAAGGTTCCCGCATTGTTTTCATCTGTTCGTAAGGATACCAGATCATATTTTTACTCCTCTTTTATTCTGTTCTCAACTACTTAACAGTCTGCTGCCAGATAGCTGCAAAATTTCATACATATCAACTTTACTCATATAATCCCGCAAGTGCTTCCACATCCATCTTAAGCTCCGTGTCCCCGTCCTGTACCTTCGCAAGTGTCAGCAGTCCGGTCATATATTCGCACATAAAGATGTTATCGTCCTCCATCACATCCCCCGGATGATAATGGTTGAATATGATTCCCTTTAACGGCAAATGATGTGCCTTCATATACTCTGCCGTCAGCACAACACTATTGATCGTGCCAAGCCCGGCATCTGCGATCAGGATACTGGAAAGTCCAAGCTCCGACACCACATCTTCAAGCTGGATCTTTGCCTCATCAAAACAGATCGGGCACAAAATACCGCCGCTGCCCTCCACAGTCACATAATCATATTTATCACATACGGCCTTGTATCCATCTTTTACCACAGCCATCTCCACCGGATGTCCCTCGATCCGTGAGGCAAGGTGCGGCGAATATGCATGTTCATATACATAAGGGCACATCTCCTCAAGCGTCTGTGTAATACCCGACATTTTCTGCACAAACAGGGCATCTCCCGGGATCAGTGATCCGTCTGCCCTGTGGTCATTTCCACTCATTGCAGCTTTATAATAGGCAGCTGACTTTCCCTCTTCTGCCAGCTTTTTTACGATCAGCCCGGTCACATAAGTTTTTCCGATATCCGTCCCGGTACCCGTGATAAATAAAGCTTTGCTCATATCCATCCTCTTTTCTGTATTCTTTCCTTCCACATAACAAGGACATTTCTTTTCCATATGACGATTCTTACTATGCCTCTGACTTTTCTTCTTTCCAGTACTCCGGTGTCACATCACGGCCTAAATCTTCTAACATCCGTCTGTCGCTGCGGATCGTTGCGCATGCCACCGTTGTCAGCATGTTTCCGGTAATGGATGCGGATGCCCCTGCCTGGAATGCAATTTCCCCATCGTTTGTCAAAAGTGCCCTTCCCGCAGCAAGACGGATATTGGCATCCGGGTTGATATAGCGGAAAAATGCGATCGTGCGCAAAATATCAGCCTCAGACAGTCTTGGCAGACCTTCTAACGGTGTTCCCGGTATCGGCATCAGCGCATTGATCGGAATCGAGTCGATGCCAAGTTCTGCAAGACTGACCGCCATATCCAGTCTGTCCTCCCACGTTTCTCCCATGCCGATGATTCCGCCGGAGCAGGCGCACATTCCCTCTGCCTTTACTTTTTTCAATGTTTCGATCTTCATGTCATAGGTATGTGTTGTGCAGATATTTGGAAAATTACGTCTGGATGTCTCTATGTTGTGATGATAGCTGGTAACCCCCGCCTCGTGCAGTCTGTACAGCTGTTCTGCAGAAAGAAATCCCATGGAGGCACACAGATCGATCTTACACTCTTTTTTCATCGTCTCATATGCATGGATCGCCTTGTCAAATTCCTCTCCCGTCAGTGCTCTTCCCGCTGTAACGATAGAAAAACGATCAACGCCTTCCCGCTCATTCATTTTGCATGCTGCCAGAATATCTTCCTCCGGAAGGAAATCATACTCCTCACAGTTTGTATGATGGTGTGCCGACTGCGCACAGTATTTACAGTCCTCCGGGCATCTTCCGCTGCGCCCGTTGATAATTGAACACAGATCTACTTTATCCCCAATCCGTGCTTCCCTGATCTTATCTGCTCCCTCACAGAGCTCCCCAAGATCACAGGTCAGGAAAAATGAAAGGTCATCTTCCCTTGTGATTCTTCTTCCGTTAATAATTTCTTCCGCTAATGTAAGTGCATTCATTTCTTTTTCTCCCGCTTATCTTTCGGATACTGCGCATAATCCCAACGCAGATCCATGTATTTGTATCTCATGAACCATATCTGCTGCAACATCTTTAAGATCTTGCCCGCACTGTCTCATAAGCAAGCACCGGTCTGACACGCTTTGCCACCACTGCCCCAAGAATACTTAAGGCAATGTCCCCCGGCACCGCTAAAACAAAGCAGTACAAAAACAGTGGTCCTGCCGCAATCGGCGTATTAATCACAAAATTACAGATGATATAGTAATAAATCATACCGACTGCATAGACACAAAACAGTCCTGCCAGATTTGCCAGAAGGTACCGTGCAATGGTCTTTTTTTCCATATGTTCCGCAATCCATCCAGTCACAAATGTACCCACTGCAAATCCGATGATATATCCAAAACTGGGTTTAAACACATACCACAGTCCGCCGCCCTCCGAAAAAATTGGAAGACCAGCCAGCCCAAGCAGCATGTACGAAAGTACAGACACCGTTCCCAGTCTTGAACCAAGCAGCAGACCTGCCAGCATCGTAAACAGGTACTGCAGGGTAAATGGCACGACCGGTATCGGAATTTTGATAAATGCCCCGACTGCAATCAGTGCAGTAAATAATCCACAGTAAATTACGCCCTTCGTTTTCATTTTTGTTAACCTCCGCTCATCTTATAGTTAACAATATTACTCAAAAAAGAGTGTAATGTCAACTTTTTATTTTCATCAAGTTAACATTGCACACTTTTCAACAATCAAATCACTCTGTTGTTTCCAACATTAGAATGCACATTCTTCCGTTATAAATGAAAATCATCTATATCTCCATCAGCCTTCACCTGTCATATCCGGCATCTGCTGCACACTTTCGGATCACTTTCGGAATATTCGCCTGATTATAGGAAAGCACCTCTATCTTCACTCCCATTGCGTATTCCTCTTCCCCTTCAAGCTTCTGCTCGCCACCCTTTATCACAACTTTTGGCCGTTTCACATCAAAACTGTATTCCATTCCTGTCAGAACACCGGATTTATTAATGGTATATGCGATCCGCTCATTCTGATAGCCTGTTTTCTGATACTGTTGGTAATAGACGGACATCTTATCCATCTGCTCCGTATCGTCTTCCACCTCCATACCAGCCGGTTCTATAAGATCAAGCGCCTGATCTCTTTTTTCTTTCAACTGCTGCCCTGATAATGAAAAAATGATCTGCGTCGCCCCGTCATCTAAATCTACACATTCCGCAGAAACAACGTCCTCCTCACGGTAGCCAGGATTCGTAAGTGCCTGATAATTTGGAATGTCCGTCGTCGTACTGTAGCCATTCCATTGGCTCCAGACTCCTGCCTGGTAAGAATTGACCGTAACCCCATCACAAAATTCCTTTAAAAACGTCATGGCACCATCGGCATCCGTATTCTTATACTCCGCTGCCCAGGTTTCATCTAACAGGTCAGCCCAGATCTCCTGCGTCTGCTGCACAATGTCCTGGCTCCCGGAATAACTGTTCGTTACCAGATAATGCACATTATTCACTCTGCGCAGTCCCCGCATGCCGTCTAAGACTTTTCCTGTCTCCTCGCTTGCGACTCCGCCTGCAAACATGCTCTCCAAAAATAATACCCCGGAAAAAATAGTGACTGCAACTGCCCGAACTGATTTTTTATCCATAGGGCTCCTCCGATCTCTCATCACGATCCCATTCGTGGTTTTTCCTGCACCATTTCATGGTATCATCATTTTCCATCAAATACAATCGTTTATCAGTCCAAGGCGCTCAAACGCATGCAAAATTCCATCCTCATCAATATGATCCGTCACCATGTCTGCCAGCCGCTTTACCTCATCCCGCGCATTTCCCATCGCTACGCTGATCCCGGCGTACTCCATCATCTGAAGGTCGTTCGGTCCGTCACCGATCGCAATACAGTTTTCCCGTGAAATGCCGACATGGTTCAGATACCGCTCCATGCCTGTTGCCTTGTTAATGCCATTGATCCCGATCTCGCCCGCAAAATCACCCATTCCGTCCAGACTAATCGCCACTGCATCAAAATATGGTTCCATGTCCGCATGAACCTTTGCGACCGGAAACGGTGCGCCGTAATAAATGATCTTCTCATTTTTTTCGTTTTTCCATGGCTCCTCGGTCAGGTGCATCCGTCCGATCAGGCGGTCTAAGCGCTCTTTACTCATTCCGGCATCCCGGTAAACCTTTAACATGCCGTCGCAGCTTCTCTGGTTCAACACCACACCGTCATCCGCCTGGTAACAGAATAAAAATCCATTGCTCTCTAAATAATCAAAACTGCTTTTTCTGTGTTCCTCATCAATATATGCATGATAAAACTCTTTTCCCTCGTCCTCCACAAAGGCTCCGGCTCCGCCGACGATCCCGGAAAATCCAAGTTCTAACAGTGCGTCATAGATCTGAAAACGGCTGCGTCCGCTGCATACCACCATCCGGTGGCCGTTTGCCTGCGCCGTCCGGACTGCGTACTGTGCAGACTCCGGGATCTCGCCTTTTTCGTTGACCATTGTTCCGTCTACATCAAGAAATACTACCTTTTTATCCATTCTACCACTCTGCCAGTCTATAGATTATTACGGTTTGCACTTTAAATTTCCTTTTCGCTGGCTGATCCTTTCTAATCATATCCGATTTCCGATTATTTTATATTATCATGCATTTTACAGGCTTTCAATCATTACACGAAAAGGCACCCGAAAAACCGCTCCTACAATCCGATTTCCGGGTGCACTTTCCTTTTTACCACTGTTCCCTTTTTACTGCCGGATATCCACCAGCCCCTGCGCTAAATCCTGCTCCGTAAATGTATAACTGCTGCCGGAAGTACCGGTATTCAGATAAAGATACGGCAGTGCATCTTCATCCACAACAAACCCCACATGCAATATCTTTGTCTCCCCGGCTTTGATGCTGCCAAAATAATTATTTCCCCTCTCTCCGCCGGTCACATCGTAATATGCCATCTCTTCACCATACTCTAAACTGCTGCTGTCCGCCTGGACTGTATCCCATGCATCCCCCTCTTTTGGCTGTTCCCCGCCGCAGATCTCGTAAACTTCGTTTTCTTCCCTTATCTTCATGACCGAACTAAAGAATAAAACATCCGTCAATTCTGTTTCCCCGGCATTGGTATACTCTAATGTAACGTATACCAGTTTCCGTGGTACCTCCCTGCTGCTTATGACCTCATCGAGCGTATTGATGCCGTCTCCGGCTTTGATGTAAGAAATCGTATCCGGAAGAAGTTTTCCATTTTCATCCACGTCCAGCATATCACGATCCATAAAAACCGGATCAAGGATTGCGACATCATCCGTCACTTTCACATCTGTCACTTTGATCCGCAGATTCTGTGATTCTCCATCAGCTTCTCCCGTCACAGCAAATTCCTCGCCGATCTTATGCAGATTTTTCATCTCCTCCGCAGTGACTGTCGTCTTTAACGCCTCATCCTCACCGCTATTCTCCGCCATAGCATCCTCATAATCGCTCCAGTTATATGGACTTATCACCGTGCCATCCGCAAGTTCCTCCGACGGTGCTAAAATAATGCCCTCTGCAACCTTGCAGGCCTCCTCTTTTGTCACATCATGACCGACATACATCTGCATGACATAATGATATTCCGGATAAGTTACATAGATCATCTGGTCAAATGCAGAGTCATCACCCACAATATTCTGCATTTTTTCATAGACACCATCGTGGTTTCCAACCTGTATATTTTCACTTTCCGTCACATAATGATCCTGCATCCAAAATGCCTCATCACCGGTATCCATCTGATAAAATACAATCGAGATACCTCCCTGCCCCGGTGTCTGTTCATAGCTGTATTTTCCTTCTTCCGTCTCTGTCATTCCATCCGGCAGATAAGATAATTTCATTGCAAGCTGCGGTGCCGGATCTATTTTTTCTGTATTTTCTGTCGCATCCGTTTTTTCAATTTTAGTCGTCATACCGTAATTACCCTGCGGACTGCTGCTCATGCGATATAATTTTGTACCCGCAAAAATCGTCGTTCCAAGTACAAACGTTGCCGCCAGTGACGCCACTACCGCTTTTTTCAGGGAAAAATAACCTCTCTGCGGTGTCACTTTTACCTGTTTTTCCACTTCTTTTTCTATCATGTCCCGCATGCTCTGTGGCATTTTCGGAAATTCCTGTTCCATATTTTCAATATTCATACTCAACTCTCCATTCCGTAACTGTTTTCCTGTTCCAATTCGTTTTTCAGTTTCGCCCTCGCACGCGACAGACGGTTCTTTACGGCGCTCTCTGTCACACCTAAGATCCCCGCTATCTCCCGCACACTGTACCCCTCCATGTAATACAGTGTGACAGAAAGCCTCGCATCCTCTGACAGACGGCTGATCGCCTCATATAATTCCGAATAATCTTTTGTCTCTGCCGCACGCTCCTCCATCTGATAATCCTCAAGCGACACCACTTTCTTCTCTTTCCTCATCACGGTATAACATTCATTGATGAGAATCCTTGTCAGCCATGTCTTCGCATAGACATCCGATTTTAATGTATGCAGTTTGGAAAATGCTTTCACGATCGTCTCCTGGATCGCATCTGCGCAGTCCGCATCACGGTACAGAAGCGTTTTTGCCACATGATACATCATATCCTCGGATGCGATGATCAGCTCTCCCAATTCTTCTTTTTTCATAACTTTCCTTTCCGCCGGCTTAAATATCCTGTATATTCTGTTGTTTCTTCTGAGCTCATAGAAGGCATGTCATTGCATATCCCATGTCGTTTTTTACCTCTGAGTATACAATGTTTTCATGCTCTTTGCATGATTCCGTGGCAACATTCTGACCACTGAACCTTTACATAGATTAGACGCATGAAAAAGATAAAAGGTCGCAGTCTTTAAAAAAATATTTTCTTGACAAATCCGACGCACCGCGTCTATAATGGCGTTAATTGAAGCAGAACAACAGCTTTGACGGGAAGAAGTAAAAATAAGCGGAACGGACAGAAAGCAACCGGTCGATGAGAGGTGCACGGAAAACTTATTTCGAATACATCCCCGAGCTTCACACCAAATTCGTATTTCTAAGGATGCGATAGTAGGCTGTGACGTAGCGGCGCACGTTACAAGCGCCTGAGTGTTGTCGGACACTCGATGAGGCAGACAATGTGAATTGCCTGCGAACAAAGGTGGTAACACGAGTTTTTTCCTCGTCCTTTTTAGGGACGGGGATTTTTTAATGCAATTTTATTTTCAGGAGGATTTATAATTATGACATTATACGATGAATTAGTTGCCAGAGGCCTGATCGCCCAGGTAACTGACGAAGCAGAGATCAAAGATCTGATCAACAACGGAAAAGCTACTTTTTACATTGGTTTTGACCCGACCGCAGACAGCCTTCATGTAGGACACTTCATGGCATTATGCTTAATGAAACGTCTCCAGATGGCAGGCAACAAACCAATCGCCTTAATCGGCGGCGGAACTGCCATGATCGGGGATCCATCCGGCCGTACCGACATGCGCCAGATGATGACACCGGAGACGATCCAGCACAACTGTGACTGCTTCAAGAAACAGATGAGCCGTTTCATCGATTTTTCCGATGGAAAAGCACTTATGGTAAACAACGCAGACTGGCTGATGGACTTAAATTACATTGACGTACTGCGTGAAGTCGGCGCTCATTTCTCCGTTAACCGTATGCTGACCGCAGAATGCTACAAACAGCGTATGGAAAAAGGGTTAAGTTTCTTAGAGTTTAACTACATGATCATGCAGAGCTACGACTTCTACACCTTATACCAGAAATACGGCTGTAACATGGAGTTCGGCGGTGATGACCAGTGGAGCAACATGTTAGGCGGTACCGAGCTGATCCGTAGAAAACTCGGAAAAGACGCTTACGCGATGACCATCAACCTTCTTTTAAATTCCGAAGGCAAAAAAATGGGTAAAACACAGTCCGGTGCTGTATGGCTTGATCCGAACAAGACTTCCCCATTCGACTTCTTCCAGTACTGGAGAAACGTCTCTGATGCGGACGTATTAAAATGCATCCGTATGCTGACTTTCCTTCCATTAGAGGAGATCGACGCAATGGAAAGCTGGGAAGGCGCACAGTTAAACCAGGCAAAAGAGATTCTTGCCTTCGAGCTGACCAAACTGGTTCACGGCGAGGAAGAAGCAAACAAAGCAAAAGAAGCATCCCACGCTTTATTCGCGGGCGGTGGCGACTCTGCCCACATGCCGACCTTAGAGCTGACTGCTGCTGACTTTGCAGACGGCGATTTAGATATCCTTGCTCTCTTAGTAAAAGCTGAGCTTGCTCCATCCCGCTCCGACGCAAGACGTGCCGTACAGCAGGGCGGTGTATCCGTTGCTGACGAAAAAGTAACTGATATCCAGACCACTTACGGAGCTGACGCTTTCGGTGCTGACGGACTTGTCGTAAAACGTGGTAAAAAGAAATTTGTAAAGATTGTTTTAAAATAATTTTTTACTCATCCCGGAGTGCGATCAGCCACCTCTTTGCCAAAAGAAGCCAGCTCCCGCACTCCTGCTGGATTCCTGTACCATCCCGCATTGCTGTGAGCCTGCTGCAGGTACTGAGTCCATGTTTCCCGACCGGATACATATGAAATTCCACCGGTATCTCATATTTTTTCATTGCCTCGATCAAAAGCAGGGAATTTTGCACCGGGACTGACTGATCTGTGTAAGTATGCCAGATAAATGCCGGCGGTGTATACTCTGTCACCTGTTTTTCAAGAGAAAGCAATTCTAACATTTCTTCTGTCTCATTGCCGCCGAGAAGCTGTTTAAAAGATCCCCGGTGTGCATATTCTCCGGAAGTAATAACCGGGTAATTTAAAAGCATTGCTGCAGGTTTTAATATATCGTTTGTTACACCCGCCATCTCTGCCAGCCACTTTGTATGCCAGAACATCGCAAGGCATGCTGCAAGGTGTCCGCCTGCAGAAGATCCCTGCACCACGATCTTATCTGTGTCCACATACCACTCCTTCGCATGTTCATGAATCAGCTTCATGGACGCCGTTGCCTCTAACAGGGCCGTCGGATAAACTGCCGGTGCCACCGAATAGCGCAGCACTGCCACATGATAGCCAATACTCAGAAAATGCATGGCGAGCGGCTCTGCTTCCCGGTCAGACGTGTGCTCGTAACCGCCTCCCGGACAGATGAGCATCATCGGACGTTTCTCAATCGCAATCGAATCAGAATCATCGAGTATATAGGTACAAAGTCTTGCATCCGCAAGAGATCCTTTTTCGTGTAAATAAAAAACTTCAGTCAGCATTTTTTTCTCCATCTGTATCCACTACATTTCCAACTTGCACATATCTTTATCAACAACCAGATATTTGCTCATCGTTCATTTGATATGTATAAAACAAAAACCTCGAAAATAAATATTTTCGAGGTTTTGAAAGGCACGGACCGGATTCGAACCGGTGATGACGGTGTTGCAGACCGGAGCCTTACCGCTTGGCTACCGCGCCATATTCATCTGCCTGTCGCAGAAGTTCTGTAACGATTTTAACAAAACAGTTCCTCTGCGTCAAGACAGATTTTAAATTTTTTCATCTTCCTACTTAAAACTTATGCTTTTTTTCACACAATATTCCTGTGTTCTGTCATAAGACGTGATTGTTTCTGTACTGACAATATAAAACATATCTCCAACATAGATTCCCCGGTACGCAGAAGTGTCTGCACCTTTTGATGCATCCTGCTTTCCAGCCTGATCGGTCAGATTCTGCGACAGCAATGTTTCAAATTTTTCTCCATTCCATGAAAGTAAAAGATATGCGGCACTCTCCTCATCCCCATAGGACTGCAGTGCAAATCCAAGCAGATTTTCCTCCGCATCCGCAAGCACACATTTATAATTATAGAGTGCCTCACTGTAATTATAATCTTTTAATACGAGACTGTTCATCTCTTTTAAACTGGAAGAATCTGAAATGTCAAACATTGTAATCTTGATACCTGTATGTTCCCCTGTTTTTTCATCCGTCTCATATCCGATCCCGACCAGTTTATCTTCTCCCCAGAAATGCAGATACTCTGAAAATCCACTGATCTTTAATTCACCGAGTACCTTGGGATTTTTGTCATCCGACAAATCCACTGCAAAGAGCGGATCTGTATTGCGATAAGTAACAAAATAAGCCATATTCCCCAGATAACGCGCCGCATAGATTTCTTCTCCCTGCGCAAGACCTTCAATTTTTCCGGTAAGATTCAGATTTTCATCAAACAGATACAGATTATTTTCTGCTTCTCCACTCACCGCATTCTGACCGGACGTTAACACTCTTAATTTTCCCTCGCATTCATTGACCGCAAATGTATCTGTAACTCTTCCATTCGCAGAAACTGCTCCAACGGCATTCATTTTTCCATCAGCAAGCCCAAATTTTGCAATCTGTGTTACCGCATCATTCCAGGAACCTTTTATCTGATACACATAAAACGCACTTTCACTCACATAGATATCCACATACTGACTTAAAATCATGGTATTATCCAGAACCTGATCCGGATTTTTCACATTTACTGAGGATATCAGCAGACTGTTGCTTCCTCCACCGCCATTGTCCACGTAAATATCTTCTGCATCTACCGCCTTATCATTGACTAACGGAATCCATCCACTTACATTTTCTTCCGTAACGGCTTCTTCTTTTGTCTGTTGTGGCATACTGATTCTTTTATTGGTAAAAAGATAAATGATATTTCCGATCTTTCTTGATGTCTGATACCTTCCATCCTGCGTCACACACCCGGTTTTTACAGGCTTTTCCGGATCACTGATATCATAGGTAAGAACTTGTGTCTGTGTTCCCTCACTAAAATAATAAAAGCAGTCTTCCGTATAATTTTCTGTATCATCTGCCTGCATTTCCAGTCCGGAATCTTCACTTTCCACGATCACGCTTAAAATATCACCATCCACATACATCTCAAGCACACGGTCGGATGAAGTTTCAGAAATCTGTATTTTTCCGATCTGTTTTAATGCTTTTTTCCGGATATCCGTAATCAATATTTCATTGTGGCTTACCGTGTAAATATAAGAACCATCTGTTTTGACAAAATCGCTCTCATCCACGCCTTCTTTCTGCAGATTTGTCCCGGAATACCGCTGTTTTGCCGTATCTGATGATATATCTGCCGCTGTCTGTCCCTCCTGTGCTCCTGCGCCCTTTATCATCTGTGTACCACCGATTTCTTCCACTCCGTCTACAGCCGCATCCACGGTATCTGATGTGTCATCCATAATATATGTCGCTGCATCACCAGAGTTAGAACTATCTCCCTCCGCAACCGCTATTCCATCTGCTTCCTTTTCCTGACCACTGCCAGAGCAAATTGCATCATAGACCTCTCCATAATTTTTTGCGACTGTATACAAAGATCCTGCATCTTTTTTTTGTGCATTTTTCTCTACGCCTGCAGTCGCTCCATCTTTTAATTCGCTGCTGCCTTCTGATCCTTCATCTGACTTTTGCCCGGATGCCGCTTTTTCTATACCCACCGGCGCCGTCATAAGCCCTGTGCCGCCCCCGGTAACCGCATGGATTCCTCCTGCTGCGCCAATGACAAGCACAAGTGCCGCCGCTGCTACAGCCCCGTAATAAGTGATCCCGCTTCTCCGTTTTACCTTGTTTTTCTGGTTCTCCTTTAATTTTCTTTTGATCTGCTCCGGTTCAATACTCTCTGGAATTTTTTCCTGTGCGGCAGATTTTTCTATTTTATCTAAAATTTCTTTTTCTGACATAGGCACCTCCATTCTGTAATGAAAAATCCCTTTTTCACTACCTCATTAACTACTGATAGCAATTTATTGTAACCACTCACCCATTTTTTTTAATGCCCGGCTTTCCTTCGAGCGCACGGTATTTTCATTCATATGTAATATTGCAGCGATCTCACGGCTTGTATAGCCTGCGAACTGGTGCATACTGATGATCAGCCGCTCCTCATCTGCCAGTTCAAAAAACAGCTTCCTCACCTGGATACATTCTGTCATCTCCGATCCGGTATCAAGCGCGAGTTCCTCTATATCTTCCATCCCGGTCTCATTTTTACCCGCGTATTCACGCAGTTTATCCTTGCATTTATTGGATAAAATCCGAAATATCCAGCTCTTAAATGCCTCTTCACTGCGCAGTTTCCGGATCGATGCAAACGCATCCGTAACAGCATCGCTTACCGCATCTTCCGCATCGCTCGTATTTCGGAGTGTGTACAATGCAAATCGATACATATCCTTATATATTCCGGCATATAATTCGGCAAATGCATCCACATCTCCGCGTTTTGCCCGCCGCACAAGCTTCATATCATTTTTCATAAAATCCTCATTTCTGAGCAACTTGTTGTGAAGATACGATGAGAATCTCAAATTTTCATCTGCAATCAAAGCTATTTGTTTTTGCTCAGAAACAAATAGCCGTGCGAAAAATAAGCTATCAAGCTTATTTTTCGCACTACTTTCTCCATGGGATCCTGGTTTCATGACAGTTATTTGGGATATCCATTTTTTCTGTCATATATATAGTCCGTAAAAGTGCCTATTCTGTTGCAGAAAAACCCCGAAAATTTGGCTTAACAGTGATAAGGAAGTAATTCTAATTTTTACTGTTGGCTGACAGATTCGGGTGTGCAGGGCAACCGTAAGGTTGCAAAAGCTGTCTGTTTCCAACAGAAACAGACAGCTTTTGATTTTCGTTGAAAGCATCTCGCTGTTTTCTCTCGAGCGGGGCGGTCTTCCCACGGACCGCCCCGCGAAGCCGTTACGGCTCGATGATGTTGAAGGGGTTGGCTCCGGTGATCGGGAACTGGTTCATATTCTCCATCATCAGCGTCAGCAGCTCTGCGCTGCCCTCGACCTTGACGACCTGTGTAACCGTTTCCTGATTGTTAGTCAGGATCGCAAACAGCGCATTCTTCGGGCAGGTAATAGACACGTCCGCATCATCAGACAATGTATCCGCATAGACCAGCAGCACACCATTCTTCACGCGGAGCATGTGCTGTTCGCCCACGTCAGGCAGGATCACGTTCATGGTGAAGTCGCGGTCAGCCAGCGCCTGCTTGTCCATGACAATGGCCATATAGTCAAACAGCATGGGCGCGGAGAGGGCCTTGACCATGTCGCCGGTAGATTTGGTGGAAGCGGTGAAATTGGCGTTTCCATGGCGCAGCTCCTGCGCGGCGGTCAGATATTCGTTGCGCCACGGACCGGACTCCGCCTGATACCCCAGCTGCTCCAGTGCATCGGCGCACAGAAGCCGTGCATCGGTGTTCGTCGGGTCGGCAAAGACGATGGTATTTGTGACCTCGGCGACCCACTGATATTCACCCTTGTCAAAATCCGCCTTTGCCATTTGCAGGACATTGTCAACATCCCCCAGGTACTCCACCCATTTTTTTGCGCTGTCGCTTGGCATGAGGGGGTTCAGGTTGACAGGGTTGCTGTCATACCAGCCCATGAACTTCTGGTAGACCGCCTGGGCGTTGTGGGCGACCGTCCCGTAGTACTGGCGGGTGTACCAGATTTTATTGAGTGCCTCCGGCAGCTCGATCATGTTGGAGATCTCATCGCTGGTGTAGCCCTGATTGATATAGGTCAGAGTCTGGTCGTTGATGAACTTATACACGGCAGCCGTGTTGACCATGTAGTCGTTCACCACGTTGTTTCCCCAGTGCGGCCAGTTGTGGGACTGGAAGGTGACCTCCGCGTCCTTGCCGTAAAGGGAAATGGCCTCGGTGATATAGCTTGCCCATGCCGCGCCGTCGCGCACCTCCGCGCCGCGCAGCGTGTAGAGATTGTGGAGCGTGCCGGTGCAGTTTTCCGCCATCCACAGCGCCTTGTACTGGGGCAGCCACGTGTTCATTTCGGCGGGTGCTTCCGTACCCGGCGTGAGCTGGAACTCCAGCTCCACACCGTCGATCGTCAGCTTTTCGCCAGACTGCGTGATTTCATAGCTGGGCGTCATGAACGAGACCGTTCCGGTGGACTGTCCCATGCCGATGCCCTGCGCCAGCTTGCCGGTCACGCCGGGGGTCAGAAGGATGCCATACTGATAATTGCTGCGGCGGCCCATACCCTTACCGGCGTAGACATTTTCCTTCACGGAGTGCTCCGTGAAGCCCACAGGCGTGATCACGGGGATCTTGCCGCTGGCGAGCTGATCTTCAATAGAAAGTGTCTCGTCTGCCTTATCCTCTTTCGCCATCACGCCGGCGATGCCGCCAAAATGGTCGACGTGGGAATGAGAGATGATGACGGCCTTGACCGGGAATTTACCAAGATTCTTTTCGATCAGCTGCATGGCAGCCTGACTGCACTCCACGCTCATCAGCGTATCAAAGACGATCCAGCCGGTATCGCCCTTGACAACGGTGAGGTTTGCCATGTCATAGCCGCGGACCTGATAGATGCCATCCGTCACTTCAAAAAGGCCATAAGCGTGGTTATTTTTCGTGTTCTCCCAGAGACTTGGATTTACGCTGTCAGGCGCTTTTTCGTAATCGTCCAGGAACGCATAGGCTTCCTGACTCCAGAGGATCTTCCCATCCTCGTCCTTTAGTTCCAGTGTTTCCGGCGCGTCGATCAGTCCACGGGTGGCGAATTCATATTCCTGCTTATCATCGAAGTCAAGTTCATCGTAGATGGCGGCATTTGCCTTTGCCGTAAAGTCTGTGGCGGGCTTGACATCGGCAGTCAGACCCAGGTCTGCCTTTTCCGCGCCCGGCTCTTTGCGCCCATCCTGCGCACAGCCGACGCAGGACAGCAATAGTACCAATGTAAGAAGCATTGCTGCAATACGTTTCATAGCCATTCTTTTCCATCTCCTTATTGTTCGCGGATAACAGGTGGCTGCCAGCTATCCAGTGCTGTCATATCCGGTACATAGATCCGCATGAACAGATGAAATTCCCCGTCGGAAACAGGCAGCCAGTTAGAGGTGTCTTCCGGTGCATCCTTGGACAGGATAATATCCAATGTGCCGTCCGCATTCAGCTTGAAGTCGGAGCGGTCGTTGATGCAGTAGCGGTCGATGGAATTGTCAATGAGGAAATCATCCTCTCCGTAGGCGGTCACGGACCAGAAGCCGCCCTCCAGCGTGGGAGGAAGGGTTTCAAAGTGGAGTGTATACTTCTTTTCTCCGGTCAGCGCTGCGCCGGTCTCATCCACCGCTGTCTTGGGATAGATTGCCACGTCCACGGTGTTGGCGCCAAGCCCCACCAGCGCTACCATCGCGCGGTAGGTATACTCCGTGCCGAAGTCGCCGATGGGCTTGCCGTAATAGACCCACTGGCCGAGTTTCTGCGCATACTTCGCGCCGTCGGCGGCGAGCGTGGCGCGAAGCCCCTGAAGCATCTGCGTCCAGCGCTCGGCAGCTCCTTCGCCCAGGAGAGCGGCGTCGAAGGTCTTACCCGCGCCCACGTTGATGGCGGAGAGTTTCTTCAGCAGTTCCTTATCCGCATCGGCGGGCGGGTTGACCTGCATCAGAGCGTTAGCCGTATTGAAAAACTCTGCTGGCGTCATGGAAAGCACCTTGTTCACGGGAACAAAGTCATTTTCCTCTTTATAAGCTCCCTGCGGTGCGGCATACTCGCCTCCCTGTACATAAGCCGAAAGCGGCAGGAGCTGCATCTGCTCCTGAATAGCATAGACATTGGGCAGGTCCTCGTTCCCGGACAGCACCGTGCGGGTGATCGACCACATCGTTGCGGTGGGCACGTCCACGCGCGTCACACCGTCGGGCAGCTCGCCCTCCCAGCCGGGAAGCGCAATGGCATAAGCACCCGCCTTGTCCAGCACGGCGGCGGTGTTCGTCCACGCATCCAGAAGCTGCACATTGCAGAAGCGATCCGTTTCCGGCAGGACGTAGACCATAGGCTCTGTGCTGATGTCAAGCCATGCCTGCGAATAGACGGTATCGACGTTCGGCGTCACGACGGTGCGGAAAGAGGCGTCCGCCAGCTTTTTTGCATGGTTGAACTGATTGATGGGCGCACGGCCAGTCATGGTCCCGTCCGTATTGGTCGATAATGTTTTGGTTGCGTCGGTCAGCACCAGCGGGAACGCATAGATGTATGCCTCACTGACCATTTCCCACACGGTTTCAGTATCCGGTGTATCCGGCTGCGTTTTTTCGGCAGAGCAGGCGGAAAGAAACCCGCAGGAAAGCAGCGATAGTAGAATTGCAAGTATCTTTTTCATGTTGTCCTCCTATGATTCTCTTCTGTTTTTGGTCATCTCCTCGAAAGGGTTTGTGCGTATGGATTGACTATAAAGTCGTTTGTGATTTTCTCTTTATGGTAAACTATCGATTATTCCGCCCCTTTCTTTCCGCAAGCCGCACAAGGGAAGGCTTTACCTTTTCTCCGTATTCGCGCGACACACATACGCTGACCAGAAAGCGCATGGTAGGCGACATTTTATCCGCCAGCTCACCGAGATGATCCATCATGCTTTTGATGTCACTAATATCTTCAAGCACGATGGCAAACGCGGCTTTTTCAATTCGACTGATCGCTTCCTCGGCGCAGGCAAGAACGATTTCCTCTTTGGTGGAGAAGTAATAGTAGATGCCGCCGTTTTGCAGCTTTGCCGCCTTACAGAGGTTCTTTGTCGTGGCAAGGGTCAGCCCCTTTTCGACAAAGCAGTCAAGGCAGACGCCTACAAGCTCCTGTCTCTTTTCGGCTTTCTTTTCTTCCCGCAAAACACAATCCCCTCATTTCTGTGCATTATCCAGTGTTTCTTATAATAAGATATCAGACTTCACAAAATAAATCAGGCGATTGCTTGAATAAAAATTGTAAATTTTTATGATCACAATGCTTAATCAAACATCACAACAGCCTCTTTCAGCAGCCGCACCTCCGGCAAGCCATAGATGTACCGAATCGCCGTCCTTGCAAAGACATTGGACTTTACCGTATCCAACTCTGCCCCAGACGATCTCCGCTGTGCCGGTTGCAAAGTCAAATCTGATCTCTCCCCATTCGCCGTCATTGTCTACCTGATATAGGTAGACAGCGGCGGCTATTTTTTGTTCCTTTTGCGGCATTCGGTCTGCTTCAGCGTCACGGTATGGACAAGCCTGCTTTCAAGCAGCTTCAGGCACAGCTTGTCAAGCGTACGCCGGTAGAATCGCTTCGCGCCACTGGCGGTTGTACCCTCGAAATCCACCGCCAAGTCCTCAAAGGTAGACTGCATGGACAAAGGGCTGACGCGTCCACAGGTCATGCAGAGGCTTTCGCCGCCGACAGTTGCTCTGATCTGCTGGTTTTCCTTCTTGACATGAACAATGCTCCCTTCGTGATTGACAGTGTTTTTATTTCACTGTCCCTCATAAAGGGAGCATATCAATCAGAAACGGGGGTGATTTTGTAGTTTTTTGACAGCTTTCCTTGAGTCTTACTTTGCAAGTACAACGGAAATTTTGATTTCCTTTTCCGTCTCGCTCAGGTCGAACGCGCCGCCGTCTGCGACGCTCACACGCAGCTCATACAGTGTGCCGTCAGAAAGCTTATCCACGGCACTGCCTGCTTCATCCGTGATCGACCACAGTTCATTGCTGACCTCCACCAACGTTCCGTCCGCACCGTAGGCATAGAGCTTCAGCTCGGCAGTGCTTCCGGAAAGATTGTTCATTCGGAACGAGACCGTCGTGTTGGGGTGGACGTTTTCGACTGTCACGGTGTTGCGCCAACTTGCAACCGCTCCCTCGCCGCCGTCCTGTTCAAACTGTGCCTGCGACAGCACGTTCCGCGCGACCTTATCGAGATCGACCTTGCGGTACGGCATTTCGGGAAGATAGACGAAGCGGTCCTGCAAGCACAGCAGCTCCAGATAGCCCGTCGGGCAGTAGAGCGCGTTGCCGCTGTTTCCGGCGTACATCCCGATGGCCATATTGTTGTAGCCAAACTTGTTGGAAACATCCATCGTAAAGATGGTCTCGCCGGTCTCAAAGTCCAGAATGATGTATTGCCACATGCCGCTTTCCAGATCCTGCACATAGCCGTAGATATAGCCCGTCGCGGTGGAAAGTTTGAGAATCGATGTATCGCTCAGGTCATTTCGAGACCAGATACTCTTCATCTCATAGCCGGAATCGGTTTTAACCGTATCGACACGCTCCACACCGGGAGCAATCATGCTGTTGCCCTTCGTCAGCCAGTTTGTGTCATAGATGTTGGCGTAGCTCTGGATGGAAGAGTCACTGTTTGGATCGGCAAGGCCTGCGCTGCCTGCGCCGAACCAGTTGCACACGATAGTGCTGACGGTGCCCTCACTGTCGTCATAGACGATGGCAGAGTTTTCAACCGCCACCTGATAGCCATCGGGCAGCTCATCCAGCACCGGCAGACTTGCAACGATCTCACCGGTCTTCATATCGAGCGCCAGCAGCTTGACGGGGTCCGCGTTGTCGGTGAACATCACAAGCTCCGGCGTCAGCGACGGAGAGCAGCCGCCGCCCCAGGCAAGACCGCCGCCGGTGGTCTTGTCGCCTTCGCCGCTGACTTTTGCGCCGACGCTCTCATACGGTGTGCACCAGACGGCATCAACGCCGTTATTCGCGCGCAGCAGATAGCAGTTCTGGTTTGTCAGGATGACCGCTCCGTCCTTGGAGGCGGCAATGCCGTTTTCCGCGCCCTCGCCGGGGGTAAGCTCATAAACAAAGACCGCGTCGGAGAGGTCAGCCTGCTCGCCATTGAGAATTGCATCGATGGCGGGGCGCGCGATATAGCCCAGCACACCCTGCTGCTCACGCTCCGGGTAGATGCGGAAGCCGCCGGTTGCAAACCAGAGGTTTCCATCGTAGTCAAAGACCACGGACAGAAGATTCTGCGTCAGCTCCTTGCCGAGCGCAGCCTCGGCTGCCGCCTTGATGTCAATGTCCAGTACCTTTTCAAATTCAGGCAGGACGTTTCCTGCTTCATCGGTTGCCCGCAGCATCAGCACATGATTGTTGCTGGTTGGGCAGACGATGCGGTTTTCTGAGTCCATGAACGTATAGGAGCTCTGGATGACGTAACCGCCGCCGTCATGCTGCTTTGGGGAGAAATAGCCCAGCGTCGTGGTTTCCTCCGCGTTCAGATCGCGGATGGCGATGCCGCCGAGAAGCGGAACGACTGCGTGGCCGTAGCTGTCAAAGTAAATGGCAGGCGAAGCGTTCGCGTTGGTTTTTTCATAGGAAACATTGATCTCCGGATAGATGCCGAGTGGCAGGACTTCATCCGTAGAGTCGGTATTGTAGCCGTCGTGGTGAATGTTGGCGTCGCTCTTTGCCATATATGGGTTTTCGTCAACACGTTTGGCATTCATGGCCTTTACCGGCAGGGCAGTGCTTACCGCGGAGTCTGTATTCGATGCAGGCATGTCGGAAGACTGCTTCGCACCGCAGGCTGCCAATGTCAGGCACAACACACCTGCCAGCATAAGGGTTGGTACAGAACATTGTAACTTTTTCCTTTTCATTGATATCCTCCATTTTTGTGCTTATTGTCCCGGTTTGGTTCGATGCCCGTTTATTCAATCCAGGCATTAAGTCCTCGCTGGAATGCTTCTTCGGAAACCGGCTTCATCAGGAAATAATCGGCCCGCAGCCGGAAGGCATGAAGAGAGAAATCCAGGTCACTGCACCATATCATCCGGCATGCGGGGCATAAGGACCGAAGGTGCTCCGCCGCATTCAACCCTGCCACCCCGGAAAGTGCAATGACGGCATTGGTTAGATCAGCTTTCTGCGCTATTTCAAAAAAATGTTCCTGATCGTCATATTGCATGACCTGCGGAAACAGCCCCTTCGCTTCACAAAACCGGGTAATTTGCTCGGCGTAGCGCTGCCGCTCTGCTTCCTGTTCTGCCAACACTGCAATACGATACACAGATCTCACTCCTTCCTTCATCCGATTTAGCATCTTGCTTGCGCTCAGTATAAAAAGGCCATTCGGTTTTTTCAAGCGCCGTAGCACGAAAGGGTCGATTTTGGCACGAATTCCGACAGCAGTTCTTAGTCATCCTCGACAAGCTGTGATATAATTATCTTGGAATTTAAGCACAAGGAGAGGACCCTGCATGAGAATTGCGATTGTTGATGATCTTGCCGCGGAACGCACACTGCTGAAAGGCCGGCTGGAGTGGCAGCTTCAGCGGAGAAACGTACAGGCGGATATTCTGGAATACGAAAGCGGCGAGATATTTCTGGAAGCGGCAAGGAAAGCGCCCTTTACTGCCGCATTTCTGGATATTTATATGGATGGCATGACGGGCATGGAGGCGGCAAAGAAGCTGCGGAAAACCGACACGGACTGCCTGCTGGTTTTTATCACGACCTCGACCGACCATGCGCTGGAGGGCTTTCAGGTACGGGCGCTGCACTATCTGGTCAAGCCCTTTACCGAAGCGGACATCGACGCGCTGACGGACGAGCTGCTTGCCCGCATACCGCAGCCGGACAAATATATGGAGCTAAAGGTGGAGGGAAGCGAGATCCATCTGCGCTATCAGGACATCGTCTACGCAGAACACTTCGCCCACTTGATCTACGTCCATACGACGGTTCAAAAGACGCTTGCCACACGCCAACCCTTCAAGACGTTCATCGCCCCACTAAAGGATGACACACGCTTTTTTGTGTGCGGGCGCGGAGTGATCGTGAATCTGGAACACGCGAAGGAGCTGGAAGGTGCCGCCTTCCGCATGGCGGACGGAAGCCGCGTATTTGTCAGTCAGGACCTTCTGAAAAGCGCCCGGCAGGCGCTTATGGAATTCCTGCTTCAAAGGGGGCGGATGGTATAATGGAGCTGCTGCGTCCAATTCTGGAACTCGGCGTGGTGATTCCCGGCATGCTGCTTGCCTGCTTCCCGGTAAAATCCAGTTTAAAGCAGCCGCTGTCAAAGCTTGTTTTGTGGCTTGCCCCGCTGCTTGCGCTGCTTTGTGCCGCCGGAGGCATGGTGTGCTATGCGCGCCGTATGCCGACTGCGCCGGTGCTTGCGGGGCTGACCTTGCTCGCAGCCGTGATCTACATAAAAACGCTCCGGATCACGCTTTGGAAATCCGGAACGGTTGCGTTGTCCGTCTGTGCGGTATTTGCCTGTATCAACAGCCTTTGCCGGGCGATCAACGCCGCTATGCTGGCCGGTTTGCCGCAGGCGCAGGCTGCGCCATGGTTCTGTCTGCGGGCCGTGATTTGCTATCATGCGATCTGCTGGCTGTTTGCCGCCATCGCCTATTATCCTGCGACGCACAGCGTGCGGAGGATGGTCGAGGACGAAAATTTTGCGCAGACCTGGTATGTGTTCTGGGTGCTGCCGCTGGTGTTCATTGCGCTGAATCTGTTTATGATCCCCAAGTATGCGGACACGCTCTATACCGGACGTGTTTTGCAGGGGTATTTTGTGATCAGCATCGCACTTTTGTTTTTGATGCTTTTCTTCAACGCAATCTTTCTTCTGATGGCGATCAGCATCAACCGGAATGTGAGATTGCAGCAGGAGAACCAGCTGCTTTCCATGCAGCAGCAGCACTACGAAAGCCTGAAAGCTGCCATTGAGGAAGCACGGCAGGCGCGGCACGATCTGCGTCACCAGCTATGTCAGCTCGCCGCCCTTGCAGAAGAAGGGAATCTTGAAAAGATCAAAGCCTATCTTTCCGGCGCAGTTTCCAGAATCCCGAGTCTGGAGCTGCATTTCTGTGAAAACCGGGCGGCAGACGGCGTGGTCGGGCATTACTGCGCACTTGCGAAGCGGGAGCAGATCCCATTTTCCGTGCAGCTCGATCTGCCGGAATGTCTTCCTGTAGACGAAATCAATCTGTGTCTGGTTCTCTCTAATCTGCTGGAAAATGCGCTGGAAGCCAGCCTGCGTACTGCACCTGCCAGACGCAGAATCGAGCTGACCGCCTATCTGCATGGAAACAGTCTGGCCCTGATTCAGGTTGAAAACACCTATGACGGAGTCATCCGCGAAAAAGGTGGCATATTCCAGTCCTCCAAGCGAAAAGGAGACGGCGTCGGACTTCAGTCTGTCCGTCACATCGCAGAAAAATCCGGCGGGGTGAGTACGGTTACCTATCAGGACGGCCTGTTCTGTGTAAAGGTCATGCTCTGCGGGTAATTATGCCCTGCCTTTCCAAAACGGCACGACCACAGATTTCAGCAGTCTCGCTTCCGGTAATCCCTGTATGTACCGGATCGCCATTTTTGCAAAGACGTTAGATTTCACTGTGTCCCAATCTGCCAGTTTTACTATCTCGGCTGTGCCGTTCTCAAAGTCAAACCGCAGCTCGCCCCATTCGCCGTCGTTGTCCACCAAATATTCGTAGACAGCGGCGGTAATCGTTTCACCTGTTTTCCGACACTCCGTCTGCCGCAGAGAAATTGTGTGTGCGGGATTGATCTTCGTTGCTTTTGCCGTGCTCGTCGGAAGAGCTGGTTTTTCCGAAATCCCCATCTCAAACGGCACAACGGCATCTTTCAGCAGTCTTGCTTCCGGTAAGCTCTGAACAAACCGGAGCGCCGTTTTTGCGAAAACGTTGGACTTCATCGTATCCCAATCCGCCAGCTTTACGACCTCCGCTGTGCCGTTTTCAAAATCGAACCGAATTTCGCCCCATTCGCCGTCGCTGTCCGCCTGATACAGGTAGACAGCGGCGGCTATTTTTTGTTCCTTTTGCGGCGCTCGGTCTGTTTCAGCGTCACGGTATGGATCACACCGCTTTCCAGCAGCTTCAGCCGCAGCTTATCCAGTGTGCGCCGATAGAATCGCTCCGCACCGCTGGCTGTCGTTCCTTCAAAATCCACCGCTAAATCTTCAAAGGTGGACTGCGTGGACAAGGGGCTGACGCGCCCGCAGGTCATGCAGATGGCGTTCCGCTTTTCCAGATACCATTGCTCTTTGTAGGAAAGCTGCTCAAACGCTGCCGTGACCGCCTTTGCCTGTATTCCGTTCCATAGGATTTCGGCGTAGTTCCAGCTATCGTCGCGCGTCACATCCTCGCCGGTTTCTTCGCCGTCCTCGTCCTGCTCCGTGCGGTAGAGGGAAACAATGCTGCGGTTGCGCTGGGCAATGGTCAGCAGCTCATCTGCGGATACGCTATCGTCCTTGTACCCGCTTTGAGCGGCAAACGCGGAAACTACCTCCGCGCGTCTCTTACCCGAATTGTTATAGATTGCGCCGATCTGGCGTACACGTCGGTACTCTGCAAGACTGGCAAAGGAACCGGCTTCGCCTATCATGCGGCAGAACAGCAGTCCGTCCCGGATATAGTGCTTCGCATATTTCAAAAACTCCGTTTTCTGCTCCGGGTCGAACTTTGGCAGACAGTATAGCAGCATTTGCAAAACTTCCAGCTTGTAGTCCAGAAACCGCGCCGGGTCATAGCGGTCATATCCGTTGCGGGTAAGAAAACGGTAGATCACGCCATTCAGCTGCTTTTCAAAGTGGTGCAGGAAGAAGGAAAAGTAGGATAAATCTCTTTTCCGGACAGCTCCCATGTGTAGCCCGCAAGCTGTGCCGGTATCAGTTTGTCACGGTTATCCTCCATGTCTGCACCTCCCACCGCTATGGCGTTCCATTACCGCTCTATCGTTTCTTTCACTTCCGCCAGCAGAGCCGCCTGCTCCATCTCGGCGGCATAGCCGCCCTGCGCATAGCCACTGTCTTGCAGGGCCTTTTCCAGCTTGCTTTTTGCCAGTGCTTTCATTGCGGCGGCGGTCTGCTCGTCCAGCGTACCGCGGCCAAGATACTGCGTGATCGTGTTAAACCGCTTTGTATAGATTTTCTTGATAGGATGGTCGGCGGCAAGCTCCCGCTGCTCCCGTCCACGAAGATTCCCGACTTGACGGCAGGTGCGCCCGCGTTTGTCTCCGGGAGCCAGACCGTCACAGTACTTGGCATATCTTGCGTCGGTAGTCAGGAACCATTTCCCGCAGACGGCGCATTTTCTCGGCGCGTGTCCGACGCATAGACCCTCGTACAGATCGGAGCGGAACATAGACACAAAAGACATATAGTGCATCCGGCGCATGAGCTGCGGCGCGTCTTGCGCGGAGCGGACGGAAGATACATATTGAATTGTTGTGTTGGAAAATGCCTGCCATGACTTGTCATCCAGCGACAGCTTCGGCTGTCCGGAGAATATCCTGCCAAACACCTGCGCATAGCCGTCCGGAGTCCGTTTCCCCTTATGCAGCTCGTCTGCAAACGCCGTCATACCACTTTTGTAGTTGAGAATGGTGGCGGGGAGTTCCTCCGCAAGGGTGATGATCTTCGTTATGCCAACGCCCTGCCTGAACTGTTCGTTGAAGGTGGCCAGCAGCCCAACCACGGCGGCAGCCTGCACATAGGCAAGGGTATTCTGAATCCCTTCCTCCGAGAAGATATGCTCCACACGCCCGTTGTAATAAGCAGCGTCGGCACGGGAAAACGGCGGTGTATCCTTCGCAAGCTGTATCATATGCAGAACACTGCCCTTGGCAGGACGAAGCAACTCGGCAGTCAGATTGTTCTCTTTGATTGCCGCGACGATCTTCTGCAAGGGAATACTTGCCTGTGCCAGCTTTTCCCTCAGCGTATCCGGGATGTTCAGAGCTTCACAGCCAATGGTGCCGCCGGGTACGGTTTTGCCCTCGTAGGTCACACTGTCCTGCCAGTAGTCCAGCGTCAGCAGATTGTGGTCAATGATTGGTGTAGCCATGCGCTTACTCCTGTCATGTTTTTTGAAATGAACTTGTCATGCCATCCGCCTGTCCGCAAAGAATCTGAACATAAAACAGACAGAGAGGTGAAGAAACAGCCTCTTGAATCTATTTTACGGAGGATACAGCATGAACCTTTTTCAAAACGTCAAATATGGCGTGAACTGTCGGGAAGCTGCGGAACGGTACGGGGTATCTATCAACCGGCAGGGCAAAGCCCTCTGCCCGTTTCACAACGACCGGCATCCCAGCCTGTATGTGGCAGACGACCACTTTTATTGTTTTGCCTGCGGCGCACATGGGGATGTGATCGACTTTGCCGCGAACTTTTTTGATCTGCCGCTTTACGAAGCCGCCCAGCGTCTTGCGGCAGACTTCGGCGTTGATGCAAACCAGCCGCCGACAAAGGAAGTTCTTGAAAAACGCAGACAGAAAGCAGAAGCACCGGATGAACGATTTGAGGAAGCCTGTCACAAGCTGGACGAGGCGGAATATTACTTGGATATTCTTGCTTTCGGGGATTCCTATGAACGTGCCGAAGTTGTCAATTATCTGCTTGTAGACGGTCGGTTGGACAAGCTCAAGGAAAAAATCAATGGGAGGGATGCAGCGTGAACAAGAAGTATGCCGGGTTGGATTTTCCAGCATGGTTCGATGGCAAGGATGTTAATGAGGCGGCTTTTTGCCGGGAATTTCTGTCAAAGAACAAGCTCATCTATGCGGACAACGCATTTTTCACACCGGACGGACGGCTGACAGACCCGCTGCTGCTGAAAGAAAAAATCTACGCCGAGTTGGAGTGCTACGCCGCAAAGAACATTCCGCGCACCATTTCCAATATCGTGGAGATCATGAAGCTGGCGGCTCATGCAGAGAGCTTCCCGCCGAAGCCGGATGAGATTCATGTGCAGAACGGGACGCTCCGCATCGACGGCAGCTTTCTTGCGGGACGGTCTGAGATCGTGCGCAGCCGGTTTCCCATCGACTACAATCCGCAGGCAGGAAAGCCGGTTGTCTGGCTTCGGTTTCTTTCCGACCTACTCTACCCGGAGGACATCCCAACCTTTCAGGAGTATATCGGCTATTGCCTCATTCCCAGCACCAAAGGGCAGCGCATGATGATCCTCAAGGGCGAGGGCGGCGAGGGAAAATCGCAGATCGGTCCTGTGCTGGCGCGTCTGTTTGGCTGCAATATGAAAGACGGCAGCATCGCCAAAATTTCCGACAACCGGTTTGCCCGCGCCGATCTGGAACACATTCATCTTCTTGTGGATGACGATATGAAAATGGAGGTGCTGAAGCAGACCAACTATGTCAAATCCATTGTTACCGCACAGGGCAAGATGGATTTGGAACGCAAAAGCGTCCAGAGCTATCAGGGGTGGATGTACGCCCGCCTACTGGCGTTCTCCAACGGCGATTTGCAATCCCTCTACGACCGCAGCAACGGTTTTTACCGCCGTCAACTGATCCTGACCACAAAAGAGAAGCCTGCTGATCGTGTGGATGATCCCGACATTGCCGAGAAGATGAAACTTGAGATCGAGGGCATTTTTCTCTGGGCATTTGAGGGCTTACAGCGGCTGGCGGCAAACAACTTCCGTTTCACGGAAAGTCTCCGGACGCTGAACAACCGGAAGTATGTCAAGCGCGACGCGAACAACGCCATCGACTTTATGGAGTCCACCGGCTATATACGGCTGAAAGCGGATATGTCCGTCACCTCCAAGGAGCTGTATGCCATTTATGGAATCTGGTGTGATGAGAATGGGCTGACACCCATTCGGCAGCGCTCGTTCAGTGATTTTCTGATGCGGAATCTAAAAACGTACAATCTGGAGCATACGAACACCGTCACGAATGCCACCGGGCGCAGAGTGTGGGGGTATCTGGGCATCGAGCCGCTGATCAGTCCCCGTATATCTGAGAATTGGGGCAAATCGCTATGTACGTATGTACCGGAAAGCTGACGCGCACCCAATCGTGAACAAGTCTGCCCATGCCGTGAAATGCTGCCTGCCCTGCACCGCCGGTACGTATGTACACAGCAAAATGCCGTAATTCCGCTATCTACAGAGTGCCGGTAGGATGCCAAAAACGGCACATTGAAGTCAATCCTTGTGAAATTCATGGAAATTTTCACCGCAAGCCGAATGCAATGCACCGCCCGGTGATTTACCAAAGCGTGAAGCTGCTGCACCGGACTGCGGCATATCCTGCCGTTCCGCATGACCTCTCGCAGAACGATGAAGCCGATAGGGGGCTGCTGCGTACAGGGCATCACAAACGGAAATTTGAGCGGATTTGCGGCATGGCAGATTTTTCATCTCCCCGCACACCAGCATCACCGATACGAAACCACACTACACGAAATTATGGAGGTAAAAATTGATGAAATCCAATCTGAGAAATGAGAGCAAGTCGTACATCGTCCGTCAGGGAATGACCATGCAGGAGGTGGTCGATCTGTTGCATGACGAACACGGCTGGTCTGACAGCGTATCCAACCTATCCAATAAGCTCCAACGGGAGTCCCTGCGCTATGTTGAAGCCGTTCAGCTTGCCGATGCGCTGGGGTATGAGATCGTCTGGCAGCGAAAGAAAAGCTGACGAACCGAGAATATCCCGAAAGTCCCACCGGGACTAAGGGCGCACTTCTATACTCTCCTGACGGGAGTATGTGCGTCCTGCGGAGCCTATCGCCCAGACAGTTGCGTGTCCGGGCTGTTTTGCGTCGCGTTGCTCCGTACAAGTGGCTGCACCCCTTGCGATGCTTGCGCATCTATCCCTGCCCACTTCGCAGCGGAAACAATCTGCTGACGCAGACAATTTCCGCCGCAAAGTCTGAACAACTATTTCACTAATTTCGAAGGAGGTCACACAATGCCTAAACAGAAAAACCTTGCCGAGCTGAATGCCGAGAAAGAAAAAATTGAGCAGCAGCTTGCACAGGAGCAGCACAAGAAGCAGCGTCTGGAAAACCGAATCGCCTACTATGAGCGCGGCGACCGAACCAAACGCGCACACAACCTGATCGTCCGCAGTGCGGATATGGAAAGCATCGCTCCGCTGACGAAGCTGTTGACACGCGCTGAGTTTTATGCCTTTGCCGAAAAGACATTTGACCTGCCGGAGGTCAAATGTCTGCTCATGGAAGCGGTCAACGAACACAACCGGACTGAACAGAAAGAGGGGTGCTGAGTATCGCGCTATTCCATTTTCATGTAACGCAGATCAAGCGCGGCGCAGGGCAATCCGCTATTGCGTCTGCCGCCTACCGTGCCGGGGAAAAGCTGCACAGCGAATACTACGTCGAGATCAGCGACTACACCCGCAAAGGCGGCGTGATCTGCTCGGAAATCCTGCTGCCGTCCCATGCGCCGCCAGAGTATGCAGACCATGAAACACTCTGGAACGCCGTGGAGAAAGCCGAGCGCGGAAAGAAAGCGCAGCTTGCGTACAGCTTTGACATTGCCTTGCAGAACGAGTTTTCCATGCAGGAGAACATCGCTCTGGCAAGGCAATTTTTGTTGGAGAATTTTGTGAGCCGGGGCATGATGGTGGACTTTGCCGTTCACTCGCCAGACAAAGAGGACGCCAGCATTTCCAATCCGCACTTTCATGTCATGTGTCCCATTCGTCCTTTGGACGAACACGGCAGATGGGGCAACAAGCAGCGGCGGGAATATCTGCTGGACGAGCATGGGGATCGCATCCGGGACGAAGCAGGAAACTATGTGTTCAACGCTGTGCCAACCACCGATTGGGGCAAGCCAGAGACGTTGGAAGAATGGCGGCAGGCGTGGGCTGATCTGTGCAATCAGAAGTTTGCGGAGAAAGGTTTGGATTGCCGGATCGACCACCGCAGCTATGAGCGGCAAGGCATCGAGCAGATTCCTACCGTCCACGAGGGACCGCCTGTCCGCGCGATGGAAGCGAAGGGCATCCGTACCGACAAGGGCGACTTCAACCGCTGGGTTCGCAAAACCAACGCCATGCTGCGGGAAGCAAAGAATAAAATCGCCTCTTTGCTGAAATGGCTGAAAGCGGTTAAGGAAGAACTCTCCAAGCCGCAGCCGCCCATGCTGAACGATCTGCTGATGACCTATTACAATTTCAAAGGAGGTTCGAAACCATCTCCAGTACCGTAAAGTGGGGGCTTATCATCTTACCTATAACGCTTGCGTCAAACGTGTTTCCTGTCTGAAATCCCATATCTGCACAGAATGCCATGCTTCCAGAAAGTATACCTTATGCAGGCGCTGTTCCATGTGCAATGCTTTCTGTAAGGATTTCGAAAAAAAAACCTGCAGACGTCTTCTAAAGCCGCCCTATGTCTGTAACGGCTGTGGAAAACGCTCTGTATGTAGTCTGGAAAAACGGCTATATATAGCTGACTTTGCCCACCGGGAATACCGTGATATTCTTTCGGAATCCCGCACCGGTCTTTCTTATTCCGAAGATGAGATCCGTTATCTTGATGAATTCATTTCTCCTCTGATCCGTCAAAACCAGTCTCCACATCACATCTGCGCAACCAATGCGGATTATCTTACGGTAAGTGAAAGAACCATTTACCGGCTGATCGATGCACGCATCATCTCAGCCATGAATATCGATCTTCCAAGGAAAGTACGCTACAATGCGCGCAAAGTGGAGTGCCACCTGAAAGTCGACAAAGCCTGCCTGATTGGACGCACTTACGAGGACTTTAAGGGATATCTTCTGGAATATCCTGATCTCGCTATCACCCAGCTGGATCCTGTGGAAGGGAAAAAGGGCAACAAGGTCCTTCTTACCATTCACTTCGTAAAAGCAGAACTTATGCTTGCTTTTCTCCGTGATCACAATGATTCCCAGTCCGTGATCGATATCTTTGAACGGCTTTACTTTGAACTGCGTCCGGACCGTTTCTGCTCACTGTTTAAAGTCTGTCTTGCAGATAACGGCACCGAATTTTCAAATCCGAAAGCAATCGAATACGACCGGCAGGGAAATCTGCGCTCCCGTATTTTTTATTGTGATCCGAGCGCTCCTTATCAAAAGGGCTCTGCGGAACGTAACCATGAATTTATACGCTGTTTTCTTCCGAAAAGAACTGACCTTGCTCCCTATTCGCAGGAGGATATCCGTCTCATGATGGATCATATCAACTCTTACAGCCGGGAAAGTCTGGGAAATAAATGCCCTTATGATGTATTTTCTTTTCTCTATGGACAGGAGATTCTGGATCTTCTTGGGTGCCACAAAGTTCCTCCCCAGGACGTGACACTCAATCGATCCATTTTTCACAAAGAGGGCAGCCATGAGAGTAGATAAGGATTCCATTGATTACCAGGTTAATTTAGTCGCCTTACAGGAGATGGAAGAAGCCGTTCCCATGACGCTAAGAGAACGACGGTGTCTCCGAAAGTGGGTTCATAAAGGCAATGAAGTCGAATCAAATCCATGGAACTACATGAATTCTGACGGAATGCCCCTGAACTACCTGCAGGCTTTTCGCATCAGATTTGGCTATTCCAACGGTCCATGGGACTACTGGAAAGGCTCTGACACAGAGCTTCTTTGGGATGAACAGCACCACTGCTTTCTCTCCAAAGATGAATTCTTTTAACTGACATGACAAACCGGGACACAGCTGCATAGGCCTACTCATACGGGTGGAATTTACTAAGGCAAAAAAAACAGGAAAATCCCCGTCCGACATGCGGACAGGGATCAACCAGACATTTACTTTGACAAACCGGAATTCACTTTGTCATTTGACCTTTTTAATTGATGTTCTACTTATTTATTATTCTGTTTTAAATACAGAAATCTCCGATTTCAGATCATTCATATTATCACCCAGTGACTGAGCCGTCTGATTCATGGTATCTACATTCTCCTGCAGTTTTGCAGCAACACTCTGAACCAGTTTTGTTCCCTCTGCTGTTTCTGCAATAATATCCGAAATATTCTTTACTGCTGCCAGAGTATCTTCACGCTCTTTATCCGCCTGCTCTGTACTGGATACGATTTCTTTTAACGCATCAAACAGTTTCTGCATGCATTGGTTCATATCATCAAACACTCCAACTACTTCCTGCACTGCCTCTGTCTGAAGTGCAACCATATCCCGTGCCTGTTTTGCATTTTCTACGCTGTTTACAGTCTGATCTGTGATATGAGTTACATTGTTCTGAATTTCTCCGGCTGCCTCTGCAGAATGATCTGCAAGTTTCCTGATTTCCTCTGCAACCACTGCAAATCCTCTTCCTGCTTCTCCTGCTCTTGCAGCTTCGATGGAAGCATTTAAGGAAAGCAGATTTGTCTGTTCTGAAATATCTGTAATTGTCTCTACAAACTCGTTGATAATCTCAGATTCTTTTTTGAGCTCCTCAATACTGGTCTCAACTTTGATTGTTACATCTGTTGTCTTTGTTGCTCGTTCGCCCAGAGTCTGAACCATCTGCATACCATGATTGATCATATTTTCAGCTTCAGAAACCAATCCTTCAACCTGACCTGCAATACTGCTGACATTCTGGATCTCTTCAGAAAGCGTATCTGTTTTTCTTACACATTCCTCTGCATGTTCGGACTGTTTTGTAATACCATCATTGATCTCATCAATTGCCTGAATGATATTCACGGAATAATCTTTCATAACATTCGATGCCTGACGTACTTCCTGTGCCGATGACTCTAATGTATCGGTTGCTCCGCTTACCTTTTGGACAAGCTTTTTATTATTATTAATCATATGATTTGCAACCACTGCAAGGTTATTAAATTCATCATGACCTTTTACGCTGACTTTTGTTGTAAGATTTCCCTCTGCAACCTCTTCAAGTCTGCCGGAAATGCGTTTCATATTTTTCTGGATTCCGGTACTGATGATAATGCCAATCAGCACTGCAACAACGCACGCAATCAGTACGACTGCAATCGTCACATTGCGGATATCATCTGCCTGTCCATTAACGATCTCCATTGGTACAAGTGCACATACAGCAGCATTTGTACGCTCCATCCTGCTGTAAAAGAACAGATAACTTTTTCCGTTTATGCTGACTTCTTTCGTGGTCTGCTGATCTTCAAGATTATTAAAGAAATCCTGTCCATAAAATACAGTTTCTCCATCTGCTCTTGTACTTTCCTGACCATCCGGAAGTTTTTCTGAAATAATCTCTCTTCCCGACTGGGTTACAAAACCAATAATGCTGCCTTCCCCCATGTCAAGACTGTCAAGGAACTGTTTAATTGCAGATGCCTTGATATCGATAACGATAAATCCTTTACCTGACTGTGGTGTCGTCTGATATGCCATAATATAATCTGACTGTTTTAAACCAAGTGTATCATCTAATGTATTATGGTAATCAACCCATTCCGGTATTTTTTTTCCATTATCAGAATATCCCAGCATTTCATTCTTATAATCTTTGTAGATACCCATCACTGTTCCGCCTGCCTTTGTGGATAACATCTGGACATCTTCTTCTGTCACAATATGTATATTACTGATAAAGTCATTTCCTGCCTGAGACGCACGAATACTTGATCCAACGCTGTTAATAACCGTTTTTCTCTGAACCGCATCTGTTTCATACAACCCTATCATGTATTTTCCCAGATCCGATTGGAATGCATACTTTAATGCTTCAGCTTCAATAAACGAGTTACTTACGTCTAGATATTGGTTTGCCATATTAATGGTCTGTTCATTGGAATCCCGGAATGTATCATACATACCTGCGGCTGCTTTTTTATAAGAAAATACCCCAACCAAAATTAAAAACAGAATCGGTACCAGAAAACATAAAAAAATCTTCGCACGTATACTGAACAATACACCTTTTTTATTCTCCATGCTTTGCACTTTTGTGCGTTTTAAAGCTTTTTTTGTCCTTTGCTTTTTTACACTTTTCACAGCTGTTTTCATCTTCTTATTGGCCATAATACTAACCCTTTCGAGCAGAATATTCTGCCTCTTCCCCATGTAATATTTTTAAAATATATACTAGAATATCACAAAAAATAGATTTTAAAAAGTCAATTTTTGTAAATTTATACTTTTTATTGCCTTTTTTGTTTCTTTCTAATTACGAATACAACAAAAGACTTTAGGAAAAACCTAAAGCCTTCTATTTTCAGAGGCGACAATCGGAATCGAACCGATGATAAGGGTGTTGCAGACCCGTGCCTTACCGCTTGGCTATGTCGCCATATAATATTTTTAATGACTCCGACGGGAATCGAACCCGTGTTACCGCCGTGAAAGGGCGATGTCTTAACCGCTTGACCACGGAGCCGGAGTATCATCCGTATTAACAAAAACTATGATTTACCGGATAAAAAAACTCCCCGAGTAGGACTCGAACCTACGACAGCGCGGTTAACAGCCGCGTGCTCTACCAACTGAGCTATCGAGGAATATGAAATATATAACAAAACGACGTATTTGATACGTCATTTATATCATATGCATTGTATGTGGATACCTTCAAAACTTCATACAGAACTCCGTCAACCAACTGTGAAGTTGCAAAGCAACTTCCAATGCGAACATCGTTCGCTATTTGGTCAAGCCCTCGATCGATTAGTAACAGTCAGCTCCACATGTTACCATGCTTCCACCTCTGCCCTATCTACCTTGTACTCTTCAAGGGATCTTACTTCCTTATGGAAGGGATATCTCATCTTGAGGGGGGCTTCACGCTTAGATGCCTTCAGCGTTTATCCCTTCCGGACTTGGCTACTCTGCCATGCCGTTGGTCGACAGCAGATACACCAGTGGTCCGTCCATCCCGGTCCTCTCGTACTAAGGACAGCTCCTCTCAAATATCCTCCGCCCGCGCCGGATAGGGACCGAACTGTCTCACGACGTTCTGAACCCAGCTCGCGTACCGCTTTAATGGGCGAACAGCCCAACCCTTGGGACCTGCTACAGCCCCAGGATGCGATGAGCCGACATCGAGGTGCCAAACCACTCCGTCGATGTGAACTCTTGGGAGTGATAAGCCTGTTATCCCCAGGGTAGCTTTTATCCGTTGAGCGATGGCAATCCCACTTTATGCCACCGGATCACTAAGTCCTACTTTCGTACCTGCTCCACCCGTCGGTGTCGCAGTCAAGCTCCCTTCTGCCTTTGCACTCTTAAAATGGTTTCCGACCATTCTGAGGGAACCTTTGAGCGCCTCCGATACCCTTTCGGAGGCGACCGCCCCAGTCAAACTCCCCGCCTGGCATTGTCCCACCGCTGGATCACAGCGGCTGGTTAGAAACCCAATACTGCAGGGGTGGTATCCCAACAGTGACTCCATTGAAACTGGCGTTCCAATTTCTCAGTCTCCCACCTATCCTGTACATGCAGTACCGAATCCCAGTACCAAACTGGAGTAAAGCTCCATGGGGTCTTTCCGTCCTGGCGCGGGTAACCAGCATCTTCACTGGTACTTCAATTTCACCGGATGCATTGTCGAGACAGTGCTCAAATCATTACGCCTTTCGTGCGGGTCGGAACTTACCCGACAAGGAATTTCGCTACCTTAGGACCGTTATAGTTACGGCCGCCGTTTACTGGGGCTTAAATTCAAAGCTTCATCTTGCGACTAACCTCTCCTCTTAACCTTCCAGCACCGGGCAGGCGTCAGCCCATATACTTCACCTTACGGTTTCGCATAGACCTGTGTTTTTGCTAAACAGTTGCTTGAGCCTATTCTCTGCGGCCCACCCTGAAGTGGGCACCCCTTCTCCCGAAGTTACGGGGTCATTTTGCCGAGTTCCTTAACAATGCTTCTTCCGTCGGCCTTAGGATTCTCTCCTCATCCACCTGTGTCGGTTTACGGTACGGGCACATATAAAACGATAGCGGCTTTTCTCGGCACATGGCTCACATACTTCGCTACTTTTATTTCGCTCCACATCACGTCTTTGGCTTGCCAGGCGGATTTGCCAGCCTGACGCCTCTTCCGTTTGTACCGGTATTTCCATTCCCGGCTTATGCTTTCCACATGCGTCCCCACAGTTCTGTTTATATGTGGTACAGGAATCTAAACCTGTTGTCCATCGGATACGTCTTTCGACCTCTCCTTAGGCCCCGACTTACCCAGAGCAGATCAGCTTTACTCTGGAAACCTTAGATATTCGGCCGGAAGGATTCCCACCTTCCTCTCGCTACTCATTCCGGCATTCTCTCTTCTTATCCCTCCACTGCTCCTTCCGGTACAGCTTCGTCGGTCTTAAGAATGCTCCTCTACCAATCACTATGTGATTCCTAAGCTTCGGTGTCGTGTTTCAGCCCCGGACATTTTCGGCGCAGGACCTCTCGACCAGTGAGCTGTTACGCACTCTTTGAATGTATGGCTGCTTCTGAGCCAACATCCTGGTTGTCTTTGAAATCCCACATCCTTTTCCACTTAACACGCACTTTGGGACCTTAGCTGTAGGTCTGGGCTCTTTCCCTTTTGACCACCCAACTTATCTCGTGCAGTCTGACTCCCATTCATCATCTACATGGCATTCGGAGTTTGATATTCTTTGGTAAGCTTTGACGCCCCCGCGGAAATTCAGTGCTCTACCTCCATAAGACTAAAATGAGGCTAGCCCTAAAGCTATTTCGAGGAGAACCAGCTATCTCCGGGTTCGATTGGAATTTCTCCCCTACCCACACCTCATCGCCACCCTTTTCAACGGATGTGCGTTCGGTCCTCCATTGCCTTTTACGGCAACTTCAACCTGGACATGGGTAGATCACCCGGTTTCGGGTCTACGCGTGCTGACTGAACGCCCTGTTCAGACTCGATTTCTCTTCGGCTCCACACCTTAAGTGCTTAACCTTGCCGGCACGCGTAACTCGCCGGACCGTTCTACAAAAAGTACGCGGTTCATCATTTAAAGATGTTCCACAGCTTGTAAACACAGGGTTTCAGGTTCTCTTTCACTCCCCTCCCGGGGTCCTTTTCACCTTTCCTTCACAGTACTATGCGCTATCGGTCACTAAGTAGTATTTAGGCTTACGGGGTGGTCCCCGCTCATTCCATCAAGGTTTCTCGTGTCTCGATGTACTCTGGATCCCGCCATGTCGTCTTTCCTTTCGCTTACGGGGCTTTCACCCTCTCTGGCAGGCTTTCCCAAAACCTTTCTGCTAGGATCAACGAATCAATTATGCGGTCCGAACCCCACGGTGCACGCACCATGGT
>NZ_LR027880.1:0-22500 GCF_900537995.1 Roseburia intestinalis L1-82 | reverse complement strand
TCCCGCGATATGGGTCGGATAGGTATTGATATTGACGGCAAGTGCTGTTGTCGTACCGCCAAATCCTCCCGGTCCAATACCAAGCCGGTTGATTTTTCCTAACAGTTCTTCTTCCATGTCTTTGACATAAGGAATATCGGAATGTTCCCCGACCGGTCGTGTCAGCGCCTTTTTGGCAAGGATTGCACATTTTTCAAATGTTCCACCGATCCCGACTCCCACAACCATAGGCGGACATGCATTCGGCCCCGCATCTTTTACGGCTGTCAATACAGCATCTTTTACTCCCTCGATACCATCCGCCGGTTTTAGCATGAAGACACGGCTCATGTTCTCACTTCCAAATCCTTTTGGTGCAATGGTAATCTTTACTTTATCCCCCGGAACGATGGAATAATGGATAACCGCCGGGGTATTGTCCTTCGTATTTTCACGGATCAGAGGATCTTTCACAACGGATTTCCGCAAATAGCCTTCCGTGTAACCCTGACGCACGCCCTCGTTGATGGCATCCTCAATCGCCTCTCCCTCAAAATGAACATCCTGCCCCACTTCCAAAAAGATAACTGCCATTCCGGTATCCTGACAGATCGGTATCATCTCTTCATCCGCAATCTTTAAGTTATCCTGAAGCTGATTTAATATTTTCCTGCCAAGTTCGGATTTTTCCGTTGTAACCGCATTTTTCATTGCAATATCCATATCTTTGGAAAGATAATGGTTTGCTTCAATGCACATCTCTTTGACATTTTCTGTAATTATTTTTGTATCGACTGTTCTGATCATGTTTTCTCCATTTCTGCGTCCACTGCTGCCCGCTGCGCATCTGTTTTATTTTTGTTCCGGCTTGTCTAAACGAAAGTGTTTTTTAAATTCCGTCAAAGTCTTATCATTTTCTCTTGACTTCATATCCGGGAATGCTTTCATCAAACGCTGAAAGCCAAAGTTTTTTTCTTCAAAAAGATGTTCGTATTTCTCAGAGAGTTCGGAAAGCTCCGCTTTTTGTTTTTCGCGGTTTTTCTTCCACTCTTCCGATTTTTCAGTCCAGGCATTTTTCTTTGCCTCGAAACTGCTCTTTGCTTCCATGATATTTTCTGAAATTGCAAGTTTTGCATTTGCAGCGGTATCTGTGATCTTCTCTTTTGCAGTTCCGGTCGTCTCGGCGATTTTTTCTCTGGCTGTTTCTGTTGTGCCGGTAATTTTATTTTTAGCAGTTCCGGTTGTTTCGGCAATCTTATCCTTCGCAGCTCCGGTTGTCTCCGCTAATTTATCTAACAGTTCGGCATGTGTTTCCTGGAACTCTTCTGATTTTTCCACGATGTCCGTCACGTTTTCATAAATGTTTTCTCCGATCTCATCGGAAAGTTTATGGATACGTTCTGCCATCTCATCCATAATTTTGAGCCGTTTATTGAATTTCAGGATCGTTGCTACGGTAATGCCACAGTCCACAAAAAATACGGTCATGATAATGCAAATTAAAATCATTCCGACAATATGCGGCATCAGTGTGATTCCTTTATAAATGATCGGGTGCAGCACATCCATGATGAAAGTACATGCCAGTCCCCAGTAAATCGAAAATTTCAGACAGACATAACCGTGAATATTAAACGGTTTGTCAGAATAATCCCACCACTGGTTATGAAATACTTTTTCCAGTAAATATCCAGTAATATATTCCAGAATGGAGGTCAGCAAAAAAGACCCGATAAACAATATCAGCAGATTGTCTTTCAATGGAGTGAGCACCGCAACGACAATCACAACACCACAACCATAGATCGGACAGTACGGCCCGTTTAAAAATCCACGGTTTACGAAAATTCCACGGTCTAATGCAGCGTAAGAAACCTCCGTACACCAGCCGATAAAGGCATAAATGATAAATATCCATACGAGTTCATAACAGTTCTGCGGCATATTTTCCTCCATGTAATTAAAAATCTTTTTGCAAAAATAAATTCTGTTCTACAAAAATATGTTTCCATGATTAAAAAAGCAATCAATTATAAATAATTATAACTGATTGCTTTTTATGATTCAACAGTTACCGTTTGCTCCCGGTCATCTGTTTCTGGAATTTCAGGTATCTTTAACCTTTTTAAATACAGCCTTCATATTTGTTCAAACAGTAAATTTTTTTAACGGATCGCCGATATCTCCCCGTGACGTTCATAGTTTGTGATCTCCGTGGTGTGGTTGTTTTCATCCACAAACACAACGACCGGTTTCTGCTGTTTTGCTTCCTCCGGCGTCACATCTGCATATGCCATGATGATCACTTTGTCGTTGGTCTGTACCATGCGGGCTGCCGCACCATTTAAACAGATGACTCCACTGCCGCGCTCTCCTGCGATCGTATAAGTCTCAAAACGTGCACCGTTATTCACATCCACGATCTGCACTTTCTCATACTCAAAAATGCCGGCATCCTCTAAAAGCTGGATGTCTACGGTAATGCTTCCCACATAGTCAAGCTCCGCCTGCGTTACGGTCGCGCGGTGGATTTTTCCTTTTAACATTGAAATAGTCATTTTTTCCTCTTTTCTAGTCCTCGATCATAAAGTTGTCAATCAGTCTGGTTTTTCCGATGTATACTGCCATTGCTGCAAGTATACCGTGCTCTATGGTATCGATCTGCTGCATTGTGGATAAGTCTACGATTTTGACATAATCAATCTTCGCAAGCGGCTCTTTCTCGATTTCTTCAGTCATTGCAGCGATGACTTTTTTACAGTCGCGTTCTCCCTCTTTCACCATTTTTTCACCAAGGAAAACAGAGCGGCTCAGCACGAGTGCTGCTTTTCTCTCCTCCGGGGAAAGATATGTATTTCTTGAGCTCTTTGCAAGTCCATCCTCCTCACGGATGATCGGGCAGCCGTGGATGGAAAGTGGCATATTTAAGTCTTTTACCATGCGTTTGATGATTGCTAACTGCTGTGCATCCTTCTGTCCGAAGTATGCATTGTCCGGAGTCACAATGTTAAACAGTTTGGATACGACCGTACAAACGCCGCGGAAGTGAACCGGCCTGCTTAATCCACAGAGTTCTTTTGTGAGCACATCCATATCCACAAAGGTGTAGAAGTTATCCCCATACATTTCTTCTGGTGTCGGATGGAAGATCAGATCCACGCCGTGTTCCTCACAGAGTTTTGCATCGTGCTCTAAATCTCTCGGATAGCTGTCTAAATCTTCGTTTGGCCCGAACTGGATCGGATTGACAAAAATACTGACCACTACTTTGCCGTTATTTTTACGTGCTGCATCGATAAGGCTCGCATGACCTTCATGCAAATATCCCATGGTCGGAACAAACCCGATCGTATTCCCTTCTTTTTTCCATTCTTTTACCTGTTCTCTCACTTCATTTATGGTTGATACGATTTTCATGTGTATGTTCCTCCTAATATAATTTTTCGATCACGGAATCGTCTATTTTAAAACAATGCTCTGCAGAAGGGAAGGTTCCCTCTTTGGTTTCTTTGATGTATGCCGCCATTCCCTCACGCATTGCATCCCCGACATTTGCAAATACTTTTACGAATTTTGGACGAAAATCCCCGTACATGGCAAGCAGATCCTGATAAACAAGCACCTGTCCGTCACAGTCTGCGCCTGCACCGATACCGATGGTCGGAACTTTCAGCATTTCCGTGATTTTCTTTGCCAGTTTTGCCGGTACACATTCTAATACGACCATGCATGCGCCTGCCTCCTCGACTGCTTTTGCATCCTCGATCAGCTTCTGTGCCGCCTCAATGTCTTTTCCCTGCACTTTAAATCCGCCAAACGCATTGACCGACTGCGGCGTCAGTCCAAGATGTGCAACAACCGGGATTGATGCCTGTGCGATTGCCTTGATATGTGGGGCAAATTCCACGCCGCCCTCTAATTTGACTGCGTTTGCCCTGCCCTCTTTCATCAGATGCCCAGCGTTTACCACTGCATCATAGACGGAAGTCTGATAGGACATAAACGGCATATCTGCAACAACAAATGCATTTTTTGCACCTCTGGTCACTGCTGCCGTGTGATGGATCATATCTTCCATGGTCACGGATAACGTATCCTCATAGCCAAGCATGACCATGCCAAGTGAATCCCCGACTAAGATCGTATTCACGCCGGATTCATCCATGATCTTCGCGGTCGTGTAATCGTAAGCCGTCACCATTGTAATTTTGTCGTGCTCGTCTTTTTGCTTCTGCAAAGTTACTACTGTGTTTTTCATTGTCATTCTCCAATCCTGCGCTGTTTTCTGCGCATGTCAAGTTTGTGCGTAAGCACAAATCTTGCGTGTGAAAAAACTTATTTTTCACACTGTTCTCCAATCTCTGTCGGCATGAGAATTTCTCTCATTGCCGCATAATCTCTGTCCGGATTTTTCTGCTCTGCGATTTCTAAAAGCTGCTTTGCATTTTCCAGATAGGCATTTTTCATGTCAGCATCTAATGCATCCATATGTTTCTGTACGGTATTTTTGTCCCCGCGCTCCACAGGTCCGGTCAGGGAATTAATACATCCCTGTGCGTGGATATTTTCCAGATTGCCTTTTGCAAGCCGGTACAATTCCTCGTTTGCCTGCTGCATTGAAAAACCACACTCTAAGAATAGTTTTTGCGCCATAAAAAATACCGCTGTCATGTGGTTCGATGCCAGAGATGCCGCTGCATGATATTTGATTTTGTTTTCCGCAGAAATAAAACACGTCCGGTTTCCCATCTGCGCAAACATGTTCTGGATATTGGAGATATTTCGCTCATCCCCCTCAATGGTGAACAGTACGTCACCAAGTGCCTGCCAGGATGTTTCCCTGTCACTGACGGCACAGAGTGGATGAATAGAATAGGCCATACTACCAGTACGATCTATATCAGAAAAGATGTTTGAACTGTGAATCCCGCTGCAGTGTGCAATGATTTTACCGTGGGCATACGGTTTTGCCACCTCCCATACTTCCCCGATTTTATCATCGGGCACGGTAAAAAAGATCATGTCGCTGCTGCTAATGATTTCTTCGATACTTTGATATTGCTTTGTGTTTGTAAAATTTGCCGCCCATGCGGCAGACTTTGGGCTCAGACTATAATAACCTCCTACTTTCCTGCCCTTACTGATAAAATATTTTCCAAGTGACACGCCGACCTTCCCGGCGCCAATAAAACTGATCTGCATGCAATCCTCCTCTGACGGACAGGGGATTTTCCCCCTTTGTCTGGCGGAGCAAAATGTGAACCGGATTTCACTCCCCGTTTTGTGAAGCAGCATGCGACTGTCTCATTCCGTCGACTGACGGATACAAGCGGTTTTCCTGGTTTTATTCTCTTTTTCTGATAAAAAATATGTTCTGGTATGATTTCCTGTATACGGAATATCATCCAGAACATACTATAACACTTCACTGCGCACGGTTCAATTGTGAATTTTTTATTAGGCAAACACAAATTTGGATATCTTACATTTTCCCTCCACCTGGATCTGAATGGTTTCCGGTTTTCCGGTTTCAATAAAATTTTCCGGCAGATCCATCTCTAACATCCGGTAACAGTCCACCGGCTCTGCAGTGACCGTTGCGACATTTTTCCCTGTCACAGTCACCTTGACCGGTTCTAATACTTTTAACGTGATGTTCAGCCTGAGCGGCTTTTTGCTGAATACAAAATCATGATAAATTAACTTTCCACTCACCGGCTGTTCTTTCATCTCATCCGGGTCATCTCCGGCACAGCCAGGGATCACACAGGATGAACCGTTGATTCCCCGATGTAAAAACATGTGGTCATATGCATCATAACAGTCGGCAGCAGTTGCCTGGAACGGATTTCTTTTTCCGGCATGCGTTCCATCAATTTCAATACTCTGTTCTAAGCGGATATCCTGTGATGACGCGCCTGCCATAAATTGATATGTTCCGTCTTCTAAGATCATGCGCTCTGAGATCACATCATAGTATTCTAACTCCCACAACTGTACCATAAATGTGACCTTTCTGGTTTCTTTGGGCTGAATATCATGAATGCGCTCAAACCCAACAAGCTGCCGGATCGGACGCTGCACACGGGAACCCTTTTTATGCACATAAAGCTGTACTATTTCATCAGCACTTCTTTCCCCAGTATTTTTGATAAAACAGCTCACTTTGATACAGCCGCGTTCTTTTTTGATCTGCATTTTTTCGTAGGAAAATGCTGCATAAGTCAGACCATATCCAAACGGATAGAGCACTTCTCTGTCAAAATACTGGTAAGTGCGTTTTCCCTGAATGATATCATAGTCGTTCATATCCGGCAGATCTTCATCCGAACGGTACCATGTCATATTTAATCGTCCCGCAGCTGCTGCTTTTCCGGTCAGCACATCTGCGATTCCGTGTCCAAGTTCCTGACTGCCCGATGCAGACAGCAGGATCGCCGGAACATTTTTCTCCAATTCACCGATGGCATACGGATAGTTGCTGATCAAAGCCACAATGGTGTTCGGATTCACTGCTGCCACCCGTTTTACCAGTTCTTCCTGCTCCGTCGGAAGTACAATCGTGGTGCGGTCAACTTCCTCTTTGCTGTTGATGACCGGATTGCAGCCAATGACTGCTATCACATGATCAGCTTCTTTTGCTGTTTTCTCCGCAGCAGTTTTCCCGTCTTTTACGATCTCTATCTCAAATCTTGCCGGCGGATTATCCACGCAGATGGAAAAATGACCATCTTTATCCACAATTACCTGCTTCTTATTCCAGCTTTCCAGTGTAAAACTGCTTTTTTCCCACTTCAAATTCCACAACTCACGGACAAACCAGCCAAACGCCTCTTTTTTGTCTGCCTTGATGATATCTGTATCCTCCTCTAAAGTGACAAATCTGCCGTTGCTTTTTGCCACCAGGGTCATGCTGCCACAGCCCCAGTCATTCAAAATAAATGTTTCTGCCTGCTCTTTTATTACCAGTTTTAACCGGGTATTCTCATCCAGTCCCACATAGCATTTATCACTGGTTTGATCCGCCAGGCGGATACGGATTTCAGACAAACCGGTTTCATGACTGATCTTTGCATTTGGAAATGCTTCTCTGATTCCATCTAAGACAGTAACCTCATAAGGAGGGATGCCACAATACCAGTCCTTGTACCACACATCAGAGAGTGGACCTACTACTGCTACATTTTTTACTGTATTTTCATCAAACGGAAGAATTTCATTTTCATTTTTCAAAAGGACAACCGCCTCATCCGCCATTTTACGCGCAAGTTGTTTGTGTTCCTCATTGTTGATATATTCTTCGCCCATGTTCTGATACGGGCAGTCGCCCTCTTTATCAAACATGCCAAGCCTTATCCTTGTCCGGAACGAATTGCGCACCGATTCATCAATATCTTTTTCCGTGATCCAGCCGTTATCTAATGCCTCCCTTGCCGCAGCATAAACAATCTCTCCATCATCCGTGAAACAGTCAACACCAGCCTTTAATCCATTTGCCAGTGTTTCCCCGTGCGTCTGATAAAAATGATGGTCGTTCACCGTCTGTGAAAAATCGCCTCCGTCACAAACAACATGCCCGGGCAGTCCATATGTGCCTTTTAGGACATGGCGCACCTCGTCATTGACGATCGCCGGAATCCCGTTGATCTCATTGTAGGAGGTCATGACTGCCTCCGCGCCGCCCTCCATGATCGCCTTTTTGAACGGTTTTAAATAATATTCGTTTTTATTTCTCCTGTCTACGGAAGATGAAATCTTAATGCGGTCTTTCTCCACATTGTTTGCGTAAAAATGTTTCAGCGTTGCCCCGCAACGGATATAAAAAGGATCCTCGCCCCTCATACCGCGGATATATGCGCCCGCCATCTCTCCGGTCAGATACGGATCTTCGCCGTATGACTCTTCCGTCCTTCCCCATCTCGGATCGCGCTCCATATCAATCGTTGGCGCCCAGCGGCAGAGCCCGCCTCCACCATTTCTTGTATACAAAGCCCTGGCTTCCTCGCCGACAGCGCGACCACATTCTCTGATCAGCTCCCTGTCAAAACTCGCACTCATACCGATCGGCTGAGTGAAAGCTGTGGTCGGCTCCGGCTCCCCTTTATTAAATGCCTGGTCATGTCTCGCCTCAATCCCGTGTGCAGCCTCACCGCCCATATAAGTTGCCCGGATTCCAAGCCTCGGAATGTCAGGGCATCCGGTTGTCAGACAGTGTATTTTTTCTTCAAGCGTCATTGCCCCTGTCAGATAGTCAAGACGTTCTTCTATCGAAAGACTGTTATCCCACAGCGGTGTGTTCTGTTCAAATTTTATATTTTTCTCCATTTTCTGCCTTGCTGCTGTAAGAACCTGTGTTCCATACAGCAGTCCCCCTCCTGCAAGTTTCTCATTTTCTTCAATGTATCATTTCTTTTTTTAGAAAAATACCTGCAAATGGAGCGGTGTTTTGCAATAAAAAACAGATCTCTTACCGGTTTTGTAAACTTACTTTTTCATTCAGCTTTGTGACCTCTCTCTTTGCCCTGCTGTATAATGTGATCCAGATTCCAACATAGATTCCGATAAATATCGCAAAATACACAACGACCCCTGCAATGCTATGTTTCATCCAATACATCAGATATGCAACCGGAAATGTTGCAATCGAACCTGCCAGCAGATGAGTCACTGTCTGCCGCAGCAGGCTCCAGTCATCCATCTCCCATATCACGGACGCGCCCGCCCAGACCGCACCATACAGTAAAGATGCGATCATCTGCGCCACGACCGCATTAATTTCATTTCCACACTGCTCCACCAATGCCGGGACAACCGGATAATAATTTCCGTCACCGTATATGAGTGAAGAAAAAATTGTGATTGCAGTACTGATTGCCAGACCGATCGGCGCACCTATAAGCGCTCTGCATAAAATTCTTTTTTTCATGATAACCTCCATTCCTGTGTATGAAAAATATATTTTTCACACACACCACCATTTCTATAATCCCAATACCTGTTTGATTTTTCTGACGTAACGCCTTGAAACATACGTTGCTGTTTTGTCTGACATCGAAACACAGATCGTCCCGGAAAAACTTAAGTCAAATTTTTTTACTTCTTTCAGGTTAATGATCTCCGAATTGGAGATGCGGATAAACATTTTTTTGTTAAGTCTCTCCTCTAACTCATACAGTCTTGCCTTTAACCGGTAGCTGCCGTCTTTTGTCTTTGCATATACCCTGTCATTTTCTGCATAGATCCGTATTATTTCCGTCTGTTCTAACAAAATGATTTCGCCATTCTCGTGAATCGCCGCAAAGACTTCCGGTTTTTCCTCCGACAGCAACTTTACGATCTGCGATACTTCTTCGGTCATCTTGTCTGTATGGATGATGATCTTGGGTTCTTTGCAGGATTCGTCGAGTTTTATTTCTATTTGCATTTTCTCACTTCCTCCTTTCTGATGTCATTATAGGCAATGTCTGGAACGGTTTCTACTGATTTGCGGCAGGTGGTCGGTTTTAGGCGGTGGATGGTAAAAAAACAGGGTGCTGCCACCCTGTTTTTTTGTTCTGACTTATTTTGATAACTCATCAACGTTTTTCACGCTTACCATTCTTTTGTCACGGATCTGGTAAATTTTATTACAGTACCTCAAATTCTCTTTTCGATGTGTGATCAGAAAGATAATCTTATCCGGGCAGTGGCTGATCCCATCTAAAATATCCTTTTCGGTCGTTTCATCCAGTGAACTTGTCGGTTCGTCTAAAATCAGAACCTCTGCCTCCTCGGTATACATTCTAGCCAGTGCGATTCTTTGTTTATCACCGCCGGACAGATTGTTGCCATTTTCCAGAATAAAAGGTGTAAAGATATCACGTTCTTTTGTAAATTTATCTAAAAAACGAATGTTCTGGTATACCTCCGGTTCCATTTTCCTGCGCCCAAAGTTTAAGTTATCATAAAATGAACCTGTTATGATTGGCACATTCTGCGAATAAAATGACATTTGTTTCCGAAGGGAATGGTTTTCAATATTCTCCAGCGGGATTCCATTGATCTTAATTCCGGTATTCTGATCCCAGAATTTTAAAATACTTTTCATCAGTGTCGTTTTTCCACAACCGGACTCCCCCACGATTCCAATGATATCTCCCTTTTTTGCCTGGATATGAATATCTTTTGCCAGTAAGATCCCGTCCATCGTCTGAAGTTTTTCCATATCGACCGCGACATCATCAATATGATCTATCTTTATATCTCCACTCTGTTCCTGCTCATCCTCCACAAGCTGTAAAAATTCCCGGCTTGCCTTTACCTCTCTTAAATTCAGGTTTACCTTCACAATATTTGAGATGGCAGGTAAAAGATACGACATGAGAATCGAAATTGTAAAAATGCTGTTTAATTTTGTATTCCCCTGCAGATACATATAAAATACCACGATCAAAATAATGTTTTGGGCGAACATGTTAAAAAAATCGATGACTTCACTCATCCCACGCGCATAAACATTTACCCTTTTATTTTCCTGTTCGATAATTTCTAAATGTTTTTCAAGTATGTCATTCAGATTTGTATTGTCTTCATTCTGCTTGATAAAATCTACCTGATTGGCGATCTGATAAATGTCTTTTCGCTCCTTTGGAATAATCCGCTGCATCTCGGCTGATTTTTTCAGTAAATTTTTATTCAGGATATAAAATCCAGCCACATTGAGTATCAAGATAAACAGCATCACCAGAAAAATAAAAATATTGATGGTCAGGGAGTATAACAGAATCAACAAAATAACCAGTGATTTTGCAGTCAGTATCGGGACCGACATAATATACAGATTCGCCAATGTGAGCACCGTCGAGTCTGCCCGCTCCGTCAGGTACGTTGCACCGTACTTTATGATTGATGCGTATTTCATGGAATAGATTTTCTGGTAAATTTCCTTCGACAAATTTTTCTTGTACTCTTTTTGCATGTGCAGCTCGATCAATAGATAGACAAACTGGATACAAATCTCAAGCAGCATAAACCCTATGATAAATGCTATCACACGATCCGTCAGTGCAAGTTTTCCATTGATGATCTGATTTACCGCGAGCGGAACTGCAAAAATGATCAGATTGATCAAGATGTTAAACAGAATCAAAACTGCTTCCATCAGATAATATTTTCTGCTTCTTCCGGTTTTCATATTTCCTCCCTGTCTCTTAACAATTCTTCCATTCTGTCCTCAAATTTTTCCGCTATTTTCTGTATATATTCTTTTTTCAGGTTTTCCACATTTCCGTCCCATCTGTGTTCCCTCACTTCATCCGAATGTTTCGATGTATATTCAAAATGCACGGATGTGACCAGTGCCGGTTTGCCACCATCATCTATGAGCTTTGTCTCAATTTTTCCTACCGTACAGATTGTCTCATCGTTTGAAAGTTCTTTTGCATGCTGTATACAATCTTCGATAAATCCGCTTGTCACTTCATTCGCATTCTGCAAAATATAATCAACCCGTTCTGCATATTCCTGGCTTTGTTTCATAGACAAAATGACTTTTGTATCTACATTGATGATATTGTTTTTATTCTGATCGCCGTCTTTTGCTGCTTCGGTCTCTTTGCATTCTTCCTCAGATTCAACCAGATGCAGATTTAAATTTTTATAGGAATTTACCATCTGCTGAAATAAATCTTTTACTCCATCATCCTGAATCTGCTCACTCTCAGACTGCAGTTTATCCCGGACCGGATTTGCAGCGGATGAATCGGAAACAATCGTATGTACCGGACGCGTAACTTCAGACTGCTGCCCTGTCACTTTATTTTCCGCCGGCTGTTCCTTTTCGGCAGATAAAATTACAGATTTTTTTACATTGACATAATTTCCTCTTGTGACTTTGCTTTGAATTGCTGTCAAGTTCATATGCTTGTACCACCTTTCTACATTACCCCATTTTAATTGTTTTGCTTCATTTCATCATACAACAAAGTTTTTTGTTTTTCCATTTTTTCTAAAGTCTCACATAACAGTTTTTACCTTATGGTTTTCCACAAATTTTTCAATCTGCTCCCTCATTTTCCACAATTCGTAATCTTGTTCACTTAAAATTGTTCCATAACCCACGCTCTTTGCAACTTCAGATTTTTACGCTTTTCATTGTTCCTTTAATATTCCAAATCTGCACCAGAACATCTCCCTCTCTTTTTCCCTGCCTTTGAACCACTCGTCTTTGATCTCATCCTTCTGATTCAGTCCGATATTTTTTACTGCTTCCACCGCAGCCTCACGCTGTGACATTTTCCGGTTTCCGGTAGTCATGCAGTTTGCACCATCTGGCGTATCATATGCCAAAAAAGTCTGGTTGAGATCCATCAGGTCAAACAGGCGTACCGGCTGGTTTGTGCGGTTGTCCACCAGAAATCCCCAGTTTCCCCAGTGGCGGTCCGTGTTGCCAATCAGGTAATCGAGCAGGTTCATCATGTAGTAGGAATATGCATCCAGCTTTAACACGAAATCCATAACGTGAATGTCATGATTTGCTGCATAGATCTCAAATGCCTCCATTGATACCATGCTGTAATCCACCGACGTAATGATTCTGCTTTTTGAAACTTTCTGTCCGTCAAACATACTTTCCTCATAGAGCACCTGTCTGCAGTCAAAACAGCGGCAGATCTTACTTGACAGGATTTCATTTTCCACAGCCCTGATGTTTCCATCTTTTAAAAGTGCAAACGAATTTTTCTCCCTGATCCACGCTTTGGGAAACACACCGTTGGTTGAGAGATCGTCAGCGATCAGGTAACTGTTCTCTACGGTCATCTGTTTTCCGCGCAGGGAAATATCTACAAGTGCATTATCCAGATGATTTTCAAAAAGATTGATCTGTGAAAATGTGATATTCTCCCCTTTTTCCCTGACCCAGAAAATATCAGTCAGTGACAGACAGTGATAGGACAGCGCTATTTTGGCACGGTCACGGTCGGTCTGCGCCTGCAGTGCCCCGATACTGTTTAAAATTTCCTTTGCATAGACACGGTCAAGTGTCAGAACACGGGTTGCACACCAGTAATAAAAATTTGTGAGGTTATCCATGCGGATATCGAGATCATCATTTTCTGCTGTATCCTCCAGATAAATTGAAAAGGGCAGAAACGCCCTGTCCAAAACTGTGCATACTCCGTTCGTCCCAATGTCTACTACTATCTTTTCGCCATGCATTAGTTCATACACTGTTTTTTCCATTCAGCTTCTGCCCTTTCTTCACTATACGGTTATCTATTCTTCCTCATCCTCGGAACCATCAGCCTCTGCGCGCTCTAACAGTTCTTTCATCAGCTCGTCGTCTGTCTCTGTATTTTCTACAGATGCCTTTTTTGCATTTTCCGCAGCGATGGCTGCACTTTCCTTTTCTTCCTCCTCACTGAGCAGTTCGGATGTGTCTGCATTGTCGATCAGACTCTTATCCTCACGCACTTTTGCGATACTTGCCACAGTGACATTCTCATCTAAGTTGATGAGTTTGACACCGGAAGTAATTCTTCCGAGCAACGTTGTATCACTGACTTTGATACGGATAATAATTCCTTCGGTGGTGATCAGCATCAGTTCATTGTCCTGGTTTACCGCTTTCACGCCGACAATATTTCCAGTCTTTTCGGTGATCTTGTAACATTTTACACCCTTACCGCCACGGTTCTGCGTGGTAAATTCGGAGATCAGTGTACATTTTCCAAGACCTTTTTCTGAAACGATCATGAGTGCATCCCCCTGGGACTGCATCTGCATACCGATAACTTCATCCCCATCCGTAAGATTCATACCGATGACTCCCATGGAAGTACGGCCTGTTTTTCTTACATCTGTCTCTTTAAACCGGATACACTGACCATATTTCGTCACTAAGAAAACATCCTGATTGTTATCTGTCTTTTTTACCTCGATCAGCTCATCATCTTCCCTTAAACTGATCGCAGCAAGTCCTGTCTTTCTGACATTTGCATAGTCGGTAATCGGTGTTTTCTTCACAATGCCTTTCTTTGTCGCCATGAACAGGAAATGTCCTTCCGTGTATTCACGGATCGGGATAACTGCCGTAATTTTCTCGCCCGGCTGGAGCTGGAGCAGGTTTACGATTGCAGTTCCCCTCGCGGTACGGCTTGCCTCCGGGATCTCGTAAGCCTTGATACGGTATACACGTCCGGTGTTTGTGAAGAACATCATGTAGTGATGGGATGTCGTCATCAAAAGTTCTTCGATGTAATCGTCATCGATCGTCTCCATTCCCTTGATTCCCTTACCGCCACGGTTCTGTGCGCGGAAATTGTCAAGGCTCATGCGCTTGATGTAACCTAATTTTGTCATGGTAATGACAGTGTTTGTTACTGGAATCAGATCCTCCATGGAAATGTCGTACTCGTCAAAGCCAATGGATGTTCTTCTGTCGTCGCCGTATTTATCAGCAATCAGCAGAATCTCCGTACGGATCACGCCGAGCAGTTTTTTCTTATCTGCCAAAATAGCACGCAATTCTGCAATGCGGTCCATCAGCTCTGCATACTCTGCCTCAAGTTTTTCGCGTTCCAGACCTGTCAGTGCACGCAGACGCATATCTACAATTGCCTGTGACTGTGCATCGCTTAAGGAGAAACGCTCCATCAAACGTGATTTTGCTTCCTGCGTATTCTGGCTGCTCCTTATGATGCTGATGACTTCATCGATATTGTCAAGTGCGATCAGCAAGCCCTCTAAAATGTGGGCGCGTTCTTCCGCTTTGTTTAATTCGTATTTGGTTCTTCTGGTAACGACCTCTTCCTGATGGATCAGGTAATACTTTAACATGTCGTAGAGGTTTAAAACTTTCGGCTCGTTATTTACCAGTGCTAACATGATCACGCCAAAAGTATCCTGAAGCTGTGTATGTTTGTAAAGTAAATTCAATACGACATTCGGATTGACGTCACGGCGGAGTTCGATACAGATACGCATACCCTGACGGTCGGACTCGTCACGCAGATCTGTGATTCCATCCACTTTTTTATCGCGGACTAACTCGGCGATCTTCTCGATCAGTCTCGCTTTATTAACCATGTACGGAAGTTCGGTTACCACGATACGGTTTTTGCCGTTTTGCATTGGTTCTATATCTGTAATTGCACGCACACGGACTTTTCCACGTCCGGTACGGTAAGCCTCATTAATCCCGGCTGTTCCAAGAATCATGCCTCCGGTAGGGAAGTCCGGTCCCTTGACGATAGAGAGTAATTCTTCGATATCGGTATCGCGGTCCTCCTCGACTTTGTTGTCAATGATCTTTACTACGGCATTGATGACTTCGCGCAGGTTGTGCGGCGGAATATTTGTTGCCATACCAACGGCAATACCGGTAGTTCCGTTTACTAAAAGGTTCGGATAACGGGATGGCAGAACGGTAGGTTCTTTCTCCGTCTCATCAAAGTTTGGAACGAAATCAACGGTGTCTTTTCCAATATCGGCAAGCATTTCCATGGAAATTTTACTGAGACGTGCCTCCGTATATCGCATGGCAGCCGCGCCGTCACCGTCCACGGAACCAAAGTTTCCATGACCGTCAACTAACGGATATCTGGTCGACCACTCCTGTGCCATATTTACAAGAGCTCCATAAATAGAACTGTCTCCGTGCGGATGGTATTTACCCATCGTATCACCGACGATACGCGCACATTTACGATGCGGCTTATCCGGACCATTGTTCAGCTCTATCATTGAGTAAAGCACACGGCGCTGTACCGGTTTTAAACCATCCCTTACATCAGGGAGCGCACGCTGCGCGATAACACTCATGGCATAATCGATATAGGATGTTTCCATCGTTTTTTTCAAATCGACGTCATGAATCTGATCAAAAATTTTATCATCCATCTGATTTCTTCTCCATTTCTAACTCGTCTCTGTCATCCGAACTTCTGCAAACGGATCACATCTTCTAAAAATCCGGCTGCACCTATCTGTTAAATATCCAGATTCTGTACATACTTTGCATTTTCCTCGATAAACTCACGTCTCGGTTCTACCTTGTCACCCATCAAAGTCGTAAATGTCACATCAATCTCCGAAGAATTTTCCTCATCGATCATGACACGTTTTAAAATACGTTTTTCCGGATCCATAGTCGTCTCCCAGAGCTGCTCGGCATCCATCTCTCCAAGTCCTTTGTAACGCTGGATTTTGTTATTGCCATCACGTCCGATCTCAATCAGGATATTGTTTAATTCAGCGTCATCGTACGCATACCAGATATTTTTATTTTTCTCAATCTTGTAAAGCGGCGGAGTTGCAAGATATACATGCCCCTGCTTGATGAGTTCCGGCATAAAACGGTATAAAAATGTCAGCATCAGTGTCGCAATATGAGCACCATCGACATCGGCATCCGTCATAATAATGATCTTGTCATAACGCAGCTTGGAAATATCAAAGTCTTCATGAATTCCGGTACCAAATGCAGTGATCATTGCTTTGATCTCGGCATTGCCGTAAATTTTATCCAGTCTCGCTTTTTCCACGTTCAGGATTTTACCACGCAAAGGAAGAATTGCCTGTGTTGCACGGCTTCTTGCTGTCTTTGCAGAACCACCCGCGGAATCTCCCTCGACGATAAAGATCTCACAGTTTTTCGGATCTTTGTCCGAACAGTCTGCAAGTTTTCCAGGTAAGGAAGTACCTTCCAAGGCTGTTTTTCTTCTGGTCAGGTCACGCGCTTTTCTCGCTGCCTCTCTCGCACGCTGCGCAAGCAGAGATTTTTCACAGATACTCTTTGCAACTGCAGGATTCTGCTCTAAGAAATATGTGAGCTGCTCACTTACCACGGAATCCACTGCTCCACGCGCCTCGCTGTTTCCGAGTTTCTGTTTTGTCTGTCCCTCAAACTGCGGCTCCTCAATCTTGATACTGATGATCGCAGTCAGTCCCTCTCGGATATCGTCACCGGTCAGTGCTGGTTCCGAATCTTTTAAAATCTTATTTGCTCTCGCGTAAGTATTAAATGTTTTCGTCAGCGCATTACGGAATCCGGCGAGGTGCGTACCACCTTCCGGCGTAATGATGTTATTTACAAAACTGTAGGTCGCATCGTTGTAGGAATCATTGTGCTGCATGGCAACTTCGACATACACACCATCCCTGGTTCCCTCACAGTAAATGACATCCGGGTACAATGCCTCTTTGCTGCGGTTTAAGTAAGTGACAAATTCCTTGATACCACCGGCATAATGGAACTCATGACAATGATGCGATTCTTCTCTGGTATCCGTAAGTACAATGCGAAGTCCTTTTGTTAAAAATGCTGTTTCACGAAGACGCTGTTTTAAAGTGTCGTAATCATAAACGGTCTCCTCGAAAATCTCAGGATCCGGATGGAACGTAACCTTCGTGCCGTGTTTTTCCGAATCACAGGTTCCGATTACTTTGACCGGTTCGTCCGGTTTTCCGATATGGTAACTTTGGAAATAAACCTGTCCCTCTTTGTATACTTCAACACAAAGTTTGGTGGAAAGCGCATTTACAACTGACGCACCTACTCCGTGCAGGCCACCGGATACTTTATATCCTCCACCGCCGAATTTTCCGCCTGCATGAAGAACCGTATATACAACCTCAAGTGCTGATTTTCCAGCTTTATGATTCATTCCAACCGGAATACCACGCCCGTCATCTTCAACTGTAATGGAATTGTCCGGGTTGATGGTAACCTCTATGTTTTTGCAATATCCGGCAAGTGCCTCATCCACGGCATTATCTACAATCTCATAGACCAAATGATGGAGTCCTCTCGCCGATGTACTGCCGATATACATACCTGGTCTTTTACGAACTGCTTCAAGTCCTTCCAGAATCTGGATCTGGTCAGCTCCGTATTCATTTGGATTTTCAATTTTTTCTGTTGCCATTCTGCTAACCTTGCCTTTCTATAACTTGACCTTTTTCAAATACCTGACCACTTATTACCTCAAAAACCTTATTGATTTCGAACCTGTTACGGATAAATTCATCCAAACCGGTACAGGTAATAATTGTCTGGGTATCACATATACTGTTTAACAAATAATTCTGACGATTGCTGTCCAACTCTGATAAAACATCATCCAGTAAAAGTACCGGAGTATCATGAATTGATTTTCTCACCAGCTCTATCTCGGATAACTTCAAAGAGAGTGCAGAGGTTCTCTGCTGCCCCTGTGAACCAAATTTACGGATATCAACACCTGCAATGGAAAAAAGCAGATCATCACGGTGTGGCCCTACGGATGTCTGGCACTGTTTCAGGTCTCGCAGTTTCACCCGTTCTAACTCCTGTTCCAACAGATCCGCAGAAACACTTGGCTCATACGAAAGAAAAAGTTCTTCTCTCCCGCCGGATATCCGATAGTGTATCTCATGAACAAGCTCATTCAGTTCTTTTACAAACTTTTCTCTCCGTCTGATAATTTTTTTCCCGGTATCAGCCAGCTGCATATCCCATACCGGGAGTGTATCCGATAATTCAGGCCGGTAAACCATATCTTTCAACAGTTTATTGCGCTGATTTAAGATTTTATTGTAATTTGACAGGTCAGATAAATAAATTTTATCTAGCTGACATAACTCTGCATCCAGAAAATGTCTGCGTTCGGACGGTCCGTTTTTGATAATATTCAAATCTTCCGGCGAAAAAAATACAATGTTTAAAATTCCAAAAAGCTCACTTGCTTTTTTCATCGGTATCTTATTTACGGCAATTCCCTTAGAACGGTTATGTTTTAAATGCATGTCGATCTGGTATTGTTTGCCGTTTTTTAAAACCATGGTACGAAGATGCGCTTCGTTTGTTCCAAAACGGATCATCTCTTTGTCTTTGCTTCCCTTGTGGGACTTTGTAGTTCCACTTAAGTAAGCAGCTTCCAGGATATTGGTCTTTCCCTGTGCATTATCGCCAAATAAAATATTGGTTCCCTCATCAAATGAAATATGGAGATTTTCATAGTTGCGGAAATTGTTCAATTCAATGGACTGAATGATCATTTTGAGACTTTCACCGTTTCCCCGTTATAGGAAATCACATCACCATCATGGATTTTTTTTCCACGCTGAAGTTCTGTTTCACCATTGACTTTTACCAGACCATCCTGGATGACAAATTTTGCATCAACACCGGATTCCACAAGTCCGGCTTTTTTCAAAGCCTGTCCAAGTTTTATAAATTCATCTGTTTCTCTAATCTGAATCTCTATCATGGAATTCCTTTCTATCGCCCTTTGGGCAATATCAATCATAGATTTCAAATTCTATAAAAATAATTAGTTTGCAGCTGCATTAAAGTTAACCGGAAGAATCAGATAAATAAATGTACCTTCATCATCCTTGATAAAACATGGTGCTTTCGGATTGACCATGTAAAGTGTTACTTCTTCTTCATCGATTACTCGCAGCGCATCAATGAAAAACTTTGGATTAAAGCCAATTAAAATATCTTTTCCTTCTTTGGCAATATCGATATCTTCATTCATGGAACCAATAAAGGAATTGATTTTTAATTCCATCGTTCCATCTGTGATGTTCATGATGATCGGTTTCTTATCACCTTCTTTGACAAGAAGTGTTGCACGGTCAATACAGTCTAACAGCTCACGTTTGTTTATTTTTACTTTTGTTTCGTAATCAGAAGATAACATCTGTTCAATCTTGAAGTATTCACCTTCGATCAGACGGGAAACGACTGTCGTATTTTCAAACTCAAAAACGATGTGATTGTCTGTCAGGAAAATAGATACTTCATCTTCTGCACTACCCGGAAGGATTTTGCTGACTTCCTGAAGTGTTTTTCCGGGAACGACAACTTTTTTGTGAGAATAATTATTTTTTAATTCAATGTTGCGAATCGAAATACGGTGTCCGTCGAGGGAGACAACCTTAAGATCGTTTTCTTCGATCTCGAACAACTCACCTGTCATTAATTTGTTGTTGTCATTGTCAGCGATGGAGAAAATAGTCTGGCGAATGACTTCTTTTAAGGTGAACTGGGACATAACGATTGGTTCGTTACGTTCAATGTACGGAATATAGGAAAAATCATCACCGGATTTACCGACAATGTTAAATTTTGCTTTTTCACATGTAATAGTTGTTTTAAAGGATGCATCAGTTTCGATCGTAACATCACTGTCTGGAAGTTTACGGACAATCTCGGAAAAGATTTTTGCATCCAGTGCGATTACACCACGTTCTGCAATCTCGCCTTCGATCTTTGTTTCGATCCCAAGTTCCATATCATTTGCAGTAAGTTTAATTTCGTTTGCAGAAGCATCGATCAGAATACATTCTAAGATCGCCATGGTAGTTCTGGTAGGAACTGCTTTTGAAACAATATTAACACCATGTAACAGATTAGATTTAGAACAAATTAATTTCATGTTGTAGATAACTCCTTCCTGATGAAACGTAGTGGCTCGCCAAAACGTGTTCATAAAAAAATAAATAGAAATCCGCCGTAGTCGTCTTAGAGGCTGTTCATAAGTTGATAACCGTAGAAAGCCTTAATTTTCAAGGGGTTAAAAAAAATTTGAGGTGGTATAACCCTGTGAAAACCATGCGGAAATTATCTTGAAATGATGTGAATTGAGGATGAGGCTCATAAATGTCTTAAACAGGTTTTAAACATGAAAATGAGACTTGTCCATACGGAATTCACGTTAATTTAACAAGATATCAACAATTTTTTGTGTATAACTTCGAAAAACCTTGATAACTTTAGTTAGGATTGATTTTTTTCTTGATAGTTTCTATTAAATTGCGTGTATTTTCGTTTGATTCGTATTCATCGGCAATTTTTTTGATACCATGAATAATGGTGGAATGGTCTCTTCCCCCAAGTAACTGTCCGATCGAGTCAAGCGGTATATCTGTCATATTCTTACAGAGGTACATTGCAATCTGTCTTGGTCTGGCAATTTCGTTACTTCTGTTTTTTGAGATCATCTGATCCAGCGAAATATTGAAATGTTCGGTGACAACTTCAATTACAAGCTGTGGCGTGATCTCTCTTGGCTTGTCCGGTGTAATAATATTCTGAAGTTCTTTCATGGCAATTTCCATTGTGATATCTGTTTTTTCAAGATTGGAATATGCCAGAAGTTTGTTTAAAGCTCCTTCAAGTTCACGAATGTTGGATTTAATGTTAGTTGCAATATAATTAAGAATCTCATCGCTGAGTTTCATGTCGTCAGCTTCAACTTTTCTTCGCAGGATAGCCATTCGTGTTTCGTAGTCTGGAGTTCCGATATCAGCAATAAGACCCCATTCGAAACGTGAACGAATCCGGTCTTCTAAGGTTTCCATGTCTTTTGGCGGTTTATCGGATGTTAAAATAATCTGCTTGCCGGCAGAGTGGAGTGCATTAAATGTATGGAAAAATTCTTCCTGTGTACTTTCCTTACCGATGATAAACTGAACGTCATCGACCATTAATACATCAATCGTACGATACTTTTCACGAAGTTTGTTCATAGCGGAAGCATTACCACTTCGAATTGACTCGATTACTTCGTTGGTAAATTCTTCGGATGTAACATAAAGTACTTTTGCGTTCGGGTTTCTCTCTAATATAAAATGACCGATGGAATGCATAAGGTGAGTTTTCCCAAGTCCCGGTCCTCCATAAATATAGAGAGGATTGTATGCTTCACCCGGAGATTCAGCAACGGCAAGTGACGCCGACTGTGCAAAACGGTTATTGCTGCCGACGACGAACGTGTCGAATGTATAGTTCGGATTCAGATTTGATCTGTCCGCCTTTTCGGAAAGTGCATTTTTTTTCGGTACGCCGCTATTGCCGGTGCGGATATTTTTTGTCTGTTCCGGCAGGATGAACTTGATTTCGTATTCTGTCCCCGTAAGTTCTGCAATCGTTACCTTTAAAGGAAGATAATATTTTTTTGAAATATAGCTTAGGGTCATCTGTTCCGATGGAACCAGTATATATAAAGTGCTGCCCTCGACGCCGTAAACTTCGAGCGGGCGAATCCAGGTATCAAAAGAAATATCACTGATATCATGCTCATGTTTGACGGTTGAGAGAATCTCGTCCCATTTTTCTAAAATTTTATCCATTTTAATCCTCATTTTTGCGCTGTATTTTGCGCATAACAAATATGAGCTTACGCCCAAATTTGTACGCTCCTGATAAAAAATCCTACATAGTTCTATCCTACACTATTTTTTTGCTTTTATCAATGAAAAGTTTGTACAGGGTATTTTAAGTTAGGGTGAATGCAAAAAAACCCAAATTTGGGCAAAATAGAGAGCCTGAATAATAAAAATTTGCATGAAGGGAAAAAATATGTGTGAATAAGTCGAAAAAAGTTATAGACCGCTAAATATAAGGGATTATCCTGTTTATAAACAGATTATCCGTGGATTATCCATAAAATATCCACAAGTTATCCACAAATTGGGGATAACTTTGCGAAACCGCTAAAAATCGGCATTCTTCAACCCACATTTTTTAACATTTTCGGGGGATAACTGTGG